>JAJTDO010000068.1 GCA_021300475.1 Burkholderiales bacterium | reverse complement strand
GTAGGCACGCCGCTGGGTTTCCTAGTGGACAAAGTGCACTCCGTCATGACGTTTGACCCCAGTCAGATCGAACCGGCCTCCCGAGTCGAAGGCAGCATCAACAGCGAATGGCTTGCGGGCATGATTCGCAAGGATGACGACGTTATTTTGCTCATCGACGTGGAAAAACTGCTCGAGCAGGCCGGACAAGCCTGGCAGGCTGACCGTCGCAAGGAAGCATCGGAAGGTTTCGAGCAGCATGAAACCATTGCACAGGAAGAAGCTGACAGCAATCAGGACGAATGGCATCTGGTGAGCTTTGAAGTCGCTCACCAGGAATATGCAACGCCCATTGAAAGCGTTCAGGAAATTGTGCAGGCGCCTTCTCACTTTACGGAGCTGCCCAATTCACCGCCCCATATTTTGGGCTTGATGGTGTTGCGCCAGCGTCTTCTGCCCTTGGTGAGTCTGCGTTGCATGTTTGGTTTGCCGCAGGCTCAGATGGAAGAACATCACCGCGTTGTTGTACTGCAATTGGGGCAAAACTTTTCGGTGGGTGTGGTGATGGACCGCGTGCATGAAGTGTTGCGCGTACCCCGTTCCACCGTAGAGGACATTCCGAAAATACTGGCCAACACAGGCAGTGCGAAACAACTCAGCGCCATGTGCCGTTTAGACCAAGGCAAGCGAATCGTCTCCGTGCTCAACATTGATTCAATGTTCGATCTCGAAAGCATTCGCGGGGCCATGGACGCAGCAGGCGCGCAAGACATTGGAGAGCAGCAAATGGCAGGAGCTTTTGGCAGCGCTGAAGAAGAAGGCAGCGATGACGAGTTGCAAACCGTCGTATTCCGTTTGGGCGATGAAGAATTTGGCGTTCCCATCAATGCGGTTCAGGAAATCGTCCGCGTACCGGAACAACTCACCCACGTTCCGCAGTCACCCAGCTTTGTTGAAGGCGTCATCAACCTTCGCGGCACCGTATTGCCTGTCATCGACCAACGTCGTCGCATGGCCATCAGCAGCGGTCAGGAAGTGGACAAAGACAGACAACGCATCATGGTCTATCTCGTCAATGGTGTGCGCACCGGCTTCATCGTCGATGCCGTCAGCGAAGTGTTGAAGATTCCCAGGGCATGCATCACCGAGTCTCCTGCAACCAATGAAGAGTCTTCAAGACTCATTCCCGAAGTTGCCAACATCACCGCTACAAAGCGCATGGTGTTGTTGATCGACCCACAAGCCCTTTTGAGCGGTCGGGAAACGGAAGAGCTCGCCAGCGAAGACATTCAAGCCTCAGGCCATGAATCTCATGAGCACCACAGTGAAAGCGACGTACATGCGCAGAGCAGCCAAAGATCCGGCTTGAAGCGCAAGAAATCCTCTTCTGTTGAGCAAACCAATGCGGCCTTGGCTGCAGCGGAACACGAGTAATCGGCGTTTTACATCAGTGAGAACAACAGGGGGCGAAAGCTCCCTGCTTGAAATTTTTTTAACCGGCAGTGAGTAGGGATAAGGAAAATGATCAGGCTCTTGGTTGTTGACGATTCAGCATTGATGCGCAAGCATCTTAACCAGCTGTTCACGGCGGAAGGCGATTTTGAAATTGCCAGCGCCAGGAATGGTGCTGAGGCTTTGACTGAACTCAAACGCTTCCTGCCTGACGTGGTGACATTGGATGTCAACATGCCAGAGCTGGACGGAATCAGCGCTTTGTCATTGATAATGGCGGAAAGACCCACGCCCGTCGTAATGTTTTCATCCATCACCGAAAAGGGTGCGACTGCAACTCTGGAAGCACTTGCGCTGGGCGCTGTTGACTTCATTCCGAAACCGGGCGGCACCATTTCCCTCAACATTGATCTGGTTCAGCGCGAACTGGTCAGCAAAGTTCGTACCGCTGCTGCGGCCAAGGTGCGTGGGTACTCCCGCCGCGCTGCGCCAGCGGCAGTTTCTGAGCGCACTCCGACTGCACCGGCCGGTTCTTTACGCCGTCCTTCGCCTGCACCCGTACCCGTATCCCGTGACAGTCTTCACACCCCGGCCCACGAGGTCGAGAAGGCGAAAACAGAAAGTAGTTCAGTCAGACAACGCTTGCTGAAAAGTCCGGGCTTGGTGTTGCCGGGGCATATGCCGCCCGTTATTACCGCACCGGTTACAAAAATGCGCGCCTTTGGCGTGGTCATGATTGGGGTTTCCACAGGCGGCCCGAAAGCCCTTGAAGAAATCTTGCCGCTGCTGGACAAGAATTTTTACTGGCCCGTACTGGTTGCACAGCACATGCCACCCCAATTCACCGAAGCGTTCGCCAGACGACTGGACTCCTTGTGCCCGCTTAATGTGGTGGAAGTGAACGCCCCCATGGAAGTTGTGCCTGGAAAAATTTATTTGGGCCGTGGCGGCACCGACATGGTCCTGGCTGAACGTCTGGACAAACTCATGGTCATGCCAAAACCAGAGTCATCAGAATACCTGTGGCACCCCAGCGTTGAAGCGTTGGTGAAGAGCGCAATCAAGGTGATGGCACCTTCACAAACCGTCTCAGTAATGCTGACGGGAATGGGTTATGACGGCGCAACAGCGATGACGGAACTCAAGCGTCTGGGTGGAAAAACAATTGCTGAGTCCGAGGACACAGCCACAGTGTTCGGCATGCCTGCTGAACTGATCAAACAAAACGGGGCCAGCATCGTATTGCCTTGCCCATCTATTGCACAACAGTTGAATTACTGGATACAAAAAGGAGCGTAACCATGGGATTTTCCAAAGCGGGACAAAGACCCCAAGAGACCGAAGCGGTGCTTGAAGAAGCAGCACCGGATTTGGCTACGCTCATCCGGGGCCTGCGCGAGGTGGATCCCGAGACACGAAGAATCAGCGCAAAAGCCCTGTCTGCTTTCCCGCAGGCTGTGCATGCCCTGGCAGGTTCACTGGAACTTGAGAGAACAAAAAGCGTCCGTGAAGTGATGCTCACCTCTCTGGCTTTGATCGGTACGCCAGAAGCCGTTGCAGTGCTGCTGCCCTGCCTGCGTTCCGATGATGCGCACCTTCGCAACGAAGCCATTGAAGTGTTGAAGCAGCTGCCAACAACTTTGGCCCCGATGATGGAGTCCTTGCTGAAAGACCAGGATCCCGATGTCAGGATTTTTGCAGTAAACGTTTTGGAATCGCTGCGACACCCCAGAGTTGTCGAATGGTTGTTGGACGTTATTGAAAACGACTCGCACGTCAATGTTTGTGCGACAGCGCTGGATCTTCTCTCCGAAGTGGGTGACGAGAGTTGCATTTCCAGTTTACTCAGGGCTCAAGAACGATTTACAAGTGAACCCTATCTACAATTCGCAGTGCGCACGGCGCTGGATCGGATTGAGCAGTCGAAAGAGAGTACATGATGGCCGTTGCCGAAAACAAAACAATTACCGAAGATGATTTTCAGAAATTTCGAGAGTTTTTTTATCGAAAGACGGGAATCCACTTCGACGACAGCAAGCGCTACTTTGTAGACAAGCGCCTCGTTGAAAGAATGCAGGCCACCAAATCCGAAAGCTTCAGATCGTATTTTGTGATGTTGCGCTTTCAAACAACGGGTGAAGAGCTTCAAGCGCTGATCAACGTCATGACAGTCAATGAAACCTACTTCTTTCGCGAGGAATATCACTTCTCATGCATGGTCAATTCCATGTTGCCAGAAGTGGTTGCCAACAAAAAGCCCGGCGACACGGTGCGCATTTGGTCCATCCCCAGCTCGTCCGGTGAAGAGCCCTATTCCATTGCAATTTACTTGCAGGAGTACTGGCCTGATCTGGAAAAGTTTCAGGTTGAACTGATGGCCTCCGACATTGACACCACCATTCTGAACACCGCAAGGGCTGGTATTTTCAGCGAGCGTTCAGTGGCCAACATTCCTGCCAATGTCACCAACAAATATTTTCGCAAAGACAAGAACGGCATGTTCCACCTTGACGAAGACACCAAAAGTTGCGTGGAATTCAGCCGGGTGAATCTGGCGGAAAGTGCAGACACGCGAAAGTTCAGAAAGTGCGACCTGATTTTCTGCCGAAACCTTCTTATTTATTTTGATGATGTATCGCGACGTATTGCAGCAGAGGCTTTTTTCGAAGCGCTGAATCCCGGTGGTTTTATATGCCTGGGACACTCTGAATCCATGAGCCGTATCAGCGGCTTGTTCAAGGTTCGGAAGTATCCCGATGCCATCGTTTACCAAAAACCCTGATTTGCGCAAAGAGGACAACATGAAACGCGTTCTAATAATTGATGATGCAGCCACTGTGCGTATGTACCACCGCGGTATTTTGAAGCAGGCAGGCTATGAAACCGATGAAGCCGTCAATGGCGTTGAGGCTTTGGAGAAAGCCTTTGACGGACAGTTCGATCTTTATTTGGTCGATGTGAACATGCCAAAAATGGATGGCTATTCCTTCCTCAGAAAACTCAGGGAAGCAGTTGAAATAAGACAAGCTCCGGCGGTCATGATCAGCACGGAAGCGGAAGAGCACGACGAAACAGAGGCGTATTTGTCTGGAGCAAACCTGTACATGATCAAGCCAGTGCGGCCTGAGCAACTGGTTCAATGCGCCAGACTCTTATTAGGGGAGCGTGGCAGATGAATGCATTGCAGGCGCAGTTCATCGCAGAAAGTCGCGAGCTGCTGGAGGGCATCGGAGAGGCGATGCTCACCTTAGAAAAACAGCGACAGGACGAAGAAAGCTTGAACAACCTTTTCAGGTTGGTTCACACTCTTAAAGGTAATTGTGGCCTTTTTGAGGAACTGCGCCCTATTGGCAGTGTCTTGCATTCAGCGGAAGACACCCTTGATGCATTGCGCGACAGCGGTGGAGAAATCACCTCTGACAGCGCTGACATCCTGCTTGATGCAATGGATTTCGTATCCAATGCACTGGACACCTGGGAAACCGGCGGTTACGACCCTGATGCGATCACGCCACGCGCCAAGCAACTTGCGGCCAACATCAAGGCGATTCGCGACAAAGACAGTGCCCCCGCACCGACAGAAGCGCTGGAAGCTTTTGTCAGCAACGCCTCCGGTGCTGCCGTCTCGCACATCACCGCCTGGATAGAACCCCACCTGAGCAAGCTTCCAGCCACCAGCAAAGACCTGGTTTGGGTGACTTACGAACCGGAAAGCCAATGCTTTTTTAAGGGCGAAGACCCGCTTCAATACATTCACAGCGTACCCAGCCTTGAATATCTGGCCATCATCCCGGTTGAAGAGTGGCCTGCAGCGCAAGATTTGGACCCTTACAACTGCAACCTGAAATTCACGCTGGCCAGCAGTGCAGATGAAGGTGCCGTGCTTCAGGTGTTTGACTATGTCAAAGACCAGATCAAGTACGAAACCTTGTCAGGCTCGCTTTGCACCGGTGAGAGCGATGAGGAGTTCGGTGGCGAAACCGCTGCACCTTCACACAGCTACACCCCTGAAGGCATGCTGCCGATTACAGAGGCTTCACGCGCTCAAGCCTTGCGCATCTGGCAAGTGCAAGCCAAGATCATGGCGCTCAACGCCACTGTTGACGCTTGGGTTGGACGCGCCCGTGCCGCAGTCATGGCCATTGAACAACTCAGCGAGTCCTTGAACCGGTCCGCCTGGGGTGAAGCGGCCCAAGCGGCACTGCAGGCTGCAGAATCTGCCGGCAGCGCTGCCCCCTTGGTGGCATGGCTGGAAAAAATCCCGGAAGAGCTTGTACATTCGGCAGAAGGCAACGCGGGGGCATCGGCCACCGAGTTCATCAGCCCCAATGTGGGTGCCGGAAAAATCAATCCGCAGGTTAATACCGCCGCAGCACCCAGCAACAGCGCCCCCGCAGCAAACGCCGAGGGAGCAACCGCAGCGTCGCCAACTGCCAAAACAGAGGCAAAAAGCGAACCGAAGGCCGACGGCAGGGCTGAACGACAAGAAAAGGTGGAAGGTGCGGACGCAGAGCACAAGCAAGTATCCATACTGAAGGTGCCGCGTGAAAAAATCGACCGCCTGATGGAGTTGATCGGCGAGATGGTGGTGGCTAAAAACGCCCTGCCCTATCTGGCTGAAAAAGCGGAAGTTCAATACGGTGTCCGTGAGATCGCCAAGGAACTGAAAAGCCAGTATGCGGTGATCAACCGCATTGCTGAGGAAATGCAGGACGCCATCATGCAGGTTCGCATGATGCCGGTGAGCAGCATCTTCCAGCGCTTCCCGCGTCTGGTTCGCGACCTGGCCAAGAAACTGGGCAAGCAAATCAAGCTGGAAATTTCAGGTGAAGAAACCGAGGCTGACAAAAACATTATTGAAGCACTTGCCGACCCGCTGATTCACTTGGTTCGAAACAGCCTTGACCATGGCATTGAAGCCCCTGAAGACAGGCAAGCCTCAGGGAAATCCCTGGAAGGCACCATCCATATTTCCGCGCATCAGGAAGGTGACCGCGTTCACATCATTATTGAAGACGATGGTGCGGGCATTGACGTTACCCGGGTCAAACGCAAAGCCGTGGAAAAAGGCCTGATCTCGGAAGAAAAAGCCCTGAGCATGAGCGACCAGGAAGCACAGCAGCTTATTTTCCTGCCCGGCTTCTCAACGGCTGCGGTTATTTCCGATGTTTCAGGGCGCGGCGTGGGTATGGACGTTGTGCGTTCAGCCATTGCTAAGGTAAACGGCGTGATCAGTTTGTCCTCAGCAATGGGCAAAGGCACCAAAGTGGATTTGAGCTTGCCGCTGACCATGGCTGTTACCAATGTGATGATGATCAAATCGGCAGGTCAGTCGTTTGCCATCCCCATGGACATGGTGGTGGAGACCGTTCGGGTTCCTGCCTCTGCGCTGCACTTGGTGCAAGAGCACAAGATGACCATCCTGCGCGGCAAGATCATTCCCTTGCGCGCCCTCAACGACCTGCTATTTTTGGGTTCAGAGCAAGTGGCCAACGAGGACGGTGAATTTGCCGTGCTGGTCGTAAAAATCAATGGCGAGTCCGCCGGCATCATTGTCGACGATTTCCATTCCACCATCGACATTATTCTGCGACCTCTGGAAGGTCTGCTGGGCAACATGAGTGCTTATTCAGGCACCGCATTGTTGGGCGACGGCAGCGTTCTGTTGGTACTGAACATGAAGGAGCTTTTGTAACATGGGCGTGAACTTCGATCTAATTGAAAACGTCATAGAACTTGACGAAACCGTGTCCGTTGAAGAGGCGGAGACCCTGCTTCAACTGTTGCTTGAACATGAAGACGCCACCATTGATGCACACACTTGCACACACATGCACACGGCAGCGGTGCAGGTATTGCTGGCCTCGAAACCTAAGTTTACAAAATTACCCGAAGATGAATTCTTAAAACGGTTTTTAGCCCCTAATTGGGACTTTCAAGAAGCCTGAATTTGTTAAATTGAACTTGATACTGATGCGCCTTTAAGAGACACAATTATGAAAACAATCTTTTTGATCGATGATTCTGCCACCATGCTGATGAGCCTGAGGCAAACGCTTGAAATGTCGGGCTATAAGGTTGAAGTCGCTGGTGATGGTGCCCAAGCTTTGGACAAACTCAAAAAAATCCAGAAGCCAGACCTGATCATTACCGACATCAACATGCCCAACATGAACGGCATTGAATTTATCCGGCACGCCAGGCAATTTCTTCGCTTCACCCCCATCCTGACGCTCACCACAGAGTCGCAGCAGTCAAAGCGCGAGGAAGCCAAGAAACTGGGCGCCACCGGCTGGTTGGTAAAGCCAGTAGGCGGCCAAGACTTAATCAGAGTAATTCGCCAAGTTCTACCCGGCGCCTAAGGAGGTTCTAATGAACGAATCCATGGCATGGATGGAATTTCTTCTTGCTGCAGGCTTGGGTGCCTGTATCGCAGGTTCTATTGTTACTTATTGGTTCAAGCAGCGTCTGAATCGGCAGGTGGACGACGTTAAAATCGCATCCGACTCTGCGCATGCACCGTGGACTGCACTGCTCACCCAACAAGTCGCCGACGTCAGAAGATTCAACGATGTAATGCGCGCCCACCTGATCTCCATCAACAAGGAGAGCGAAGACAGCGCGATGACCATCATGGAGCAACTTCAGGTGGCCCACCAGGCCACCATGAACCTTCTGAACACCTCCAACACAGCCATTGATGTGACCTCCAACCTGATTTCGGAATCCACCCGAAAAGTTGCAGAGCACACCGCAATATTGCGTTCACTGCGCGACATGGGCAACAGCAACAGGGACAGAAACCAACGCGAGCGTGAATGGTTGCTGACACTGAATTCCAATGTGGAAGGTTTAATTCCATTGGTGGGTCTGGTTGAAGAAATTGCACAGCAAACCAACCTGCTTGCGCTGAATGCCGCCATTGAGGCTGCACGCGCCGGTGAGCACGGCAGAGGTTTCAGTGTGGTGGCTGACAACGTGTTCCAACTATCCGGGAAAACACAAGACGCCGCCAAGCAAATTAGAGACCGCATTGGCGACGTATCCAATCTCATCGGCTCGCAGAGCCGCATGGCCATAGAAGCATTGGAAGAAAGTGAGCAAAACGACAATACGGATCTATTGGTGTCAAAACTGATGGAATTACAAAGCAGTTTCGATGTTTTGTTACAGCATTCACATGACCTGAGCGTGGCCTTGGAACGCCACACTGCCGAGATTGTAGAGGCTGTACAAGTCACACTGAGTTCTTTGCAAACTCAGGACATCACGCGCCAGCAACTGGAGCACGTGCAAACTGCGCTTGACACCTTGGACGATCACATCGCCCAGTGGGACAGACAGCTCACACAAACCCCGAACCGCCCAGATTTGCTGCCCAGCTTGGGAAAACGCATGGACGCACTGTTCTCCAACTATGTCATGCACCAACAACGCAATGCCCACATGGCGGCCATGGGTCAGGAACCACTGGAAACGGGCTTGCCGAGAATCGAACTATTTTAAAAGACCGAACACAACCCTTAAGACGATATGTTTCGTAGCGGCCTGAAGAACACGATTGACACGTGTCATTCGCTGGTGAAACTGGGCGATGCAATCGACTGGGAGGTGTTTGATCGGGAGCTTAAAACCATTGTTGGGCATGTAACGTTGAGTTGTCCACAAAAATGCAATAACTGTTGATGCTGGCAAAACGTTTACGCGCACAGCATCGCCGCGACAGCAACAAGGTGTATTCGGTGCATGAGCTAGAGGTTTCCTGGCAACCCGTATGACGGGCACACCTTGCACGAAGCCATTGAGCAGGCTGAGATCCTGACGGGGGTTCGGCCCAGGCAAGTGTTTGCGGATCGTGGCTACAAGTCCGCTCATCTCCGCCAAAACACGGATGTGGTGATCACTGGCCACCAGCACGCTGCGGTAACAAAGCGCTGAATGCGACGACGAGATTGCGGTGCTGTCGATCGGGAAACGCCGTCACAATGAGGCGCTGCTTGCTGCGTGAAACTTTAAAATCGGGTTATTCCGAACGGACTAAACAAACCGCGCCACTTCTAAAGAAAACCCAGAGGGAACTTTAAAAATAAATTAGTAACCAAACTATTGTTGAATTTACTGGGTTGCTCATAATAGTGAAATTTCCTTCGCAATGCTTTAGCGGTGTCGCAAGAAATGGCATTGACCAACACACGTCCGCTTACAGTGAAGCCCATCCTTTAAACGAAACAAATGGTAATGCTCACGTTGAGTCATCCACCCCTCAAGTGCGTGAAGCGTCATTAAACCAACTCGATAACGCCTCCCTACAAAACATTTCTAAAATATTAGGCTTGATAGATCCTGCGGCTCTTTTTCGATTTAAAGCAACGTGTAAGCAAGCCAGGAGCGTGATTGATCAACGAACTGAATGTCTCGCAAAGGGCCGTCGTTTTGCCTTGGGGCTTGAGAGCCCTCAGAAGTGGCTCGGTTTGTTTGAACAGATTTACCCCGATAGATAAGTGCCATGGGGCGGGTTGAGAACGTTGCAGAGTTGTCCATCATCGGCGGTCGTGGTCAGTTATAGAC
>JAJTDO010000067.1 GCA_021300475.1 Burkholderiales bacterium | reverse complement strand
GTGTGCTGCCGGCTTGTTCGAGCCAGAAGGAGACGACTTCCTGACCCAGGATTTTTGAAGCTCCGCGAACTAATTTGTTGGTGAGTTGGCTGTAGGTTCTCATTGCATTTCCGTGTTGGTGAACATCTGTGCACTCATTAAGCCATCAGAGTGGGGGATTGGCAACTTATTTTTGAGTGAAAATCTAGAAATCCAAATCTAATGTGTACACTTGTGCACAGATATTTTACGGCAACGCAATGATTTTATTGGTTAAATTTCGCACAAATGAAGAAATATGCTTGATAGATAGAAAAGTACATATTTTGTAAAAATGTTCACTGAGTTTTATTTTTTAACGCCAAAGTTACCTCTGGCGTTTCCGCACCCAGCCCGCGCAAGAGTGTCGCAGTCAGATCGTGTAAGCCACCAAGTGGTGTGCGGTCCGGTAGCAGGCCCTCTGAAAACCCGAGCGCCTGAAAACGGTTTAACAACCGCGTATCGCGAGAAACAATGAACACAGGCACATCCCACGAAGCGCCCTCGCCTGCAACGCTGCCAGTGGGCTGATGGTCTCCAATCATCACGTAGATGGTTTCCCGGGGTTCTGGCAGACGAAAATATCCAGAAAACCAAGTGTGTGTGTAATTAATGGTGCGAAAGTAGTCGGGGCGCATGTTGGCCCAGTTCACTTGTTCGGCCTGAGCCCGAGCCGCCTCCGTCGCATCAAACGGGTTGGAGCTGAGCAAACGCTTCCAGTCGGGCTGGTAAGGCGGCACCTGATGAAAGGGAAAATGGGTGGAAATGGTGGGAAACAGCGTAAACCGAGGGCGGGCTTTTTTTGTGCGTGGGTACAGTTGCTCAACCCGAGCCGCTGCAAATTGGTCTGGCACTTTCCAAAAGCCAAACCCTGGCCCCTGATAATCCAAGTCTGGTCCACTTAAATAAACATCGAAACCATAATAGACCCGTTCTACCCAATCCCACGCCACCGAATGGTACAACCCAAAAGTTTCATAACCCGCATGCTGAAAAACCTTCAACAGTGTGGGACGGTTCGTGGTCAGCAATACATCGTGGCGACGGGGGTCAGACAAATCAATGCCTGACAACACAGACATGTGGGCCAGGTCGCTTGCACCACCGATGGTGGGTGAGCGATAAAACGCCGACACAACGTGCCGACCACTGGCAAGGATGGACGCCTCAAGTTGATTGCGGGTGGTTGAGGTTGCCGCCACCGCCTCAGGTACATCGTAGAGAACGGCACCATAGGTTTCCAGAAAAATAAGCATCAGGTCACGGTGATTCAAGCCTACCAACACCTCTTCGGCGGGCTTGGCCAAGGCCTCGTCAATAACGGTGGTGGCAGGCAACAACCGTGCTACCCGCTCCGGAAAAAAAGCATCCCACAGTTTGACGGTTTCCGACCAGTAGGTCGGCACCACAGGTTTGGACACACAGCACCATGTGGCCTGCACCCCCGCATAATTGGCGCTGGCCAAGCCACCCAAGGGCAGCAAAACACACCAGAAAGCGGTGTGGCGAGCCACCGGCGACACAGCTTGTGCTACCACCTGCATGGCCAGATGCAGGCTGCGATGAAACAACCAGACGAGCGCACACACCAGTAGCAACGCGATGACCGTGACCCACCAAGGCAAGCCGCCGGCTGTGACCCATAAAAACCGGGGTATTTGCGGCATATCCCAGTAAAGGTTCACCGGACGCCCCAACAAGTGAGGCACCACCACATCGGCGTAACGGCCGACAACCAACAAAAGGTAAACCCCCGCCATGGCCCCGAGCAGCCGGCGCGGCGCAGGTCCTGCAATCGCAACAACTGCGGACAACAGCAACAGCAACACAATGAACTCGGGAGCAATGCGAGTGTCAGGCACCACCAGCAAGGTCGGCCAAATACCTGTGAAACTGAGCAAACCATTGAGCCACAGCAATGCCAGCAACAGGCCGACACCCTTACGCCAAAGCGAACCCGGGGAAATGGATACAGACGTAGGGGTAGACATGTTTTTATGCTTGTTTGCGGATGAAGTCATGGAAGAATCATACCGTTTTCAGTCTTTTGTCGCGAAGGCAGCGCGGCAATCACAGACACGACCAAAGCTGAAAAATACGGCAGGCTTTGCGTTAGCAAAACAAGGCACCAAGCGAAATTTTCTTTCGATTCCAGCCCCAGTTCAACATACAGACCGGCCAGCAAGCCCAGCAGTATCAATACAAAAAAAGTTTCATCGCGGGCTGCTGCGAGTGCCGAAAGCAAGGGCATGCGGTGGGACAGTTTTGGCGTTCGGATAAAAGGAATGCGCCTGCCCAGCAACAAACCAGACAAAGCCGCGCGCCCTATGGTGTAGCTCAAAGACAAGCCAGCAAGCGTTGCCGCTACAGCGGTTTTAACATCGCTGCGCACCGGCCCCAAATACAGGGCGAACAACTTGATGACCCTAAAGGTAAAAAACATGATGGGAACCACGCTAATGAGCAAGGGCGGCGCATTGTTTACCACTGGCGACCACAGCATCAGCGCAGACCACAACATTGCCACAACACTAAAAACCAGATTCAGGCCGTCTGCCATCCAAGGCAACCAACCTGACACAAAGTGATAGCGCTGACCCGCAGTAAGGTGGCTGGGCTTGTACCCAAGCAATTCGCCAGCGTGCTCGCGAAGTATTTGCATGGCGCCATAGGCCCAACGGTAACGCTGGTTTTTATAGTCAAGAAAAGTGTCCGGAACCAAACCCTTGCCATAACTGTGGTCAATGTAGACAGCCTCATGCCCTTGCTCAAAAACACGCAAGCCCAATTCTGTGTCCTCTGTTACCGTACTCACCCCCCAGCCGCCCACCGATTCCAGCAAACCACGCCTCACCAAGGTCATGGTGCCGTGTTGAATAATGGCGTTGCGCTCATTTCGCGTCACCATGCCCAAGTGAAAGAAACCTTTGTACTCTGCATGGCACAGCGCCTTGAAAGTGCTTTCCGTGCCGTCGCGGTAGTCTTGGGGTGCCTGCACAATGCCGATTTCCGCTTGCTTGAATTGCGGCGTCAGGTCCTTTAACCAGTTGGGCTGAACGCAGTAGTCCGCATCAATGACTGCAACCACCTCGGCCCGAGGGTCGGTTCTTTCCAGTGCATAGTTCAAGGCTCCAGCTTTGTAACCTGTCAAATCTGCTACATGAAAAAAACGAAACCGCTCGCCCAATTGGGCACAGTACTGCTGCACCGGGCGCCAGGTTCCTTCCTCTGTGGTGTTGTTGTCCACCACAATGACCTCATAGAACCGGTAATCAAGCTTGGCAAGCGCATTCAGGGTAGCAATCAACAATGCCGGAGGCTCTTCGTGAGCGGGCACGTGAATTGAAACGAACAATTCAGACGGAAAAGCATTGGAATCTTCTCGCCCATGCGCACAGGCCTGCGGTGCAGACAGCAGGCGGCTGCGGTGGCGAAACCACGTGGCTTCAGCCCATTCATGCGACTCGGCCAATACAATTACAAACACACCCACCACCCCAAACAGCAGCAAAACCGCTACAGCGGCGCTGCCCCACGTGTGATATTGCAAAGAAAAGTCGTAAATCACATAAACAACCAATGATGAAGCCACAAACGCATTGAACATCAGAAACATTCGCCCCCTGTTTTTAAGGGCGGCGCTGTCCGTCAGCAGCAGCAAGGTCATCAGCATGGCCACCACAATGGAAGCCGCGGCGAGTAACTTCCACTCGGGAATGGCCACAATCGGGTTGCGGGTTTCGAACTTTGCAGTTCTCGCGACATTGAACACGCCCCAGTAAGCTCCCACACTGCCCTCAATGTCGGCTTTCCAAGGCTGATCAAACGCCTCCATAACGTAGAACACCAGTTTTTCTTGTTCAGCACGGTGAATAAAGCGCCTCAAGAATTTCGCCTGATTTGCCCGCGATGCTTCCGCCTCTCTGATGGATCGACCATGGCTGGGCCAGCCCACCTCGGTAATTACAATGGGCTTGCCAGGAAAAGCACGCTGCAAGCGCTGGTGAACATTCATTGAGAAATTCACCGAATCTTCCAGTGCAACGCCTTCCCAGAAAGGCAACAGATGAACCGCCAGATAATCCACATGCGCTGCCAACTGTGGATGTTTCAACCAGACGTGCCAAGGCTCTGCAGTGCTGACGGGTAAAGGTGATTTGACCCGAACTTCATCCAGATAAGCAGACAGCTGCTCAATGCTGAGTTCTTCCCTGAGCAGGGTTTCGTTACCAGCAATCAGCCTGACAACGGTTTGGGGCTGGGCTTTCGCCACCGCAAGAAGTTTCTTCAACTCATCTGAATTGGCAGCGGGGTCGGCGCTCAACCAGGCGCCAAGCGCCACATTGATGTGATGTTGAGCGGCAAGTTCAGGCACCTCACCCATCACACCAGCGACTGTGTAGGTCCGTATGGATCGGGTTTTACCTTCCAGCAACGCAAGGTCTCGCGAAATGTCTTCCCGGCTGGGGTGTACCCCTTGCAGCGGGCTCTGCCCTTGCCTGTAAGGAGAAAAGGCAAAGCCTGACACCACGTCAGACCAAGGTGGTTCCTGAACCGGCTGACTGATGTAACCATAGCCCCCCAGCACCAACAACACGAAGGCAAACAGTGCAAGTATGAAGGGCATGGCGGAAAGTTCTAAAAATACTTGAAAAACACGATGACCCTTGTGGGAGGCCCACAGGTCGAATGGGCAAGCTTACATACGCTTCCTGCAAGCTGCATCCAGATTATGACCTCAAACAGGCAAGGAGGCAAAATCAGGCGTTGGCGGGCGACACAGGCATGCATGCTTTTTTTGTCAGTGAAACAAGGCACATCCAAACCTCGTTTTCTGGGGCATTGTTGAAACCTTGCCCGGTTGCCGGCGGGCCTGTCAGGGAGAAAAGCATGCGCCATTGGATTTTTGCCTTCAGTTTACTGACTGCTTGCGTGCCCGTTACCATGGCGCAAATCTCTGTTGGCGTTGCGTTGCCGGGCGTGAATATTGGCATCAATGTACCGGTTTATCCGGAGATGGTTCAAATACCCGACTACCCGGTTTACTATGCTCCGCGCCTGCAGGCCAATTTCTTCCTTTATGATGGTCTGTATTGGGTTTACCAAGGCGACAACTGGTATGCGAGCTCCTGGTACAACGGCCCGTGGTGGTATGTACCGCCAGAGGCCATACCGATTTTTGTTTTACAGATCCCCATTCGCTATTATAGAAGCCCGCCTTACTACTTTCGGAATTGGCACCCAGACAGCTCACCGCGTTGGGGTGAACACTGGGGTTCTGGTTGGGAGCAACAGCGCCGAAACTGGGACAGGCAGCATCTGAATGGTCAGCGCGTACCTGCGCCATTGCCCTATTACCAGCACCGCTTTCCGGCGCAGCGCTATCCATCGCAGCAGGAACAGCAACGCTTGCAGGAAAAAAACTACCGACATCGCCCCAGTGATCCTGAAGTACGGCAGCACTTTGGCGAGCGAGGGGAGAACAAAGGCCCCTTCGCCAATCAGAACAGCCAACAGAACCGGGAACACGCTCGAGACCGGGAACAAAATCGGGAACAAAATCGGGAAAAAAATCGGGAACAAAATCGCGCACCAGAACGTGAGCGTGGCTCACACGGCAGAGACCATTGAAGGGGCAACTTAAGACTTGCAGAAATTCTCGTGCGCTTTAAGCCAGCCGTCTTTTATCGTTTGGTAATCCAGCGGCATTTTATCTAACTCAGGAATCGTGTTTCCTTCTGCATCACAATAGGAAACCCCGAAAGATTTTATAGACCCCACGTGGTTATAAAAACGCTGAAGCTTGCATCTCATCGAACGCTGCAGAAGCGTTTCTTCTGAAGAAACCCACCTTCTTCTAACGGCATCATCAAGGACAAAACGTTCGCTGATTTTTTCAACTTCATCAAGCTCCTTCGCTTGCATCGGGTAGGCTGTTTTGGGAGGATGCTCCGACATTTTTTCACCAGAAGTCAAATCAGACGCTTCCAATGTATGAGCAACAGGCACCAGAGACCAAGGATCCACCACCACTACCTTGTCCGCACTGATCTCACGCTCGTCTCCAATGACAACGAAGCCATGGTCTACGTCTGACGCCTTGACCCTGAACACGGGCGCATTAAGGTCCATGGAGGCAAGCAAGCTGAATGCGATTGCGCTGGTTTGACCACAATTGCCCGCTTGAAACCTGATGGGCTCCTTGACCCTTAAAATTTGTTGGTCGTGGGTTAAACCCGCTGAATGTATTAACCGACTTGGTTGTAAACAAACCCGCGCCCACGCATGCCCTTGCGTGCCGACGTTATCAACAATCTGGTTGCCCGCCCCATAAGGCAAGAGCCTCTTGACGTCCCAATTTACTTGATTTGCATGCACCAAGAGTTGGAGTGTTGCGTCCGTTACCGTTTTAAACACGAAGTTCTGGGGCACACTTTCCGGAAACGACTTGATGGTCCAATCTCTTAGCCCCATCGAACTTAATTGGCCAAACATCTGAGGCAAGGGTGCAACTAAGGGAGGCCGTTGGTCGAACTGTATGGGCATGGACGATAAAGTGTCAAAGCAAATTATTTTGTAACGTCCCGTTATTTTAAAGTTCCAGACTCACCCGTTGCGTTAAATTCAGACAAGCGCTCTTTGTTCAAGCCAGCGCAATGCGCCCTGCCCCGCAGCCAGTCCGGAAGCAAAACAGGCGGTCAATAAATACCCGCCAGTAGGAGCCTCCCAATCCAGCATTTCGCCAGCCACAAAAACACCCGGTAGATTTGAAATCATCAGGTCTTTGTTCAGGCTGTTGAAGCAAACACCACCTGCGCTGCTGATGGCTTCTTCAATGGGGCGCGTCGCAGTTACGGTAATGGGCAGGGCTTTCAGTGTTTTTGCGAGCAAAGCTGTATCGGTTAATTGGTCTTTGCCCAGCACTTCATGCAACAAGGCAAGCTTTACACCCTCTATCCCCAGATGTTTCTTTAAGTGCGCCGGCAAGGATTTCCCACCCTGCGACTTGCCCACCTCAACGGCAACCCGCTCTGCAGAACGCCCCGGCAGTAGGTCCAACGTAAAAGTGGCGGTGCCGTGTACATTCAACAATTGGCGGATTTCACGTGAAAATGCGTAGATCAAGCTGCCTTCAACCCCGTGCCGGCCAATCACCAACTCGCCTTGGCGCTGCAAGGTGTTGCCTTTAACATCCACCAAACCAAGCGCAACCGACTTCAAGGGAGCGCCAGCAAACTTTTCGCGAAGGTAATCACTCCAAGCGACTTCAAAGCCGCAATTTGCGCTTTCCAAAGGCGCTACATCAACCCCCTTGTTTTTAAGCCAGGGCACCCAAGCACCATCGGAACCCAACTGAGGCCAACTTGCGCCCCCCAGCGCCAAAATACAAACGCCGGGATTAATCGTCACTTCACCCGCAGGCGTTGCAAACAGCATCTGCCCTTGTTCATTCCAACCCAACCATTTGTGGCGCACATGGGTACGTACGCCGTTTTCCCTCAAGCGGCGCAACCACGACCGAAGCAGCGGAGCCGCTTTCATTTCCTTGGGAAACACACGGCCCGAGGTACCCACAAACGTCTCCACACCCAAGCCATGCACCCAATTGCGAAGCCCTTCAGGGGAGAATTCATCCAGCATGGGCTGTAGCGGGTCCTGACGGTCTGCGTAGCGAGCGCAAAAACTGGCGTACGCCTCGCTGTGGGTAATATTAAGGCCGCCAATGCCAGCCAACAAAAACTTCCTGCCCAGCGACGGCATGGCATCAAACACGTCCACCCTCAGCCCGGCAAAGCTCAAAACTTCTGCGGCCATCAAACCAGACGGCCCCCCCCCCACCACCACAACATTGATCTCAGACATTTCAGACATACAAAACCAGAACCCAGAAAACCCCAACCAACGGCAGAATACCTCAACGATAGCCGGGCGACTTCAAAAATCAGGGGGCGCGCGACCTTAGCTCGCCCACCCGGTGAGCGACCGAGCTGTTTATAATTCCCAACCGCGCTGCCTCTTTTAGCGCGAGTTTGCCTTGCCAGGCCAACTGAAACCGTTTTTTAACCGGGTTGTACGCATGGATATCACCACAGTTCTGATTTTTTTCGTGAGCGCCGCTTTTTTTCTGGCCTTGGGCTTTTTCTGGGCTAGAGCAAATTATTTGCAAACCGCCGCCACCGGTAACCAGTTGATCAACGATGCTGAGCGCCGCGCCGACCTCGCCGAATTGAAGGCACAAACACAAGACACGCAACTCAGCCTGGCATTGCAAGAAAAACAACAACTCGACACAAAACTGGAGGCGCTGCGCGCGCAACATAGCCAGGCAGAACAAAAAATCGCCAGTCTTTCTCAACAGGCCAGTCGGGTTGCCACGCTTGAAGCCGACATAAAGGCGACCTTGGAAAAATACGATGCCGCAACCGGCGACAAAAGTCGCTTGGGCGCAGAACTGAGCGCCGCCAACAGCACACTGACCCAGCTCAATAAAAAAATTGAAGAACTTAAAACCAGCTGTGCCGCTGACACGCAACGTCTGCTTGCTTTGACTGAAGAAAAAAACACGCTGGACAAACAACTGATTGAAATGCAGACAAAACTGGAAGAGCAGGCTTTGGGGCACCAACAGCAAAGCGTGTTTGTTGCCCAGGCCAATGCAAAAATGGCTGATACATTTAAATTAATGGCTACTGACATCATGGAGAGCACCAGCAAGAAATTTGCTGAACAAAATTCCGGCAACCTGGGGCAAATTCTCAACCCTTTGCGGGAAAAGCTCACAGAATTCCAGAACAAGGTTGAGCAAGTGTATGGCGACGAGCGGGTGGAACGCGTCAAGCTGACAGATCAAGTCAAAGATCTGATGAACCTGAATCAAACCTTGTCTCAGGAAGCCAGCAACCTGACAAATGCACTTCGAGGCTCCAACAAAACCCAGGGCTCTTGGGGGGAATTTGTTCTGGAATCCATTCTGGAAGGCAGCGGTCTTAGCAAAGGCGAGCAATACCTGGTGCAGGAAAGCATGATCCGCGATGACGGTTCCCGCGTACAACCCGACGTCATCATCAAATTGCCTGAATCAAAATACTTGGTCATCGACTCGAAAGTGACATTGATTTCTTATGAAGAATATTGGTCGGCCGAAGAAGAGTCATCGCAGACGGCAGCGCTGAAACGCTACATAGATTCCATCAAGTCTCACATCAAAGGGCTGTCAGACAAGCGTTATGAAACGCTGCACGGTGCCGCCTCCCCGGATTTTGTGCTGATGTTTTTGCCCATTGAGTCAGCGTTTGCGCTCGCCATTTCAAAAGACCCCGAAATTTTTAAAACCGCTTGGGATAAAAACGTTATTTTGGTCAGCCCATCGACACTGATGTTCACCTTGCGCACGGTTGTCAGCATCTGGCGGCAAGAAGCACAAACGCGAAACGCACAAGACATTGCGGCCCGGGGCGCAGAGCTTTACGACAAATTCGTGGGCTTTGTTACAGACTTTGAAAAATGGGCAGTTCGGTGGAGGCTGCACAAAAAGCCTTTCTTGAAGGCCGTAAAAAACTGTCTGAAGGACGGGGCAACTTGGTTCGTCAGGCTGAAATGCTGCGCGATTTGGGGGTAAAACCCACCAAGGCACTGCCAACCACTTTGTTGGATGCCTCGCTTGAGGCTGTTCCGCTGATTGAACAAAACCCGCAGTAGCCTGCTGGAAAAACTGTTAAAAAACACCCATCGCCAAGCCTGTCGCCAGGCTGGCGCCGACATCGCGGCAACGTTGCAAGTCAAACTCGGCAATGCATTTGTGCGCTGAAATTTCTGCGGGGGTTTGCGCATGGGTACACACCACCACGGGCTCGCAAATTTCGCGCAAGCGCCAGCCGGTCAATATGCGCTGAATCTGGCGTACCGCGTTGTTACCATCGCTGCCGGCACACACCAGAATTGCACAAGGGCGACCCACAATAATAGGTTCGATCAAAAAAATCCTTCATCAACCCTGACATGGAACCCAAAGTTTCAGGTGTGACGCAGACAAACGCATCAGCTTCCAGCACATCGGCGGCTGTGGTCTGAGATACATGTTGCAGTTTGCACTGTACATCAGGCTCACAAGCCGCCCCCAAGGCAACAGCCTGCGCCATGGCTTGCGAACCGCCCGTCATTGAGTGGAAAACAATCAGCAGGGTTTTCAAATGCAGGCATCTCTCTTTCTTGTTTCGACCTTGAGGCACTGTCTCAAATTTGCAAACCAAAAGCGGTATTCTAGGGTTTGTCTGCAACATCACCAGCACCGCTAAAAAGCCACTACAAACCATGAATTTCATTAGACACAAAGCTAGCATCGGCCTGAAAGCCAAAATGCTGTTACTACTGGCCGCCGTCACTCTCGCCAATGCAAACGCCGCACCGCAAGTTAGCCGACTGACGCCGCCCAGCGAGTTGTTTTCTACGGGTCAGCCGGCCCCCATCATTGCACGTTTCCTGCCGGGGCAATTGTTTGACCTGCAAGCCACGATAACGCCGGACGAAACTAGCCAGCGCATTACAAATGTCATATTCTCTGTTAATGGCAAGCCCATTCAAACAGCCCCGTCGCTACGCGACTGTACCCAAGGTTGCGTGAAACACCTGCCAAACAATGCCCTCATTGCCACCCTGCGTGGTGTCTCTTTCAACAAAACCGGTCAACACACTTTTTCAGTGAAAGCTGTGCAAAGCGACCAACAAACCGTTGAGGCTCAGGGTAACTTTGAAATTTTTGAATTGAACAGTGGCGGCAAGAAAGTAAAGAACCTTATTTTTATGCTGGGCGATGGCATGGGCGCAGCCCACCGCACCGCAGCACGCATTGTTCAGGCATGGCAACAAAAACAACAACAACGAAGAAGGCGTTTTTCCGGACGACACCACAGATCCGTTCGACAACCCCCGCATTGAATACCTCAGCCAATACCTGCACCGCACACAAGGAAAAGCGCTGGGCTTGGTAACCACCGCTGATGTATTTGATGCAACGCCTGCGGCCAATGCAATTCACACCAGCAACAGAGGCGCCGGTACCGGCATTGTGGACCAGTACCTCGACGACCGATCCCTAAGCGGGCTTTCCGTGTTGATGGGTGGCGGCAAAAAATGGTTCTTACCTGCCGGCAGTACGGGCTCTGCCCGTTCAAAGAACAATGACTATGCATTTGGCAACAGCGACGCGCACACCGCAAACATCGTCAGGCATTGGAAAGCATCCGCAGGCAGCATAGACCCGCAACGCGATCTGATTGCCGACTTTAAAACCGCGGGGTTCAGCTATGTATCCACAGCCTCGGAGATGAATAAGCTGCCAGCCAACACTAACAAACTGCTGGGGTTGTTCAGCTACTCCAATATGAATGTGGCGTTGGACAAAATAGAGGGTCGCAGGGCTGCCGGCAATTCAGTTGCAAACAGCGTTGTAGCAGATTATGGTTTTCTGGATCAACCGATGCTTGATGAAATGGCAGCCAAAGCACTGGATATTTTAAAGCATCAAAAACAGGGCTTTGTGCTGATGATTGAAGGTGCCTCCATCGACAAGCAGGCCCACAACATGGACACGGAACGCTGGATTCTGGACACCATGGAATTCGACCGCGCCGTTGCAGTGGCCAAGGCGTTTGCAAAGGCCGATGGCAACACATTGATCATCGTAACCGCAGACCATGAATGTTCAGGTGCGGCACTCATCGGCGCCTCAAAACTCAGCGATGAAAAGCTGAAGGCGGTTTATGAAGCCCGAAAAAAGCAGGAAGCTAAAACCGACAGCCTGCGAGCCAATGTGGTCGGTATTTATGAACAAGCGGGCTTTCCAAAGTATAAAAACCTCAAGGATGGCTACCCGGAAACCACTGACGTAGACCAAAGGTTGTTGATCGGCTATGGCGCGAATGCAGACCGCCATGAAAACTGGCGCACCAACCCGAAACCGCTAAAAGACTCACAACAACCGTTGGGCAAAGAAGCGCCACTCAATTCATATCCGGCCAATGCCATGGAAAGAGACAGCGAAGATGGAGAAATACTGGAAGGACACCTGCACGGCGACTACGCCGCGCACACAGCCACCGATGTGCCGCTGTCTGCTTTTGGGCCCGGTGCTTATAGTTTCACCGGAACCATGGACAACACAGATGTATTTTTTAAAATTGCGCAACTGATGATTAGAGGTATTGCAAAGCAAACGCGCTGACAAGGAAAGGTCGGGGGATAACTTTCCCCCCGACCTTCTTACCAGCACCTTTAAACAGTTAGCTCATAACTGGTAAGTTATCAGGCTGCCTTACTGGCCAGACCCACCACAGAGTCAGAAGCCCCGCCGATGCTGATGCGGCGCGGGCGCTTTTCTTCAGGGATGACGTTTTGCAGGCGTATGACCAGCATGCCATCTTCAATGTCTGCTCCCTTCACCACCATGGTGTCGGACAGTCGGAACTGGTGGGTAAAGTCTCGGGTGGCAACCCCTCTGTGCAAGTATTGCCCGCCGCGTTGCGCTTTCACACTGCCGGTGACTGTGAGCTTGCCATTGTCAAAGGTGATTTCGAGTTCATCGCGCTTGAAACCCGCCACTGCAATTTCAACAGCGTAGTCATGCTCGGCTTCACGAATAATGTTGTAGGGTGGATATTTTCCGTCGGTTTTGGTGTTTTCCAAATCTGAAAAAACATCCAGTAAACGGTCGAAACCAACGGTGTTTAACAACAGATTACGTTCGAAGGGTAAAGTCATTTTAGAGCTCCTTGATTAAGCGAGTTAGTGTTCGCCGGACCCAATCGGCATCCGGACACCAACAAGATATGAGCGACTAAAAACTTTTCAAGGGAGGGTGAGTAAAATTTTTTAGACAGGGCGATTTTTTCGACGCAACACCAAACCTTCAAGCAACTCAATGTTCAATGTCATCTGATGACTGAATATTCACGGAACAAGCCAGCCCCCATGGGCACCTGCATTTCCCAAACAATGGTCATCGGTCCGCTACCATTGGCCGAGCGCAAGCCCACCGGCCCAAGCGCGCGAAATGCGTCGCCCTTGCGAACACGTACAAACAATTGAAATGTCCAACCATTGCTTGCACTATTTAAATAACGCTTCCCGACATCGGTGAGAGGTCCGACTTTATTTTGTGTCTGCCATTTAAAAAGATGCGGACTGATGGCGCAATCCAGATATGCAATGCCTTGGTGAAAACCTGTCGATTTGTCGAGCGTTACGAACAAGGCCTCCATCTTTCTTTCCTTCAAGACCAATACACCCGATGTTACAGGCGCCTGCCGTTGCGGCGTGAACCAACCCAGTGCCAACGCAACCTCTGTGCTGGTGTAGGACGCATGCAAACACAGCGGCGTGTTCTCAAGGCCCGGCACCGGGCGATGCAGCAAGTGACAGCGCGCCGCAAGGCAGGCCTGCAATTGCTGCAATTCCTGACGGGTTCTTTCCGATGCTTGTATTCTTGAGAGCGTTTGTGCGGGCAAGGCTTCATCGGGTGTACGGCCC
>JAJTDO010000066.1 GCA_021300475.1 Burkholderiales bacterium | reverse complement strand
TCATCGCCCTTTACATCAATTGTTATTTGCCGGGCTTCACGGTCGAATTGAAAAATATTCACCCCATGCATACCAGGAAACAACAATGCAGGGCCCGGGCCTTTTAACTTGAAATCCTGTTCTGGAAACGAGCAAACATAGCGTTCGCGGGCTTTGCTTCGCCCCTGCTTGGCGATTGATTCATGCGAAACAACTTGCAGACCCCCAATGCACTCAGGATCTTCAATCCACGACTCCGTGTCTTGCTCATTTCGGTTAAACAAGGCCCACCAAACAGGCTTCATGGTTCGGCGGTGAAAATCCAGAAAATAAAACACCAAGGCCGACAACTGCTGCTCAAGCGTCCATGTGCGCTCATCCACAGGCAAAGGATCCAGTAATTGACTGCGATAGCTCACAAGTCTTCTCTCTGCGTCACTCATTCCATCCGCAGGTTCTGAGGACTCAGCCTGCGCAGGCTTTCGCTTGGATTCTTTGCTTTGAGGAGGCGCGCACCACGGCAGCCCGCTGGGGCGGTTTTTAATCAGCCATTCATGCAAACGGCAAGTGGAAATCACGTCATCGCGGTTATAGTCCTCAATTTTTTTGAGCAAGGCCGCATCGCCCTCTTCCATCCAGCGTTCATAAAACACAATGCTGGCACCGGCGTTTTGAACATCTCCAGCACGGGCGGGCAAATAAAAATGCTCAATGTTCTTGATGGAATATTTCGGCTCAGACACCCACATGCCTTCTTTCACCACCTTGTACAAGTCCACCAACTTGCCATTTTTTAACAGCGCATCCACCTGATTCTCGCGTGTGGCGTGCAGGCTCATCAGTTTTTTAAGCGCGGTTTCCTCGTAGGCAGCGTAGTGGTAAACATGGGCACCAGGGTGGCGAACCAGATGCGCAGTGACAAAGTCCATAAACGCTTCGAATGCACGCTTTTCCTCTGCGCGGCTGTGCGCCCAGAAGCCCTTGAATTTTTCTTCACCGTCTTCGCGGAACCACAGCCCAAACAGGTATTCCAAGCCACCGAAAATCAGCGGGTTGCCTTCCATGTCGAAATACAAGTCGCCAACATCCGGCAGTGGCAGGCGACCAAATCCCTTTTTTTCGCCCGCAGGCACAGGCTTGGGCTGCCAACGCATCACACCGGTTTTTTTAAAGTCGGTTTGCAGACTGGCCTGCATCACCAGGTTGTTCAGCGTGGCGGCCTGCAACTTTGCAATGCGTTTGCCAGTATTCAAAGACGCCAGTTGCGCCATGGTGCTGATACCCGCGCTGTTCAATTTATGAATTTGCCCGGAAGTGATATTGGCCACCCGGCACAGGTGGTCATCGTCTTCCCATTTTTGTTTGCACCGGTCGCGCCAATGGCATTGGTCACATTTTTGGCAAGGCAATGGGTAAACCTGTTTGCGAGCGGCTTCATCATCCAAAAAAGCGGTGTAGCGTTGCAACAAGTGCTCAACAAAATGCCGGTAGTCCGCATAGCGGTAAACCGCTTCTTTCATGTCGCCCAGTACCACCACCATGTTGATGGGGTCACGCTGCTGCAAGCCCGCCAACAGCCGGGAATAAAACACCAGTTGCACCAAAAACTTCGCTTTTGAGGTGCGGCTGAGTTTGGTGTCCATCACCTCGTAGCTGTAATTGCCCAAGGCAGACGGCACAGGCGTGCGCCGCAAAAAATCCGCATGCCCCACCAGATTGCCTTCCAGAAACGTGGCCTGATAAACAATGTCGTGGCCCTCGTGCATGGCTTTCAAGGTTGCCTCGGCCCGCGCCTGATTGCCTTTCGCATGGTCGTGAATATTGACAATGCTAAAACCCGCATCGCGAAGCTTTTGCAAGTAGCGGGCTTCATGCTCATGGCCCTTGCGCTGTATCAGTTCAGCTTCTTGCGCATCGGGTGTCTTGACCATCGGGGTCAGCAAATGCTGTGCATCCAGTACGGTCAGGTACTGGCACTCCGCGAAGTGGCAAAGGTCTGATGCGGAATACAGGGTCTGGGCAGCGTTTTTTTGCATGAAAGCCTTTTAAGAATGTTAAATAATACTTTATGCTCACGCCCACCAGAAGAGCGATACAGCGCAAAATTACAAAAAAACCCGGAGACACAATATGGCCACCGTACACCCCGCCAGCCGTGAAATACGCCCCACCAACGCGGGCGAATATGCCGAGCGTGAGCTGATACTTCTGTTGGAAACGGGTTTGTCAGCGAACTATCAGGTATTTCACAATGTGCATTGGGCTGCCAACCACCGCGCTGGCGGTACGCTGCACGGCGAACTTGATGTGATTGTTGCCAACGGCGAGGGTCAGCTGCTGGTCATAGAGCTAAAAGCCGGCGACTTGTACGTGGCCGACGGCAAACTGTATAAAGACTACGGTGGCAAAAAAAAGGACGTGTTGGCACAATTCAACCAGCAACGCAGCAACCTGCGCGCACGCTTGAAAGAAGCTGGGTTGGACGCCATACGCCCCCAACACTTGCTGGTTCTGGCCGATTTTCGCATCAGCAATCCGCATCAGCAGTTGTCCATTACAGCAGATGAACTGGTAGATGCAACGCAGTACCCACAGATCCTATACAGGGTGCGGGACATATTGCCCGAGCGCGGCAAAACTCAACTGGGCAAGTCGGTCTCATCGTTTTTGATGAACCACTTCGAACTCATTGAAGACATTGACCACCAAAAGGCCAGTCTGGCCGGCATCACGCGGCAGTTGTCTGAAGGGTTGGCCACTTGGGTGCCACGCATCACGGCACCTTCTGGCCTCTACCTGATCAGTGCAACCGCCGGCTGCGGTAAAACGCAAATGTCGGTCGGCATGCTCAACCAAGCCGCCGCAGAAAGAAAACGCTGCCTCTATGTTTGCTTCAACCGGCCATTGGCTGACCGTTTAAGGGCCATGGTGTCGCCCGCGGTTGAGGTCAGCAACTACGACGAACTGTGCATGAACCACTACCGCCAACAGGTGGGAGAACCTGACTTTAATGACCCGCTAACCTTCTCAAAGGCCCGGCAAAGCTTCATGGGCAGCGACACCACAGTGCGCTACGACCTGCTCATAGTTGATGAAGCGCAAGACTTCGAGCCATCATGGGTTGAACACTTGCTGAGCACACGTTTGTCCGACTCCGGCGTTTGCCATGTGCTGGAGGATGAAGAGCAGCGAATTTACCCCCGCCAACCCTTCGTTTTGACGGAGGCTGTTCGAATCCGCTGTGACGACAATTTTCGCAGTCCGCAAAACCTGGTCGCACTCATCAAGCTGCTGAAGTTAAGCCAGCGCAATATACGCGCGCGCTCAACCAATGCAGATGGCCTAATAGAAACGCTGACCTACCACAATGAAAAAACCCTACTAAGCCAAACAGCGGCGATGATAGACCACTTCATTAACGCCGGCTTCAGGGCAGAAGACATTCTGGTGTTGTCTGGACACGGGCTAAAAAACGCCGCGCTGTTGCAGGCCGATCAGGCAGGCTCACATCAACTCAAACGATTCACCGGCCGCTATGGCAACAACCACGAACCGGTGTGGACGGAAGGCAACATTGTGGCGGACAGTGTTTACCGCGCCAAGGGACAAAGCGCACCGGCGGTGATATTGACTGAGTTGGATTATGAGCAACTGGATGAAAAAGCCAAGCGGCTGCTGTTTGTGGGCATGACAAGGGCGAGCATGGCGCTGGGGTTGGTAATGACGGAGAAGATGCAGGACGCGATTCAGACGGCGGCGGGTGTATGAGCAAGTTTTTTATAGCGGTACTTTGCAACAACCGTTAATCTATAAACATTACCGCTCAAAAGCGAGACTATGACACGTCAAATAGAAAAACTTGTTAGAGACAACATCCCACGCGCGCTGACCGTTGAGGAACAGCAGAAACGCAAATCATCGAAGAGATGGCCGATGTGTACGAGGTTTTAAATACCATCGCTGACCGGTTCAACATCACCGAAGAAGAGGTAAAGCGGCAGCAACTGAAAAAGCAGGCGCTAAAAGGCGGTTTCAAGGAAAACAGACTTTTAAAAGTCCCACTAAAAAACACCCATGACCGCTGGTTGCTCGGCCACAACAGTGCGGTACTACCTTTTCTGAATTGGCATATACAACATGCAATTGAAATCAAAATTGCAGTGTCGTTTATTCTGGAAAGTGGCTTGCGCCTGCTCGAGGACAGCCTGAAAATTGCAAGCGCCAATGGCTGCAAAATCAGTCTGCTAACCACCACCTATCTTCATGTCACAGAACCGGCGGCTCTGAAACGTTTGCTTTCCATGCAGTCTGATCATTTTAAAGTTCGTCTCTACGAAAATAAAAATCAAAGCTTCCATCCAAAAACCTGGATTTTTACTGATCAGCAAAGTGAAACCAAGGCACTTGTAGGCTCATCCAATATCAGCGCAAGCGCACTGATGCACGGCGTCGAATGGAATTATCACATTCATGAAACCGATGCGGGTTGGCCAGTTGAGCAAGCCAGTCAAATTTTTGATGAACTGTTTTTCAGCACGCCGACAGAGCCGCTCACACAGGTGTTTCTCGACTCTTACTCGCTGTCTTATGAGCCCAAACCCTTCAAAGAGGAGCGCTACGCGCCCACACTCACGCCTAACCCAGCTCAACTTGAAGCGCTTCAACGATTACAACTGCTTCGCGAAGACGGTGAAACCAAGGCCATGGTCATCGCCGCCACCGGGGTGGGGAAAACCTACCTCGCAGCTTTCGACAGCTTGAAATACAGCAAAGTACTTTTTCTGGCACACCGAATAGAACTTTTGACACAGGCAGAAAAAAGCTTTTTACAAATTCGACCAAACGACGGTGTATGCCGCATGTACAGTGGTGAAGCGACGCCATTAGCGAACCTGACATTCGCCACGGCCCAGAGCCTCGGTGCCGACCAAAGACTGGAAAGTTTGTCAGAAACACAGTTCGATTACATCGTGGTGGATGAGTTTCATCATGCAGCGGCTAATGTCTACCTGAAAATATTGACCAAGCTAAAACCGAAGTTTCTGCTGGGGCTGACTGCAACCCCCTACCGCATGGACAACCGGGACCTTTTAAATCTGTGTGATGACAACATTGCTTACAAGGTAATGGTGCACGACGCCATTGCAATGGGATGGCTGTGCCCGTTTCGTTATTACGGCCTTTACGACGACACAGACTATGCAAAACTTCAGCTCCACGGCGGGCAATACCGAATTGCAGACATTGAGGCCACCATTGTCAATGAAAAAAGAAACCGCAAAATACTGGAACAATTTAGAAGGTTTCCCTCACGATGTGCCATCGGTTTTTGCGTCAGCAAAGCTCACGCCGACAACATGGCCACTTACTTTCTGTCTCAAGGCATAGAAAGCCGGGCTTATCACTCAGACAACAGTCATTTGGAAGCAAACGGTTTAAGCCTTCTGCGGCAAGGAAAAGTACGAATTCTATTTGTGGTGGACATGCTCAATGAGGGTGTTGATATTCCTGCCGTTGATCTGGTGATGTTCCTAAGACCCACACAGTCAATGACAGTCTTTCTTCAACAGTTAGGCCGTGGCTTAAGACGTCACGAAACAAAGAGTTTTCTGACCGTCCTGGACTTCATCGGCAATTACAAAGGCGCTGACTTCAAGTTGCCCACGCTGCTCGGCGATTACGATAAAAAAGATGATTTGCGTGAAGACTTGAATGTTTCGCTTCAGCGACTGAATATTGCAAAGGGATTAATTGAATTACCCGGCGAGATTCGAGTCGAACTTGACGAACTATCCTTAAAAACTTTGAAGGCGTTGCAGCGGCAACCAATTCATGAACAATTAAAACAAGCTTTTATGGAACTGAAAGATCAGCTTTCCAGACGACCCACACTGGTGGATATTTTTAACCACGGGCGTTACGCACCCAAGCTTTACCGTGAAACCTTCGGCAGTTTCATGCAGTTTTTGTTGAGCACCGATCAGGCATCTGAGCAGGAGCGCGAGTTGGAGGCTGAATGTGGCCGTTTTTTGCTTGAGCTCGAAAAAACCGCGATGACAAAGAGCTACAAAATGGTGGTGATACAGTCACTGCTGAAACGGCAGGGGTTTCAAGCGGGCTTAGACATTAACGACATTGTTTCCGACTTTCGTGACTTTTTTACAAGCCACCTTCGTCACCAGGTCGACACCGAAGACACCGTGGTTGCCGACATCACTCATGTAAAACTGGAGACACTTAAACGCTACGTAAAGAGCAACCCGATTGACAATTGGTGTAATGGGCCGTTTTTCAAATTTGATGAGTCCCGCTCTCTCATGGTCTATGTAGGACCGCAACCAAGTAATTGGCAGACTTTCTACCAGGCAGTGGATGAGCGTCAAAAATGGCGGATTGCTGCTTACTTCGAAAGGAAGATACCTAGCCTGCCGAAGTTCAGGATTGTTTGTGGCCGGCGCCATGAAGATCAACCTCACATTGCCATTGGGAACTTTCATTGGGGACAAGAAAAACCTTTAGGCTGGCAACGCATTGTGGTGGGTGAAGAAACCTACTTTGCAAATTTTGTGAAGATTGCAATTAACGTGCTTAAAATCGAGCCCTCTGAAGACAAAGTCATAGAAAATCAGTTGGCCGATGTATTAATGAAAACACTTGGGGTGACAGACAAGGGGAGTCTGAACGGAAAATTTGTCAGTATTGAGAGATTGCCGAGTTGTGATGGTTTTTCTTTAGGTGCGTACAAACCGGAGTGAAAGCATAGCCTGCATTTATTTCACATGGCGCTAGAAAGTGAATTAACGGAGTAATTCATGCAGGAGTCTGACATGCATTAATGACCCATTCAAACTATTCAACACCCTTGGGGTTTGACAAACTTTTGTATCCATTTGAATAACTTTGATAGGCCGGAAGAAGCCGGACACTTTCGAACACAATTGGATGCAAGTGATTGAAAAAAAAGGACTTAAAAACAAAAAATCCGACAGTGTCATACACTGTCGGATCTATGTGTGGCGTCCCCACGGGGATTCGAACCCCGGTTATCGCCGTGAAAGGGCGGTGTCCTAGGCCTCTAGACGATGGGGACAGAAATCTGTCGATACTAGCCTTTTTGCTTTTGGTGGAGGTAAGCGGGATCGAACCGCTGACCTCTTGCATGCCATGCAAGCGCTCTCCCAGCTGAGCTATACCCCCTAAAGCGAAGACCGCAATTATGAACACATTTTTTTAGTCTGTCAAATCGCTTGTTTTTTAACTAACAAACCATTCAAAGAACCAAAACTGCACACAACCACTGCCTAATGCCAAAGAGCCAACTCTTTTGTAAGAGTCACTTTCAAGAAGAGATTCAAACCAGAAAATTTCTTCTCGTCACCAAAGCGAAACGAAGTATACAGCAAAGTGCGCAATGCTACACTGGGGGCCTATTAAATTTTTTGCTCGGCACTGCCTAATGTATCCGGATCCAAAATTTTGCTCGGCCTGCGGGCACGGCGTAACGCATGAAACCCCTGTCGATGACTCACGTCCACGCCATGTTTGCAAAAACTGCAAAGCCATTCATTATGTGAATCCAAAAATGGTTTTGGGCACCATCCCGGTCTGGCAAAACCAGGTGATGCTGTGCCGCCGCGCCATAGAGCCGCGCCATGGCTTTTGGACGCTTCCCGCCGGGTTCATGGAAATTAATGAAAGCACCCATCAAGGCGCCATGCGGGAAACGCTGGAGGAAGCCGGTGCTCGGGTACGCCTGGGGCCACCCTTCACCATTTTTGATGTTCAGCGGGCGCAGCAAGTGCACATGTTTTTCAGGGCAGAGTTGCTGGATTTAGACTATGCGGCCGGCCCGGAAAGTCTTGAAGTCCGGTTGTTCACGGAAGAAGAAATTCCTTGGGATGACCTCGCATTTTTAACAGTCAGCAAAACCCTGAAGCTGTTCTTTGAAGACAGAAAAAAAGGGCAGTACCGTCTGCACAGCGGAGATCTCTACGATGCAGTGTCTTGGGCTGGCGCGTTTGAGCCCATGCAGTGATTCGAAACACCGCGAACAAGCATGCGCCTGCCGTTTCTGGGTAAAAACAGCCCCTTCCCGCCAACGTCTCAGGCCCTGACTGCCGCTCAAGGCGCCAACGGCCTGTTGGCAGCGGGTGCAGATCTCTCTGTCGAACGCCTGATGGAGGCCTACAGCCATGGCATTTTTCCTTGGTATAGCCAAGGGGAGCCCTTGTTGTGGTGGTCACCGTCACCTCGCATGGTGTTGCAGCTCGCAAATTTTAAGGTCACACGGTCTCTGCGAAAAACCCTTAAGCGCTGTTCCGAACAGACCGAATGGCGGTTCACCATGGATCATGCGTTTCCAAATGTGGTCAGCGCATGTGCATCACCTCGTGAAGGGCAAGGCGGAACATGGATTGTTCAGGAAATGCAGGAAGCCTATTTGCGCCTGCACAATCAAGGCATAGCTCACAGTATAGAAAGCTGGTTTCAAGGCGAATTGGTCGGAGGACTTTATCTGGTGTCCATAGGCCGGATGATTTTCGGCGAAAGCATGTTCAGCCGAAAGACAGACGCCTCAAAAATGGCGCTTGCACACCTGGTAAACTGGCTATCGCCACAAGGTGTGAAAGTGATAGACTGCCAGCAGAATACTCGTCATCTCGCATCGTTGGGGGCATCGGAAATGCCACGTGAAACGTTCGAACAATTGGTGAACGAGGGTGTTTCTTTACCGGCGCTAAATTGGGCGCCTCAGGTGTTGGAAATCGACCATGACAAGGCCGAGTGAATTACCCTTCTCTACGCTGCAGTTCTACATCACTGCGCCCTACCCCTGCAGTTACCTGACAGGCAGGCTTGCGCGCTCGCAGGTCGCAACCCCCAGCCACCTTATTAATGCAGATGTCTATGCCGATCTTGTGCGCTCAGGGTTTCGCCGCAGCGGTTTGTTCACCTATCGCCCTTACTGTGACGGATGTCGGGCCTGCATACCTGTACGCCTGAACATCGGAAAATTCGAAAGTACGCGAAGCCAACGCCGCGCTCTTAGTAAACATGCATCTTTGATTCCCAGCGTACAACGCTTGCGTTTTGTACCCGAGCATTATGAGTTGTACCTCCAGTATCAAATGCAGCGCCATCAAGGCGGCGGCATGGACGAAGACAGCCGCGAGCAATACTCACAATTTTTATTGCAAAGCCGGGTAAACAGTCGCCTCGTCGAATACCGCACCCCTGAAGGCAAACTCATGATGGTGTCCATCATTGATGTACTTTCAGACGGTCTTTCCTCCGTCTACACTTTCTACGACCCGACTGCCAGCGGAAGCTTGGGCACCTACGGCGTCATGTGGCAAATCGCCCAATGCAAAGAGCTGCAACTGCCATATTTATATTTGGGCTACTGGATCAAGGAAAGCCCGAAGATGAACTACAAAGCCTCTTTTAAACCTTTAGAACACCTACACGCCGGGAAATGGTTAGAATTGCCGCCTGATGCAGAAACGCCCGCAACCTGATCAGGCAGGCCACTTCAAACATTCAACCAAACAAAATTCAAAGCAATGCAAATACCTTACCAATGGGTGCGCCCCTACCTGTTTTCCATGGAGCCAGAAGCGGCTCACGCATTCACGTTCAAATGGGCAGATCGCCTTGAGTCCATGGGGCTGCTTAAACATCTGGTAGCAACAGCCGAGGAAGCTCCCGTCAGGGTCATGGGGCTGACATTTCCCAATCCGGTGGGTCTTTCCGCTGGCTTGGACAAAAATGCAGAGCACATTGATGCCTTGGCCACCATGGGCTTCGGTTTTCTGGAAGTGGGTACCATTACTCCGAAACCGCAACCCGGAAACCCCCAGCCCCGAATGTTCCGCATCCCTGAAAAAAGCGCGATCATCAACCGCTTGGGGTTCAACAATGAGGGAGTTCCGGCGCTGATAGAAAACGTCAGACGAAGCAAATTCGTCGGCATACTCGGAATCAACATCGGAAAAAATGCCACTACCCCAGTAGAGCACGCCGATGACGATTACATCAGCGCTTTGCGTGATGTCTACCCTTTTGCCAGCTATGTCACGGTCAATATTTCATCGCCAAACACTAAAAATTTGCGTGACCTGCAGGGTGGAGATGCGCTCGACAATCTGTTGAGTCGCTTGAAGGAAACACGTGAACGCCTTTGCGACGAACACGGCGTAAGACGCCCTCTGGCCCTCAAAATAGCACCAGACCTCACAGACGAGCAAATTGATGCAATTGCAGACAAGCTGCTGACCTACAATTTTGACGCGGTTATTGCCACCAACACCACAATTACACGTGAATCCGTCAAGGGCCTGCCTCACGCAGAAGAAACCGGCGGACTCAGCGGAACCCCTGTCAAAGAAATGTCGCTGAACGTTATCGCCAGACTGTACAGCCGTCTGGGGGAAGATCTTCCCATCATCGGCGTAGGCGGCATCATGAGCGGTGCAGATGCAAAGGAGAAAATGCAGGCCGGTGCAAAGTTGGTGCAAATTTACACCGGGCTCATCTACAAAGGACCGGGCTTGATCGCTGAATGTGTGGAAGCCACACGTCCAACATTAAAAGACATTAAGGCGAAGTACAGTTGAACCAACAGAGACCCTTGGGCTCAGGCGAACAAGCCAGTCCAAGCGCTTGCAAACCAAAGCCTGTGCCGCCCGGAAACAAAGACTGATCCAAATATCATGGACCGGTTCGACGCTCCTGCTGTTGCTTGCGATACAGGTCTTTAAATGTGTTGCCCTGCGGCGCAGGCATCGTCCTGTAGCCACTCCAACCTGTCGCAAGCGGTAACCCATGAATCTGCGGCCTTAACTTGTCGTTCGAGCCTTGTACGCCCATCCACTTCAACACCCTTGCAGCCACTGTCACCGCCAAGCGATACAGCACAGGTCGCTTCGCGAAAAACCCCCACGCATTCAAAAAGAAAACTTCCTGCCACGGCCGTAACTTTGCATCAAACTGCTGCTCGCGCAGCTTTCTAAGCAACTCTGGCAATGGAATTTTTACAGGGCACACCACATGGCACTCTCCACACCGCGTAGCGGCCTGAGGCAAATCAAGCGCCTTCTCTATGCCCGCATAGCTTGGAGTCAGCACAGACCCCATGGGGCCGGGATACACCCACCCATACGCGTGACCGCCAATTTTTTGATAAACGGGGCAATGGTTCATACAAGCGCCACACTTTATGCAACGCATCATTTCCTGAAACTCACCGCCCAGTAGGTTCGTCCGCCCGCCATCCACAAAAATTACGTAATTGTGCTGTGGCCCATCCAACTCTCCTTCAGCCCGAACTCCGGTGAGCAAAGAAACATAATTGGAAATGCTTTGCCCGGTGGCAGATCTGGGTAACAACCGCATCAAGGTTGCTAGATCTTCCAGCGTAGGCACCACCTTTTCTACACCGGTGACAGCCACATGAATTTTCGGGACGATGGTACACATGCCCTCGTTGCCCTCATTGGTCACAATGGCAATGGAACCCGTCTCGGCGATCGCAAAATTCCCACCAGTGATACCCATGTCAGCCGCTAAAAACTGCGGCCGAAGCACCTCACGCGCTTCCCTGGTCATTTGAGGAATGTCGGAATTTCGGCTTTGCTGGTGCACGCGCTCAAACAAGTCCGCAATCTCTTCCTTGTCTTTGTGCACAACAGGCGCAATGATGTGGCTGGGAGGCTCATTGTCATTAATCTGGAGAATATACTCACCCAGATCGGTTTCGCGGATCTGCACGCCATTGGCCTCTAAAACCTTGTTCAGCGCCATTTCTTCCGACACCATGGACTTGCTTTTGATCGCAGTTTTTACCCCGTGATGAAGCGCAATTTTTGCAACCCACTGCGCAGCCTCGTCTGGGGTCTCCGCAAACAGAACAACCGTACCTCGGGCTGTCGCAGCGGCCTCAAACTTTTCCAGCCACACATCCAAAGCCTCAAGCGTGCGATTCCTGATGCCCACTGCCGCGTCACGGGTGCCTTCAAAATCTTCCAACTCTGTAATGGCATTCGCTCTTGCCGTTACGAACTTGGTTGCAAGCTTCTTCAGATTCTGCTGCAGACGAACATCTGCCAACTTTTGTCCAGAACGCGCTACAAACTGCATGCTTTGAACCTGCATTACATCTCTCCCGCCAGAACCTGAGCAACGTGCAGAACCTTGGTCGTTTGATCGCCCTGATGCCTTAACCGTCCCTCTATGTTTAGCATGCAACCCAAGTCGCCCATCACAACACAACCCGCTTTGGTAGATGCAATGCCCTCGCATTTTTCGTCGCAAATCGAAGCGGAAATATCGCCATACTTTAAGGAAAAAGTACCACCAAATCCGCAACAAGCGCGACTATCAGGCATTTCACGGATCACGTGTGGAGTATTGTCCGAAATCAAAGATCTGGGCTGTGTCGCAATACCCAACTCACGCAAACCGCTGCAACAATCGTGATACGTGAAGCTTTGCGAATCACCGCCAGAAAAACCTGAAAACTGACCGGGCTGCACCTTCAAAACCGTGTAAAGAAAGTCGGTAAGCTCATATACCTTGGTACTGAGAAGCGCTACACGTGCGCTCAAGTCGGTGTCTTGCTTTGCGACGTCTGCGTAATGCTTCACTACCATACCTACGCAACTGCCGGACGGCGCCACTATTGCCTCGAAATGTTCAAAGTCGGAGAGAAATTTCAGAAGCAGGCTTCGTGCGGTTGCAGCATCGCCGGAATTCCACGCGGGTTGCCCGCAACACGTCTGCTGCATTGGAACCTCAACACTACAGCCTGCAGATTCCAATAGCTTAACTGCAGAAAGACCTATTTCGGGTCGCATCATGTCAACCAGGCAGGTTATAAAAAATCCAACTTTCAAAATACACTCCTCCTCAAGCTTCCTTATTAAAAGCCATCTGAAGTTGGGTTGATAGTGGTAAAAACCATAATTGGAAGAAAAAACTCTGGTGCATCGCAACAAAACATTCGAAAACCCTCTCATTTTTCACAATGTGGAGTAAACTTTCATGAACCAACTGAAAGCAGTAAGCCATGGCAAATGAAAACGAGACAGAATCAAGAACCAGCATTCAAGTCATTGAGCGCTTGATGCAGTTATTGGATCTATTGGCCGAGCATCAAGACCCGGTTTCGTTAAAAGATCTCGCAATACAAACAGGACTCCATCCTTCAACATCCCACCGCATTCTCAACGACCTTGTTGCATGTCGTTTGGTTGACCGCACAGAACCGGGCTTATACCGCTTGGGTATGCGTTTGCTAGAACTGGGGAATCTTGTTAAAGCAAGGATCAACGTAAGAGACATCGCTCTGGAACACATGCGCAAACTGCACCGCTCCACGGGTCAGACAGTAAACCTAGCGGTGCGCCAAGGCGATGAAATTGTATACATAGAGCGCGCTTTCTCAGAGCGGTCGGGCATGCAAGTTGTACGATCTATTGGCGGGCGTGCACCGCTGCACCTGACATCTACCGGCAAGTTGTTTTTGGCATTTGAAGACCTAAGCTTCGTTCGTGCCTACGCAACTAGGACAGGATTGGCGGGCCACACACGAAATAGTTTAACCGACCTAGGAAAACTAGAAAAAGACCTGGCTGAAACCCGAAAAACGCACTATGCCCGCGATAATGAAGAACTGGAACTCGGCCTTAAATGCATGTCAGCACCAATAAGGGATGACACAGGAAAGCTGGTGGCTGGTTTGTCGCTTTCCGCACCAGCCGACCGATTGCAAGATGAATGGCTCACAGAGGTTAAAGACACTGCGTTGACGATTAGCACTGAACTGGGTTGGACGGGGAAGCGTTAGCCTTTTGCAAACATTGCCTGGAAATCAAGCAAAGAAGAAATCAGAATTATCAAAGGTTTGGTAAGAAAGCAAAAACCCCTGAACTATGAATTAGTTCAGGGGTTTTTTTATGAGGAGCCTGACGATGACCTACTTT
>JAJTDO010000065.1 GCA_021300475.1 Burkholderiales bacterium | reverse complement strand
CGGTTTTTTTCAGGTTTGTGCGTGTGATGCCAGGGCTGTTGCCTTCAATTGCCAGAATGGAGATGCCCTTGGCGCCTGGTTCGCCCGTGCGGACGGCCACCGTCAGCCAGTCAGCGCGAACCCCGGAGGTAATGAAAATCTTTTCACCGCTGACCAGATAATAATCACCGGAAGCGTCTGAGTACTTGTCCGCCTTGGTTCTGAGGTTGGCCACATCAGAGCCTCCACCGGGTTCGGTGACGGCAAGCGCTGCTATTTTTTTCCCGCTCAACACCGCAGGAACAATGCGCTGCGCCAGTTCCGCAGAGGCGTGGGCAATAATGGGGGGCAGGGCAATGTTATGAGAAAACAGCCCGGCCATCAGACCGCCTGAACCTGTTTTTGTAATGATTTCCGTGAGTTTCATCCGGTCTTTCAGGCTGCACTCAACGCCGCCGAATTCTTCCGGGTACCCCAAGCCCAGCAAACCCATAGCGCCGGTTTCCTCATACAGGCTGTGGGGGAACTCTCCGGCTTCATCCCACGCATTAATGTTTGGGTTGATGCGCTCTTTAAAAAAGCGTTCGACGCTGTCAAAAAAGCTTTGATCGATGTGATTGCTCATGATGCGACTTCCTGAGAGACGGGTTCCAATGACAACAAGACTTGACCGGGTGCGACTTGTTGCCCCACGGTGACTTGCAGTTGCGAGACGATGGCCGCTGTTGGCACCACCAGACTGTGTTCCATTTTCATGGCCTCTAAAACAATGCAGACCCCCTTGGCGGCAATGCGTTGGCCAGCTTCCACCCTGATGCTGACCACCCGGCCGTTCATGGGCGACTTGATTTCTGCGGCAAATGCGTTGGGATCTATTTTTATCCGCGAATGCAAACTGATGTCCTGTACCGAAACATCACCTTGGGCGTTGTGAATATGAAGGTGCTCGGTATTGATGCGATGAACATATTTTTTCAGTGATGCCAACTTCTGGGCAGAACATGTCCAAGAGAAATCACTGTTGGCAAAAACAACGCTGTATCCGTCGCTGCTGTAACTTACGATCGCCTGGACTTCGTGTTTTTTAGCACCCACACCCACCATCAGCCGCAGTTGCCGCGAGTGTGCGCCCACTGATTGAAAACCCTTGAGTTCATCGTTGTAGTCGGTGGTGTTGTCTGCAGGCTCAAAAGCAAAACAAAGTGCCGCCAGCGCAATTTGTTCGTCTGCTGCAGGTATGGCGCGCGAGGCATTGTCCGCAAAATGCTGTTCAATAAAAGCGGTGGAGGTGTCGCCCTCGCAAAAAGCCTGATGATCGGCAATCAACCTTAAGAAATCCAGATTGCTGGGCAAGCCTGCAAAGGTGGTTTCACGCAAAGCGGCAGACAGTGCCTTGCAAGCTGCAGCTCGACTTTCTCCATACACAATAATTTTTGCCAACATGGAATCGTACCAAGGACTGACCTCAGAGCCGTTTACTAACGCATGGTCTGTTCTGGCGTTTTCACTCGTTTTCCACAGCGATACCGTGCCTGTTTGCGGCAAAAATTGATCTGCAGGGTCTTCCGCACACAAGCGAACTTCAATGGCATGGCCCTTGAATTGCACCTGTTTTTGTTCGAGGGAAAGCGGTTCGCCCTGCGCGATGCGCAATTGCCATTCCACCAGATCCAGGCCGGTGATGGCCTCAGTCACCGGATGCTCTACCTGCAAGCGGGTGTTCATTTCCATGAAAAAGAATTCACCGGTTTTGTCCAACAGGAATTCAATGGTGCCCGCGCCGCAATAACCTATGCTTTTTGCAATTTGTACGGCGGTTTCCCCCATTTTTTGGCGCAATGATGCATTGACTGCCGGTGAAGGGCTTTCCTCGACAATTTTTTGATGTCGCCGCTGTATGGAACAATCACGCTCACCAAGGTGTAGACAGTGCCCGTATTGATCCGCCAGAATTTGAACTTCCACATGTCGTGGCTGGGTCAGCGCACGTTCCAGAATGACACGCGGATCTCCAAACGCACTGGCGGCCTCCGATTGCGCCGTGGCCAGTGCTGCTTGAAATGCCTCTGGCGTTTCTACCCTGCGCATGCCTCTGCCACCGCCACCGCTGCTGGCCTTGATCATGATGGGAAAGCCAATGCGATTTGCCTGCATCGCCAGCGTTTCGGCGTCTTGTTGCTCCTGTGAGTACCCGGGGATGGTGGGTAAACCCGCGGCTTGCACCCGCAGTTTTGCGCGCGCCTTGTCTCCCATGGCTTCTATGGCTGACGCACTTGGCCCCACAAAAATCAGACCTGCATCGCAAACGGCACTTGCAAATAATTCGTTTTCTGCCAAGAAACCGTAGCCGGGGTGAATGGCGTTTGCACCGGTTTTTTTAGCGGCAGCGATGATGCTTTCAATGTTCAGGTAAGAAGACGCCGGTGCCGGTGCACCAATGCAGACAGCGTCATCGGCCATTTTTACATGTTCGGCATACCTGTCTGCGCTGGAGTAAACCGCAACCACTTCAATGCCCATGCGTTGCGCCGTGCGCATGACGCGAACTGCAATCTCGCCGCGGTTGGCAACCAAGAGGCGTTTGATGGTCTGAGCCTGCAAGCTCGTATTTGCTGTCATGTGACTCAGGCTTCCTTGGGAACTTTTTTGCCAGGCAGGGTGTTCATGTATTTGCAAATAATGCCCAACATGATTTCGTCTGCGCCTCCGCCGATTGAACCAAGACGGCCGTCCCGGTACATGCGCGACACAATGTTTTCCCAAGTAAAGCCCATACCACCCCAGAATTGCAGGCACTTGTCGGGCACTTCCCTGAGCAGTCGTCCGGCCTTGAGTTTCGCCATGGACGCCAGTTCGGTAACGTCCTGCCCGTTGATGTACAACTCGGTGGCCTGATAGGTCAGGGCACGCAGGGCTTCCACCTCGGTTTTCAATTCTGCCAGCGTAAAGTGCACCACCTGATTGTGCAAAATCGGCTGCCCGAAGGTTTGGCGTTGTGCAGTGTAGGCTCGGGTTTCTTCGATGCAGTTGATCAAGCCGTCCACGGCATTGGCTGCCGCCCAGAGTCGCTCTTCCTGAAACTGCATCATCTGGTACATGAAGCCCATGTTCTCTTCACCAATCAGATTTTTTCGCGGTACCCGTACATCATCAAAGTGGATGATGCCCGTGTCGGATGAGCGCATGCCGATTTTTTTCAGCTTCTTTTCAATGGTGATGCCCGGCGTTTTCATGGGCACCACAATCAGGGATTTGTTGCTGTAGCGGTTGCCTTCAGTGCTGGTGTTGGCAAGCATCACCATGAAGTCGGCTTGCAAGCTGTTGGTGATCCACATCTTGGTGCCATTGATGATGTAGTCGTCGCCATCTTTTTTGGCGGTGGTCTTGATGGCGGCAACATCCGAGCCGGCTCCGGGTTCGGAGACGCCGATACAGGCGACAAACTCGCCTGAAATTGCAGGTGCCAGGTATTTGCTGCGAAGTTCGTCGGAGCCAAAGCGCGCCAACGCTGGCGTGGCCATGTCGGTTTGGACGCCGATGGCCATGGGAATGCCGCCACAGCGAATGTGGCCTAAGGCCTCCGCCATCACAATTGAGTAGGAATAATCCAGGCCGGCGCCGCCGTACTCTGTTGGTTTGCAAAGGCCCAGATAACCCGCCTTGCCCAATTTTCTGAACACCTCGTGGGCAGGAAACATTTCTGCTTCTTCCCATTCATCGACGAAGGGGTTGATTTCGGTTTCAATCAGCTTCAGCAGGTTGCGCTTTATTTCTTTGTGCTCGTGGGTGAATATCATTGAAGTCTCCGGTCAAGGTCTGGCCACTGCAAATTGCAGCGGATTGAGTTTTTTACGGCGTGCGCTCATGCACACGTCCAGGGCAAGGCCCAACACCGAACGGGTGTGCCTGGGGTCGATTACGCCATCGTCCAACAGCAAGCCCGAGGTGTAGAAGGCAGAGGTTTGCCGTTCAAAGGTTTTGATAATTTCAGCTTTTATGCCGTCAATAAAAGGCCCCTCTGTGGGAAGCCCCTTGCGTCTTGCGCTGGCCATCATGACTTCAGCCATGGTGTTGGCCGCTTGCTCTGCACCCATCACCGCTGTTTTAGCGGTTGGCCATGAAAATACGAATTTCGGGTTGAAGCCCCGGCCGCACATGCCATAGTTGCCAGCGCCGAAGCTGGCGCCACACAAAAGCGTGAGTTGCGGCACTGTGGCGTTGGACACCGCCTGAATCATTTTCGAACCGTGCTTGATAATGCCGCTTTGCTCCGCGGCCTTGCCCACCAAGTAACCGGTTGTATTTTGCAAGTACAGCAATGGCGTGTCGGTCTGGCAGCAAGCTTGAATAAAGTGCGTCACTTTGTTGGCGCCTTCGCTGTCGATGGGCCCCAGATTGCTGATAATGCCCACCTTTTGCCCCATGATGGCGGCATGTCCGCACAGCGTGGCGACGCCATAGTTGGCCTTGAATTCCAGAAAATCGGAGTCATCGACCAAACGGGCCACAATTTCACGCATGTCGATGGGCTTTTTTTGTTCTGAAGGCATCAGACCCAGCAACTCATCACTGGCATAGCGCGGTTTTTTATAGGGTTGGTTCAATTGGCTGCAACTGTCCCAACCCATTTTCGCCACCACATCTCTGGCGATACGAATGGCGTCCGCATCGTCTTGCGCCAGATATTCAGACAAGCCTGAAATGAAACTGTGCATTTCGGCTCCACCCAATTCCTCGTCGTTGGCGATTTCTCCGGTCGCTGCTTTCAACAAAGGTGGGCCTGCCAAAAATGCCCGGGCCTTGCCTTTCACCATAATGACGTAGTCCGATAACCCTGGCAGATAAGCGCCCCCCGCGGTTGAGGAGCCATGTACCACAGTAATCACCGGAATGCCTGCCGCAGACAACTTCGCCAGATTGTAGAAATTTGAGCCACCGTGTATGAAATGCTCGACTTTGTATTTCAACAAATTTGCACCGGCTGATTCCACCAGATTAATGAAGGGCAGCCTGTTTTCCAGCGCAATGGTTTGCATGCGCTGAATTTTTTCAATGCCTTTTTCCTGCAATGCGCCGGCTTCTATGCCGGAATCGCTGACATGCACCATGCAGCGAACGCCGCTGATGTAACCAATGCCGGCAATGCCGCCACCGCCAGCCACTGAAGTATCCGGATTGCTGGAGTCTTGAAGGTAGCCTGCCAGGCTGGCCAGCTCCAAAAAGGGCGCAGCTGCATCCAACAGCAAATTCAAGCGTTCGCGGGGCAACAATTGCCCACGCTTGGCAAACATCGCTGCGGACTTCTCCGAGGTTTTTCGGGTTTTTTCTTCAATGGCCCTGAGTTGTTGGACATGACTCAACATGAACCGGGCATTGGCTTCGAACTCTGCGGCGTTGCAGTCTATTTTTGATTCGATGCAGGGCATGGTCACTGACTCTCGCTAGGGGGGCTGGCATCGCTTAAGTGCATACCATCAAATGTCTCGTTGGCGATGCCATTGCCTGCTCTGGGCCAAACGCGTTTTGCATTGGGTGCTGCGCCGTCAATCCGAAGGCAACTGCCGGAGATGAAACTGGCGGCTGACGACAGCAAAAACGTAATGGCGGCAGCGACTTCCGATTCTGTGCCCATGCGTTGCAAAGGGCAGTGCTTGTAGAGGTTTTTGATCATGCTGCGTGCCGGCTCGGGGTAGGTTTCCATACCGCTTGAAGCAATCCAGCCGGGGGCGACCGCATTGACCCGCACCGGCGCCCATTCAAGCGCGGCTGTCTCGGTTAAATTGAGCATGCCTGCGCGCGCGGCACCTGAGTGGCCCATACCCGGCATGCCCATCCACATGTCGGCCACCATGTTTACGATGGACAGGTTGTTGCCCTGGGCATTTCTGCACATGTACTGGTTGTAGACCTCGCGCGCCATCAAAAAGCCGCCAGTCAGGTTGTTGCGAACCACCGCATCCCAACCTTTTGCTGAAATACTTTCCAAAGGGGCTTGAAATTGGCCGCCGGCATTGTTCACCAAGCCGTCAATTCGTCCGTGCTCAGCCAAAACCTCTGTAACCGTGATCTTCACCAGGCCTTCTTCGCGAATGTCGCAGGAATGGATGCTGACCTTTTGATGCAAGCCTTTTTTTGCGAATACGACTTCCAACTCATTTGCCACCGCTTGGAGCTTCTCAATTTTGCGACCTACCAAGGCAAGGGATGCGCCAAGGCTGGCCAGCTCATGGGCTGTGCAGCGACCAATGCCGGAGCCTGCGCCTGTGATCAAGATTGTTTTGCCTTCGAACAAGTCGCTGCGAAAGACGGAGCGATACGCTTCCGACATGAAAATCTCCTTAAAAAATTACTGAACGAACGTTTGCTTGGCAAATAGTGTGTCACAGGCTTATGATTTAGAAAAGCGGTTTCGAAAGGATTTACATGATCAAAATTGGGGGGGCGTCCGGTTTTTGGGGCGACAGCATGACAGGCATACTGCAACTGGTGAACGAACCGGGCATGCAATACATCACTTTTGATTACCTCGCAGAGCTGACAATGTCTTTGTTGGCCACCGCGAAGGCGAAAAATCCAGACATGGGCTTTTGTCCGGATTTCGTGGAAATGGCCATGAAATTTACGCTGCCCACGCTGAAGAAAAAGGGCATACGCGTGGTGTCCAACGCCGGCGGGATCAACCCCATGGCGTGCGCAAAGGCCTTGGAAACCTTGGCCAAGGGCATGAATATCGAACTTAAAATCGCCGTGGTGCAGGGCGATGATGTCTTGGGATTTTTCCCTGAGGCCAAGGCCCAAGGTATTTGCGACATGAACACCAGCACGGCATTGCCAGCCAAGTGGGTCTCGGCCAACGCCTACCTGGGGGCATTCCCAATAGCCAAGGCCCTGGCGCTGGGGGCGGATGTGGTGATCACCGGGCGAACCGTGGACTCCGCGTTGCCGCTGGGGGTTTTGATTCACGAGTTTGGTTGGAACGCAACCGACTTTGACCGCTTGGCCAGCGGTAGTCTGGCAGGCCATCTGATTGAATGTGGTGCGCAGGCCACTGGCGGACTTTTCACCGACTGGCGTACCGTGCCCGACTGGGCGAACATCGGTTACCCGGTACTGGAATGCCAGTCTGACGGCAGTTTCGTGGTGACCAAGCCTGCCAACACGGGCGGACTGGTCAGCGTACCTGTACTGAGCGAGCAAATGCTCTATGAAGTTGGTGACCCTGCAAACTACATACTGCCTGATGTCATTTGCGATTTTTCCGGCGTACAGATGCAGCAGGAAGGGGGCGGCTCAGAGCACCGCATTCGCGTCAGCGGTGCCAAAGGCAAGCCTCCCACAGCCTTTTACAAAGTCTGTGCAACGTATGTGGATGGCTACCGTTGTGTGGCCAACCTCAGCATTGTGGGTGTGGACGCACTGGAAAAAGCCAGGCGCACCGGTGAAGCCATTCTGGCCCGCACACAGCGCTTGTTTACCTTGTTGGGCATGCCGGACTACACAGCCACCCGCATTGAGGTGATGGGTGAAGAAGCCGATTTCGGTGTCAATGCAAACCCCCACTTGAACATGCGCGAAACCGTTGTGCGCATTGCAGTCTGTCACCCGATGAAACAGGCACTGGAAATTTTTGCCCGTGAAATTGCACCGGCCGGCACCTCGTTTTCGCCGGGTACAACCGGCAGTTTAAGCGCCGGCAGGCCCAGCGTTGCTCCCAAGGTGCGTTTATTCTCGTTTTTATTGCCTAAAAATCAGGTGCAGGTTCAGTTGCGTCTTTCGGATGAAACAATTGAATTGCCAGTGGCCGAGCCAGCCAATACAACTGCGATAGCAGAAGGTAAGTTGCTTTATTTGAGTGACTACCCCCGGTCTTTAACCCCGGACACCCATGTACCCTTAATAGCGCTGGCTTATGCACGCAGCGGAGATAAAGCAGATAATTCAAACATTGGCGTAATCGCACGGCATTCGGAGTTTTTGCCCTACATTGCGCATGCGCTGACGGAAGAAAGCCTGCGCAAACATCTTGGGCATTATGTAAAAGGACGCATCCGTGTGTTTGAGGTTGCCGGCATTAACGCCTTCAATGTGTTGTTGGAACAGGCGCTGGATGGCGGTGGCTTGAGTTCCTTGCGAAGCGATCCGCTAGGCAAGGGCATGGCGCAGATCCTGCTGACCTTGCAGGTCGCCATTCCTGTTGGATTGTTAGAGAAAGCGAAGGTAGACGCATGAGGTCGTCTGTTTCAGAAGATAGCAATCGCCGGCTTGATTTACTGCACGCCGCTGCGCGTTTGTTCAAGGAAAAAGGCTATGAGGGTGCCAGCATCAGGGCCATTTCATCTGCTGTTGGCATGCGTTGCGGCAGCCCTTTCTACCATTTTGAAAATAAACAGGCGATCTTGTATGCCGTCATGGAGGAGGGTTTACGACAAGGTCTTGCACGCACTGAAGCCGCCTTGGACAGCAACTTGGGGGCTCGCGAACAGTTCGAGAGACTGGTGAGGGTGCACCTTGGAATTTTGCTCGAAGAGGGCAATGACTTCATTCCGGTGATGCTCTACAACTGGGGAGCGCTGGATGAAATTCACCGCAAAAAACTGATTGAAACCAAAGACCGTTACGATGAAATCTGGCAAGACATCGTGCATCGCCTGCAAGCAGAAGGCGATTTGGGCGAAGACCCTAAGATCGCCCGTCTGCTACTACTAGGTGCCATGAACTTCATCACTACCTGGTATAAAGCAAACTCCGGGCTCAGCATTGATGACCTCGCCCGCAAGGTGGTTGGTTTTTATTTGCGCTAAATGGCAGCTTGTTAACGGTGGCACGCTGGCGTAAATCAGGTCCGTTTGGGTGTCCAAGCCCAAACCATGTTGGCAAAAATGGGCTCTTTGCCTTCACTGTCAGTGACTGTTACCGCCACCTCAACCTCACCCTTGGGCGTGCTTTGCATCAAATCGATTTGCGCGTCTGAGAGCCATGCTTCCGCGCGCAAATCGCCTTTGGCCCGCTTCAGGTAGTCAATGCCGGCGTGCTTGATCACGGGTACGCAATTGTCCGGCACGTTCAAACCCACCAAAACGCCTGTGGCCGATTCCACCAACAGACCCATGGCCATGGCGTGTGGAGTGCCCAAATGATTTTGAACGGATTTAATGTTTTTTAACACCAACACGGCGCGGTCTTCTGCAATGTCGGTGAAGCGCAATCCTGCGGTCGCAAAAAACTTCACTGCCCGCCCGAATACGATTGTGAAGGCTCTGTTTCTCAAGGGCGCTGGCAGTCTATCAAGCGTGTCATAAACTTTGCGAATGGTGCTGGGCTTTTCCAACGTTATCTCCTTAAATTTCTGCTGCGAGACGAACCGCCTGATTGATGGCCCGTTTTGCGTCAAGTTCTGCCGCCACATCAGCACCACCAATGAGGTGCACGGAAATACCGGCCTTTTGCAGCGGTTGCTGCAATTCCTTGAGTGGCTCCTGACCTGCGCAGACAATCACGTTGTCCACTTCCAGAATCTCCGGTTTGCCCTGCGCCATGATGTGCAGACCCTGATCATCCACTTTGATGTACTCAACGCCTTGCATGAATTTCACCTTGCGCACTTTAAGACTCGCCCTGTGTACCCAACCGGATGTTTTGCCCAAACGCTTGCCCAAGGGCTCATCCTTGCGCTGACACAGCCAGATTTGCCTAGGTGATTTCAATACTTCTGTTGTTGTGCCTGTGACACCGCCTGGGTTGGCCGGGTCATAGGTGACACCCCATTCTTTTTTCCAGGTGTTCAGATCCAGCGTCGGGGAAGGATGTGCAAAATCGTGTGATAAGAACTCGGACACATCAAAACCAATGCCGCCTGCGCCAATGACTGCTACTTTTTCACCGACCACTGCATTTTTAGCCAGGACATCAATGTAGCTGATCACTTTTTTGTGGTTCATGCCTTCAATACCCAAGGGGCGCGGTTTGACCCCCGTGGCCAACACAACTTCCTGAAAGCCTTCCTTGATCAGGTCGTCGGCGCTGATGCGGGTATTGAGCATTAAGGTGACGCCTGTCAGTTCAATCTGACGCTGAAAATAGTTCAGGGTTTCTTGAAAC
>JAJTDO010000014.1 GCA_021300475.1 Burkholderiales bacterium | reverse complement strand
TGGCCGTCTTTGCAAGGTGCCCCATGGACGGGAGCATTGGTAAACAAGGGCGTGATCCTGCGCTTTGGCGCGCCTGCCGGAGATGATCTTGTGGGGATCAGTGCAGTGATGTCCGCAGTGGCGGAAACTGGCACTCTGGTGATGGCCAGTGGACCAGACACGCCGGCAAGTACACATTTGCTGCCCGAAACCCACATTGCACTGGTGGCAGCCAGTCAGGTGGTACTTACCATGGAGCAGGCCTTTTCACGGGCCCGTTTACTGCCTACAGGTTTGCCCAGGGCTCTGAATTTTGTGTCGGGTCCTTCCCGAACCGGAGACATTGAGCAAACCATCGTGTTGGGCGCCCATGGTCCTTACCGGGTTCATATTTTGCTGTTGAAGGACTGCTGATGGAGCAAGACAGTCGCAGGGCGTTTTTCAAAAAGGCCGGCGCAGTGGTTGGTGGGGGTACCATTTTGGGTGCTCCGGCGTACGTGCGGGCCAGTCCAGAGTTCACTTTTCGGTTTCAGAGTACATGGCAAAGCACTGATATATTTCACGATTTTGCACAAGATTTGGCAAAAAAAGTCAATGACATGTCAGGAGGGCGTCTACGTATCGAGGTGCTTCCCGCCAACAGTGTGGTGAAGGCGTTTGGCTTGCTGTCAGCGGTGCACAAAGGCCAACTTGACGGTGGACACGGCGTTTCAACCTATTGGTATGAAACCCATTCTGCGTTGGGTTTGTTCGGCAGTGGCCCAGGTTTTGGAATGGACGCAAATACATTTCTGGCTTGGATGTCCTATGGTGGTGGTCAAAAACTATATGACGAAGTCATGCAAAAGGAGTTGGGTTTGAATGTGCAGGGCTTTCTGTATGGGCCGATGCCTGCCCAGCCGCTGGGCTGGTTCAAGCAAGCAATTAAAAAAAGTTCGGACCTTAAAGGCTTGCGCTATCGCTGTGTTGGGTTAGCGGCCGAGTTGATGAAGGAATTGGGGGGGTTACCGGTGTCACTGCCTGCCACCGATATTGTGCCCTGGATGGAAAAAAACCTGTTGGACGCCGCTGAATTCAACAATCCAACCTCAGACCGCGCACTCGGGTTTCCCAAAGTGGCTTCGGTGTGCATGATGGGCAGTTGGCATCAGTCCGGGGAGGTGTTTGAGGTTCTGTTCAACAAGCAGCGGTTCGAGTCTTTGCCCTTCGAGTTGCGCAGCCTGTTGCGCTATGCGCTTCAGGCGAGCTCTGCAGACATGAGCTGGAAGGCGGCTTCACGCTATGCCGAAGATTATGAAGACATGGCCAGGCGGCAGGGTGTGCGTTATTTTCACACGCCCCAAGACGTTCTGGATGCGCAATTGAACGCATGGCGTAAAGTGCTATCCAGAGAATCTGATAAAAATCAGATGTTTAGAAAAGTGATGGAGTCGCAGATGAAATTTGCGAAAAAAGTGGTGGGATTTCAGTTAGAATCGCAGCCCTCCGGCCGATCCGCGTATGATTTTTGGTTTAATCGCCGTCGCGGCGTCGACTAGGTTTTATAATCGCTTCAGCTTCCCAAATGGTTCTCAGTCATGGCAGACATTGATATCTTAAAGAAACACAGCATGCCCATTGCCAAGGCGCGCAAGGCGGCTCAGCAGGTTGCTGAACAACTGCAGACTGAGTATGGACTTTCTTATGAGTGGGACGCTGATGTCTTGACGTTCAAAAAAACCGGAATCAGCGGCACTTTGAAACTGGTGCCTAAAAAAGTGGAAATATCCATTACGCTGGGGTTGCTGTTGCGTGTTTTCAAAGAGCCCATGCGCTTGGAAATTCAAAAAAATCTGGACGCGATTTTTGACTGAACCTGGTTCAACTGTTCGGTTTGCCTTGTTGGGAAAGAAACGTCGAGACTGACGGAAAGTTCAGGCGAATTTTTAATTCTTTCAGGCGCTGATTGCGAATTCGCCGTGATTCATTCATAAAAGACCACATCATCGGGCTCACCAAAGACTGAACCTCTTGTCTGGGTTTTCTTTCCGGACGCTTCAAACCGAAGTGGTCGGCCACTGTATCGAAATAGTCACCCATTTTTGTAGGCTCGTCGTCCACCGCGTTGAACACGCGTCTTCCGTGTTTCATGAAGAGACTCCGCCAGGCCAGTCTGGCCAAATCGTCAGCATGAATATGGTTCGACCACGAATCTTCAGACGCCATGATCGCTGGCGTTCCGGAACGCAGTCGTTCAAGGGGCAGCCGCTCCAGCGCGTAAATGCCGGGAGCCCTCAAAATACCCACTGATTTGAAGCTTGCCAGATGGCTTTGATGGGCATTTTTTCCACGCCAGCAGTTTTCTGCATGAACACGTCGGATTGCCCTTGGGTTTTTCGGTTTCGCTGTGCGCGTTTCGTCTATCCATTGCCCCTGGTTGTCCCCATACACGCCGGTTGTACTGACATAACAGACACGCAGGCCGGAAGGCGTCGAAGGCCGTGTTAAGCTTGCAACTGAGGGTTTTTGATGAGTCAGGCCCCGGGCATTTAGCTGCAGAGACAGTCGCAGGCTGACCTTGTCGTTTTTGCCTTCTGGTGCGGGTGGCGCCAAATAGGCTATACGACTGGCAGCCAAGCGCGTCAGGCGCTTCTGAAACCTTGGGTCTGTCAGGTCACCAGTCAAGGGAATTGCACCAAGCTCGCGTATGGCGGTGGCTTGTTCAGGCCGGCGGCAAGTGGCGATGATGCAATGGCGTGCAGCTTTTTGAGTCAGCAGGCGCAAGCCGACGTCGCCACAGCCAATGACCAGCATACGCATTTTGCTTAATTGTTTTCGGGGGGGGCGTATTCCCGCCCGGATGTTCGAATAACTTTTCATGGTTGCATTGTAGTATGAGCTTCGAAGTTGAATTGGCCCCCAGCGGCCGAAAATTTGAGTGTGATGCCGGTGAAACCCTCTTGTCTGCCGCGTTGCGACAGGGTTTGGTTCTGCCCTACGGTTGTAAAAACGGGGCTTGCGGCTCTTGCAAGGGCAGGTTGCTCGCCGGCGAGGTCGACTACGGCGTTTATCAAAGCAAGGCCTTGCCTGAACAAGACCGGGTGCTGGGCTTTGCCTTGCTGTGCTGCGCCACCCCAAAAACCGCCTTGCGTGTAGAGGTCAGGGAAATCACAGGCTTGGGTGATGTGCCGGTGAGAAAAATGCCATGCCGCGTCAATGTCATTGAAAAACGGGCCAGCGATGTGGCTGTTTTGAAACTCCAGTTGCCTGCCAACGAGGTACTTCAATTCAAGGCGGGGCAGTACATCGAGTTTTTATTGAAAGACGGTCAGCGCCGCAGTTATTCCATGGCCAACTCGCCCCATGATCAGGGCGGCATTGAACTGCATTTACGTCATATGCCGGGGGGCGTATTTACAGACCACGTATTTAACAGCATGAAGGAACGCGAAATTTTGCGTATGGAGGGGCCCATGGGCACTTTCTTTTTGCGCGAGGATTCCAACAAGCCCATGGTATTTTTAGCCAGTGGAACAGGGTTTGCCCCCATTAAATCCATCATTGAGTATGGATTGCACAAGGGCATGAATCGTCCACTGACCTTGTATTGGGGCGGCAGAACCAAGCAGGATTTGTATTTGTTGGACTTGGCCCAGCGTTGGGCCGATGAATATTCTCACATCAAATTCGTGCCCGTGCTTTCAGAGGCCTTGCCCTCAGATGACTGGACAGGGCGCACCGGGTTTGTCCACCGGGCAGTGATGCAAGATTTTCCGGATTTATCGGGGCATCAGGTGTACGCCTGCGGCGCACCGGTTGTGGTGTCGTCTGCCCGCACAGATTTTGTAGCGCTGTGCGGTTTGCCTGAAGACGAGTTTTTCGCGGACTCGTTTACTTCCGCCGCAGACGGGGTGTGAAAACCGTTGACCAGCCGCGCAATCAAACTTCCCCAAGGTAGGCTTGTCGTATCCGGTCATCGTGCAGCAGGTCTGCACTAGCGCCTTCCAGCGTGATTTCTCCGGTCTCCATAACGTAGGCCCGTTGCGAGATTTCCAAGGCCCGGCGAGCGTTTTGTTCTACCAGCAACACCGAGGTGTTTTGGTTAGCAATTGTTTGAATCAATTGAAAAATACGATCTACGAAAATAGGCGCCAACCCCATGCTGGGTTCGTCCAGCAAAAGCAAACGCGGTCTGGACATCAATGCACGTGCCATTGCGAGCATTTGTTGTTCGCCACCTGAAAGTGTTCCCGCCAATTGCGAACGCCTTTCTGCGAGACGCGGAAACAACTCATACATTCGTTGCAAATCTTCTGATATTTGGACTTTGTCAGTCTTTGTGTGGGCGCCGATTTGCAGATTTTCGTGGATGGTCATGCGACCGAAGATGCCTCGACCTTCCGGCACCATGGTCAGTCCCATGGTATTGCGCTGATGACTGGCCTGGGTTTGCAGATCCACACCACTGAATGTGAGACCTCCCTGACATTTCACCCACCCCATGATGGCGTTGAGCGTACTCGATTTTCCAGCACCGTTGGACCCGATCAAAGCCACGGTTTCTCCGGCAGACAAGGACAAGCTCAACTTGCGAACCGCGTGAATTCCACCATAGTGAATGTCGAGATTTGAAACCTGCAGCAAAGCTTCAGACATGGTGGGCTTTCGCATTTGTAGAGGTGGCGCTTGAACCCAGATAGGCCTGTATGACCGCTGCGTTGCGCTGCACTTCGCTCGGGTTGCCTTGTGCAATAACCTTGCCGTAGTCCAGCACTGTGAGTGCGTCACACAAGCCCATCACCAGTTTTACATCATGTTCAATGAGCAAAATGGTGGTTCCTTGATGTTTGATGGCTTGCAGCAGGTCGCGCAAGGCCAGTTTTTCAGTGGCATTCATGCCTGCGGCGGGCTCATCCAGGGCCAGCAACACAGGCTCCGTGGCCAAGGCACGGGCAATTTCCAAGCGACGCTGGTCGCCATAGGACAGTGTGTTGGCTGTTTGCATCGCCTTGCCTGCCAAGCCAACGAAGTTCAGCAGGTCTAAGGCCTTCTCCTGGATGGCCGCTTCTTCAGCCCGTTGTCGTCGGGTTCGAAAAATTGCACCAAAGGCACCTTGATGGGTGCGGACATGACGTCCAACCATTACATTTTCCAAGGCTGTCATTGCAGCAAACAAGCGAATGTTTTGAAACGTGCGGGCAATGCCGAGTTCTGCAACACGGGTTGGATTGTCTGGTTTGAACGAAACACCGTTCAGGCTGAATTCACCGCCATCTGGTTGATACAAGCCTGTGATGACGTTGAACAAACTCGTTTTACCGGCACCGTTGGGCCCGATTAAGCCGTAAATGCTGTGGCCGGGCACGCTGAGCTCTATTTGGTCGAGTGCCTGCAGTCCGCCGAATCGCTTGCTGACCCCGCTGATGTGCAGCAAAGAGGAGCTCATTGTGCAGACTCGCGTTTTGGAGTGGGCCAAAGCCCTGCGGGTTTGAAACGCATTACGGCGACCATGGCCACGCCATAAATCAGGGAGCGAATGATTTCAGCATCCATCAGCACCTTGCCGAACAATGACTGCTGTAAGGGAATGACCACGGCGCGCAGCAGCTCAGGAAAACCTGAGAGCAGCAGGGCGCCTAGAATGACACCGGGGATGTGCCCCATGCCGCCGAGCACCACCATTGACAAAATCACCAGGGATTCCATCAGACCGAATGATTCCGGACTGACGAAGCCTTGCGACGCAGCAAACAGTGCCCCCGCAATGCCGCCGAAACTGGCACCCATGGCAAACGCCATGAGTTTGACGTTGCGGGTATTGATACCCATGGCTTTTGCAGCGATTTCGTCTTCCCTTATGGCCATCCAGGCCCTGCCCAAGCGCGAATTTTGAAGTCTGAAACTCATCAGAACAATCAGAATGACCAGCAACGCAAACAGGTAGTAATAAAGGTGGGTGGACGTCAAGGTGACCGGGCCCACGATCCAGCCTTTGGCGAAGTCGATGCCAGCCAGACGAACAGGGTCCACCATGTTGATGCCCTGGGGACCGTTGGTGATGTTGTAAGGGGCGTTCAGGTTGTTCATGAAGATGCGAATGATTTCTCCAAAGCCCAGTGTCACGATGGCGAGGTAGTCCCCCCGCAATTTCAGGGTGGGCGCACCAAGCAAAGCGCCAAAAATACCGGCCACCAAGGCGGCAATGACCAAGGCTGCGAGAATCGGAATGTGCAGGCCCGATGGAAAAAGCGCTGCAATGGCGGGGAATTGTTCGGTGAGGTGCGGAGATGCCAGCAGGGCGTAGAGGTAGGCACCCAGCGCGTAGAAGGCGATGTAACCGAGGTCGAGCAAACCGGCAAAGCCCACCACGATGTTCAAACCCAAACTCAACATGACATAAAGCAGTGCGAAGTTCAGTATGCGCAGCCAGGACGCACCGCCCCAGCTCAGCACCCATGGCAGCGCCACAACGGCAATAATCAGCAAGGTCAGGCCCAGCGTGCGCTTGTTGTTGTGTGATGCGGAAGGCCCGCCGGATGGCGCAGGTATCATGAGCGCTCTGCCACCCGTTCGCCCAGCAACCCGGAGGGTCGCAGCGTCAGCACGGTGATCAGCACCACGAATGCGAAAACATCCTGGTAATTCGAGCCGAAGAATCCACCCGTTATTTCGCTGATATAGCCAGCCCCCAGACTTTCTACAATGCCCAGCACCAACCCTCCCAGCATGGCCCCGTAAAGGTTGCCGATGCCGCCTAGAACAGCGGCTGTAAAGGCCTTCAGGCCTGGAATGAAACCCATGTAGAAATGCGCCACCGAATAATTGGCTGCCACCATGGCACCTGCCACAGCGGCCAAAGCCGCTCCCAACATGAATGTCAGTGCGATAACCCGGTTGTGGTCGATGCCCATCAGGTTGGCGACCTTGGGGTTTTCAGCGGTTGCCCGCATGGCCCTGCCCAGGCCTGTGTGGTTGATGAGCAGTGTCAGCAGACACATCAATGCGCAGGCGCCGGCAACGATGCACAACTGAACATGCGTGGCTGTTACGGTGCGGGGCTCTGTTTCATCCGCCAGTGGCGAAAAACTGAGCAGCGTGATGGGGTCTGATGAAAGCGTGTTGGGAAAAACTTGATAGTTCCTGCCCCAAATCAGCATGGCGGCAGTTTGCAAAATGACAGAGATACCGATGGCCGTGATCAACGGCGCCAGTTTGGGGGCGTTTCGCAGTGGGCGGTAAGCCATGCGTTCCATCCCATAAGACACCGCCATACACACAGGAATGGCGGCGGCGATACCTGAGAGCAGCAACCAGGCACCGCCCAATTCCGGAAAAAGTGCTTTTAATGCTGAGCAGGCGGAGTACGTCACCATGGCGCCGATCATCATCACATCGCCGTGCGCGAAGTTGATCAACCCCAAAATTCCATAGACCATGGTGTAACCCAAAGCAACTAGGGCATAAACGCTGCCCAGCGTTACCCCATTGATGATCTGCTGCAAAAAAATATCCATCAGACCTTCTGATCAGGCGTGTACTTCGCGGAAGATGTTCAGCGCTGCTGTGCGTATTTCGCCTGCAAAAGCCTGCATACGCGCCTCAAATTCCTCGGTGTTCAGGGCTTCCAGTGTTTTATTCAGACTTTCCTGACCATCCTCGGTACCAAACAAACGGATGGGTTCAAACAGGCCGGGTTTTGCAGCCAACAAGTCATGCCATTGCTCGTAATAGTCTGCCATGGCAATCATGTAGCCTATGCACCATTCATCAAGCGCAGGCACTTCACCGTCTTCGTCCTGATAGAAAAATACGGGTTCATAGTCTTCGGATTGTGCCTTGAGGGTGGCTTCAAGCGCAGCGGCATGTCTTGCAATCAAACCGTACATCAGGTCGCTCTGCGCCTGACTGTCGAAGCTTGGCTGCTCTTCTGCAGCCTCGGTGTCCCAAATCCAGTTGATCCACTCTTCGGCTTCCGGCCGGGTGGGGCAGGACAGGATGCAGGTGAGGAATCCGTCGAGTGTGGAGACATCCATACAGGCGTCTGGTGTATTGTCAGACATGAGAAACTCTTCGAGTTCTGCCAGTTCATCTGCATTCAGGCCCTGAGGGGCCGTGGTATCGCTCATGCTTTCGCCTTTGGAAGTTTGCTGCTGATAAATTTCCAAACCGAGCGGATTTCCTTGGCGGAAATGCCGCTTGCTTTGGTTTCTACGACGGTTCGTCCTTGGCCCATGGCTAAGACATAATCGGTGCGTTCATGCACGTTGACCGGGGCCAAGGGTGCAAAGCGCTTGAGTTCATCTGCCACGGCATCCGCGATTTTCGACCGCGAAGACACGCCGTTTAATACCCACACCATATTGGTTTGTGCGTGTTGTGCTGCTTTCATGGTGGTTCCGATGGCATGAATGTCCAATGGACTTGCGCGGGTGGGCACTACAACCAAATCGGCCTTGACCATTAATTTGTTGATCCAGGGCGTTTCGATGGGAGGAGTGTCCACGATAAGCAATTCCACGCCTTCTTTTTTCAGGCGTGTCATGTGGGCGCCCAGTTGTTCCGGTTCAATGGAATCAAAACGCGGCGAACCCGTGTTTCTCTGGCTTGCCCACCATGTGAGAGAGCCTTGGGGGTCGCTACGCCGCCTTTGCGGCTGGCAATGACTATGAGTTGCATCCAACACCTTTGCTTAGAAGATATTTGCGCATTGTAGGACAAGTCTGGAAAAGTCTCAGAATTTGCCGCTGCTTTTAGCGCCAAGCTGTGTAAAAAACGGTCCCGGTCAGGGTTGTTGCGTTGCGTCAAATGGGGGTTGTTTAAGTAAGCTTTTTTAATAAAAACCGCTTGTGGTCAGTGTCTACACCGAATGGGTGATATGTTGCGGTGCGACATGAAAAGTAGTACTATGAATTTGTCTCCTCTGCCAACCTTCTTTTTTGGCAGATTTAGCCCAGGTCAGTTTGACCTGGGTTTTTTCTTTTCAACTGGCTTTTAACAGCCGTCTTATTTTTCAACAAACGCCCGTTCAAACACGTAGTCGCCTGGCTCTCCAATGCCTGGGGACACAACAAAGCCCCGGGCGTCGAGCAGTGAGCGGATGTCTGCCAACATGCTCGGGCTGCCGCAAATCATGGCCCTGTCGGTTTCCGGATTCATGGGTGGCAAGCCGATATCTGCACACAGTTTGTTGTTGTCAATCAAGTCGGTGATTCGACCCTGATTTTTAAACGCTTCCCGAGTCACTGTCGGGTAGTAGATCAGTTTTTCTTGTACCTCTTCACCGAAAAACTCGTTGCTTGGCAAGTCGTGTGTGATGTAGTCGCTGTAAGCCAGTTCGTTGACAAAGCGCACGCCATGAACCAAAACGATTTTCTCGAATTTTTCATAGATGCTAGGGTCTTTGATGATGCTCATGAACGGAGCAAGTCCAGTTCCCGTTCCGAACAGGAAAAGGTTTTTGCCGGCTTTCAAATCGTCCAGAACCAAGGTGCCTGTGGGTTTCCTGCTTACCAAAACGGTGTCACCTACCTGCAAATGCTGCAGACGCGAGGTGAGTTTTCCGTCCGGCACCTTGATGCTGAAAAACTCCAGATTTTCTTCGTAATTAGCGCTGGCGATACTGTAGGCGCGCAGAAGGGGTCTGCCGTCCACTTCCAGTCCGATCATGACGAAATGACCGCTGTGGAAGCGAAGGCCTGGATCACGGGTAGTTTTGAAGCTGAAAAGGGTGTCGTTCCAATGATGCACACTGGTGACGCGTTCTTGAATGAAGGATGACATACGAAGGAGCAGGAATGAACCAGACTAGGTTTTAACAATCGACATTTTATAACGTTTTTGCATATAGAACTGTATTTTTTAGTTATTAGCTTATTTGCAAAAACTGATAAATGCCGTGGTTAGCCTGTTCTGAATCATTCCTTTTTTAAAAGACTGTCACCATTTAAAGGTGGGTCATGATCTGCAATTGTGCCTCGCCGACCAAGAAACCAAGTACCGCTCCGGTGATGATCAGAATCCACTCTTCTTGCTTGAACACTGGACGTAGCAATCCCTCGAATTCCAAGGCAGTCATGGATTCCATCTTGGTGCCCACCATATTTTCAATGTCGAGAGAGGTTTTCACAAAATCTTCCGCCTGCAATATCACATCTTCAAATTGCGCCAGGAGCAATCTGGAAATATCCAGTTTCATTTGCTGGAAGGTCTCTGCACCCACTGCCATAACAACGAATGGTTTCACGATACTGGCTTTTGAATCCACGGCTTCCCGAACCCGGCGGTCTACCAACTCTTCCAGTCTGGCAGACAGTGGGCCGGAAACAATTTCACCCATGATGGTTCGTGGCGTCAAAATTTCATTGGCAATGATTTTTGCATATTCACGTGCCACTTCTTTTTGACGCTTCAGAAACAGGCCTTGTATGGTGTAGGAACCCAAAGGAATGGGTTTTTTGGGTTCAAACAGAATGTTCAGCGCCACCCAGTCGGAGATGAAGCCAACGATAAAACCGAAAAGCGGCAAAATCCAAGGACTTTTGAAAAGTACCCACAGCACCATTTGAATCAAACCCAGTAGAAAGCCGAAGTACAGGCCGGCAATGCCGAAAAAGCGGAATTCTTTTCTGCCGACTTCAAGAAAAATTCGATTAAGCAAAGGTTTGTCGTTGAGCAAAAGCCGGATGACCAAGGCTTTCAAGTCCAGGAGTTGGTCAATGTTGTTCTTCACATCTTCCATCACCGAAGCAATGACTTCCGGCACATCATTTCTGACTCGGTTGATCAAGGACCGTTGGGCAAAATCCGGCAGCGATTCCCACAATTTTGGCTGGTGCTTGGCCATGACCTCGCGAATGATGCTTTCCGTGATCATCAGTGCCGGGCCTTCCAGTTCCTTGGCCAAGCCCTCTGAGTCCAGTTGCGCGATGACCTCCCGGACCGAGATCAGTTTTGTGGTGATGGTGTCCACGGCGATGGTCGCCATTCTTTCGGCATTCTTCGGGACAATTCCCTGCCAACCGAAAAAAGGCTTTATGCCAATAAAATCAATTGGATAAAACATCATTTTGACAGCAGCAATTTTGGTTACGTAACCAATCATCGCCGCCACAAGCGGAATAGAAAGATACAGTAACAAGTGTTCCTGAAAATCTATAGAAATGGCCGTCCAATCCATTGTGTCTCCAATCTGTTTTATTGTATTAACAGTTCTTAAATATTTGTTCGCCGTATATACTTGCGGAAACGCTAGCGCAGAACTGCCATAAAAAAAGCTTTAAAAAGTCGCTAGATATATCATAAAAACATGACGCTCCATCACATTTAAGTAAATTACCGTGGTTCTTGACTCGATTTTTGCATTCGCAATTCTTTGCTCCGTAGGGATTTTACCGGTAAGCCACACAATTGGCACCGGGGGGTTGTTGCAGGCGCTTTCCAGGCCGGTGCAGTTGCGCTCGCTGCCAGAGTTTGTGCATGCGTGGCTCAAAGGTTTGCTAAACGACATGGCAGAGTTGGCGGCTCAAGGCGCACTTACCGTTTTGTTGCCGCCCAAAGTGATGGCGCAACGGCTTGATCCCTACATTCTTGCGGGTATTTTGTGTGAGCCCATGCAGTTGGCTGCAGACAAGGCGGTTTCCCAGGCGCTGAGCAAACACTCGCCCATGGTGTGGGAAATGCTTCCGTCTTTTGTGCAGGAAAAAATAAAGTTGCTGGCCAGTCAGCGTGTGCCTGTTGTGTCCATTGAAGTGGCCAAGGCCATTTGCAGCGACCCGGCCCGGTTTGCCGATTTGAAATCGCAGGCAGTGAAAAAAATGTTGTCGCAACCCAAGGTGTTGATTGACCTGGTGGTTGAGGCGGGCAAAGCGCCCATGCAGTTTTTGTTAAAGCTCAGCGTAGTGTGGGGTGGTCTGGTCGTTTTGCTGGCCTATGTGTGCTGGGTGTTGAGCCATTCCGTGTTTTTTACTCTGCTGGTGTGCTGCGCCGTGGGTTACGTTTGCCATTGGTTTGCCATTGAGTTGCTCTACTTTACCCCTCGGAAAATAGGGCGCTTTCAAATTAATTGGTATGGTCCGTTCTACACGCGTCAAGCTGAAATTGCCAAAGCCTATACCCACGTTGTCATTACGGAAGTCATGCTGGTGGACGATCTGATTGTCGAGCTGATCAGCGGTGTCCGTTCCGCGCGCTTGCACAAAATGTTGCACGTACTGGTGTCTGATTCTGTTGATGAAGCGGTTAAATCCCTCAAACCGGTGGTGGTCAACATCATCGGCGTCAAAAACTGGCAAAACGTCAAGCACGATCTTGCTGAATGTTTTTGGGCTGAATTAGGTCTGCACATGGGCAATGCAAAAGCCTACATTGATGAGTCACTGGCACTGCAAAAAACCATAGAAACGCGTTTGAACGAAATGTCGTCGCGTGAATTTGAAGACGTTTTCCGTCCCACAGTTTCTTCCATCGAAAAATACTATCCGCTGCTAGGTGCCTTCGCGGGTAGTTTGACCGCTGCGCTGGTCATGATTTCCGACCGTTTAATGGCACAATTTTAAAAATCGTGAATCAATGACACAAAGAGTGAAGGTTTTCTCTCTCTGCTCTGGTTTGTTGAAACACTGGGCTGCACCTCATACTTACGGCATTGAAAATTGAGTGTCGGCAGGTTCTATGCGTTGGCGCAGTGAAAAATCGTTGGCTTGGTACATCGTATGGGTTGGGTTCGCCATGTCCTTGGGAACCCTGGTGGCGTTTTCACTCGGTGTCTGGCTGTTTCTTCCCCAAGCGGCCAAGGAAATTATTGATAGGGAACTTAACGCGGTGTTCACCACCGGAGGAGACTTCGGCTGGGTAGGGCCGGTGGTTTTCTTGCTGACATCTGTTTCCCTTCTGGTAATCATGGGGCGCTTGCTGGGGCGTTGGGCCATGAGAGACATGGAAGGCCTGATCAGTTTTGCTTCCCCCTTGTTAAAGGGCGCTGGAAATTGGGCGCGTTTGCCAAAGTTTGCCACTTCAGAAATCAGCCAGTTGGCCGAGGCTTTAAATCTTCTACACGAACGCAACCAAGACCAGCAACGGCACATCGTGCAAAACGCGGAACAGAGGTTCAAACGTTTGTTTGAGGAGATGCGCAGCGCTGTTGGTATACAACGGGCTGTATTCAACGACGCGGGTGAAGTGGTCGATTATCAATTTCTGGCTGTGAACCCGTCCTTTGAGAAACTGGTGGGCAATCCGGCCAACCTTGTCGTGGGTCGTACCATCCGCGAATTGGATCCTGAGGCCGATCTTTCATCAATCCGCCGATTCGCCAATGTCGTTGTAGATGGCGTCTCTGTCGAATTTGAAGTTTTTGATCCTCGGTTAAAGAAGTTCTTCGACGTCCGCTCATTTCGAACGCGGCCGGGCGAGTTTGCACTGCTGATGCTTGATATTACCGAACGAAAACAGGCGGAGGCGCAATTGCAGTCAGCCATTGATGCAGCAAAAGCGGCCAGCCAGGCAAAGAGTGTTTTTTTGGCCACGGTCAGCCATGAAATCAGAACCCCCATGAACGGCGTGATCGGCATGAGCGATCTGCTGCTAGACGGCAATTTGGAGCCAGAGCAGAGAGAATTCGCGCAAATGATCAAAAGCTCGGCGGAATCGCTGATGACGGTGATCAATGATGTGCTGGATCTTTCAAAAATAGAGTCAGGGAAAATTGACCTGATCATGCAGCCTTTGAATTTGAAACAGTTGCTTTCCGAGGTCTTTTCCATTGTTTCCATTCGCTTGAAAGAGAAAAACCTGCAGGCCAGTGTCGACGTTGCGCCTGATATCCCACTTTCTCTGGTGGGGGATTTGTGCCGTCTGCGTCAAATTTTGCTGAATCTGGTGGGTAATGCGGTCAAATTTACCCATGTTGGTTGTGTTACGGCCACCGTGGAGCTCTTTCCCAAGCAGAGTGAGGAACGCCTGCGAAAAGGGCAGCCCTTTAATATTCGTTTTGAAATCAGTGACACCGGTATTGGAATTCCAGCCGACCAACTCGAAAACATTTTCAATCCATTTACGCAAGCAGATTCTTTCACCACCCGTCGCTATGGCGGTACTGGCTTGGGTTTGACGATCTCCAGGAAACTGGTGAACCTGATGGATGGCGTCATGGGCGTTAAAAGCGAACCAGGGGTGGGATCCACATTCTGGTTCGAGGTGCCGATGCGAACCTTGGAGGATTGTGATTCCATACCTGCCAGACGCAAAACCGACCTCGCTCAGCCACAGACGGCGCTCTGAACTCCTTAGCGCAGAGGCACCACGCCACGCATGGCTTGGCTGACATTTGCCAACAGAGGCTTGAAAAACTCAAAGTTCAAAAAACCGATAGACTTGAGGCAGTTGTAAGAACAGATCAATAAAAGAGTAAGAGAGGGTTTGATATGGGCATGACGGTTGAACAGGTACAGGCGGCGCTGAAGGAAATCATGGACCCGAACCTGAAGAAAGACCTGATGGCTGCAAGGTGCATCAAGAATATTCAGGTGGATGGAGACGATGTCAGCCTTGATCTTGAGTTGGGTTATCCGGGTAAAAGTCAGATAGATGGCATGCGCAAGTCCATTATCGCCAAGTTGCGCGCCATTCCCGGCATGGGCAATGTGAGCGTTAATGGCAGCGTCAAGATTGTTGCGCATGCGGTTCAGCGCGGCTTGAAACCTCTGCCCAACGTCAAGAACATCATTGCGGTGGCTTCAGGCAAGGGCGGGGTTGGAAAAAGTACAACGGCTGTCAATCTGGCCTTGGCCTTGTCTGCCGAGGGCGCAAAGGTCGGTATTTTGGATGCAGACATTTACGGCCCGTCCCAACCCACCATGCTAGGCATTGTAGGTCGGCCTGAAACAGCCGATGGCACCATTATTGAACCAATGGAAGGGCATGGTATTGAAGCCATGTCCATGGGTTTCATGATCGATGAAGACACGGCGATGGTGTGGCGCGGCCCCATGGTTTCCAGCGCGCTTGAGCAGTTGCTGCGCCAAACCAACTGGGGTGACTTGGACTATCTGATTGTCGATATGCCTCCTGGTACCGGTGATATCCAACTCACCTTGTCGCAAAAGGTCCCTGTAACCGGCGCTGTTATTGTGACCACGCCTCAGGACATCGCGCTGCTGGACGCAAAAAAAGGTTTGAAAATGTTCGAGAAGGTGGGTGTTCCCATTCTCGGCATCATAGAAAACATGGCCATTCATGTTTGCACGCAATGCGGTCACGCTGAACACATTTTTGGCGAGGGCGGTGGTGAGCGCATGGCAGGTACTTACGGCATTGAATATCTGGGTGGTTTGCCTCTGGACATTCGCATCCGCGAGCAGGCAGATTCCGGCAAGCCTACGGTTGTTGCAGACCCGGACGGAACGCTGGCACAAACCTACAAGACAATTGCAAGGCGTGTGGCTGTGAAAGTGGCTGAAACTTCAAAAGACATGAGCTTGAAGTTCCCTAGTATCGTTGTTCAAAACACCTGATCAGGTTTCGGCAGGTTTGCCGATCTCAGCAGATGCAGTCGATGTGTCTGCTGAGGGCTGCGGTGAGTCTGCTGCAACGGTTTTCCCCGACACCTTCTTTTTGGAGCCAGCGGAAGGTCTTTCCGACTTCTGATCAATTGCATTTTTCTCTGTAATTGAACGCTTTTTCTGGCTTCTTTTTGGGGTTGCCCCCTTGGCCTTTTTAACGGGTTCCAGCGCTGGAGCGGGCTCCTGTCCTGCCATCGCCAGATTCAGCGTGTCCAGACAAGTCCATAAAATATCCAGCTTGAATTGCATGATGTCCAATGCATATTCCTGATCTTCGCGGTTGGTGAAATAATCCGTGATCGCAGACAGGCCCAGGTCATAATCCCGCTTTGCTTCAGCGGCTCTTTGTGTGAAAAAGTCGACGGCTTTTGCGTCTGGCTTTTTGTAATGTGTGCCCAAGGCGTCCAACAGCGTTTTCCAGTAATCTGCGCTGGTCAATTCGCTCCCGCTGGCACAAACAGCCTCTTGCCATGGGGCCCGTCTTGCAAAGTTCAAGTAGGAATCAACAGCAAAACGCACCCCGGGGGTTACTTGACTGAAATTCAGAAGTTGTTCCCTTTGCAGGCCCTGAGACTCGGCCAGACGACACCAATGTTCAATCGCACCGGATTTGCTGTCTTGGCCGTCTTGCTCAAGCAGGCGTCTGGTCCAGCCGCGGCGAAACTCAATGTCTTCACAGTTTGACAGTATCGCTGCATCTTTTAGTGAAAGATTCACCTGAAAGTAAAATTCGTTACTCAACCAACCCTGCAGTTGCGCTTCCGTGAGTTGCCCAGACAGCAGTTTCTGGAAGAACGGGTGCTTGCCGATGCCTTGTTTGAGTTTGTTTTTTATGTGTTTTTCAAAATCTTTGTGAGACCAGGCGGTTTGGTTGTCGAAGCCTGAAACTGGAGATACCCCGCTCAAGGTTTTTTGCCACGCTTCGCCAACAGCGTTGCCGATTTTTGACTGAATGGCGGCGTCAATGGTGTTGGTGACTGTACCCCCCACTGCTTGGGTAACAGCCTCTGCTGTATTTTGAACGCGGTTGCCCAATTTGGAAATGACGTTGCGGAACAGACTCACAGGCATATCTCTCTTAACAAAAACTCCACACCAGACTGTAACATGACTGTCCTGCGTAGCAACCCCGTGCTGAAAGTTCCATGGATTCTCATTTTGAAAAACTAGCATCTCCCGGTCTGCCTGGCGAGCAATCCACGCATTGGAGAGAGCCCAGTGAATCGATTCAAATCGCAGGCTCGCGGTTGGCATTGTGGTGCGAATATCCACGGCTGGATGCGGAGTTGGACAGCACGCCCTGGCTGGTGCTGCATGGCGGGCCCGGTTCACGGATGGGGGCTGATCTTGTCCAGCCTTTGCGCAGAACCTCGTCGCCTTGGTGGGGTTTTGACCAGCGCGGTTCTGGTCTGAGCGAGGCAGTCAATCTGCTTGATTTAGACACGGAAAGGCTGGTCGACGACGCTTTGGCCTTGGCGGAGTATCTCGGGTTGCGCCGTTTCCATGTGCTTGGTGGGTCTTGGGGGGCGACGTTGGCCCTGTGTCTGGCCGCCCGAGCGCCTGAGCAGGTTGCCTCGCTGGTGCTGCGGGCTCCTTTTATTCCATTCAGGCCTCGGGTGGATGCCTACTTACTTTCATTAAAGCAGCGGCATGAGGCTTTGTTCATTAAGGCTTTTGGTCACGATGCCCATTGCGAGCCAGTGTGTGACTTGATGCAGAACGGGCAAACCGAGCAAATCGAGTTGGCCAGCCGGGTGTGGAGTTTCCTGGATTCTTCGTTGGTGCGCAGTGCGCCCATTGACTCCGCAGAGGGCTTGCCTGAGGTGAGTGCTGAAGAATTGGCCGCCTTGGTGAGGAAGTTCAAGGTACAAGCCCATTTTCTGATGCATGACTGCTTTATCAGTCCGCAGCGTTGGGTTCAAGACGTAGCGGCAATTCACGCCTCCGCCATTCCTGTCAGCATCGTTCAGGGCAGTGCAGACACCGTATGCCCCCCGGGCGGGGCACGTTTTTTGGCGGAGATGCTGCCTTTGAGTCAATTGATCGAGCTACCCAATCAGGGGCATCTGGCAGGTTCCTCTCACATGATCTCCGCATTGGCTCAGGCCGTGCAGGCGCATCGCAGGCCGACCGCTAAAATAATGAGCCTTCGTTCACGTAAACCCCAATAAAAAAGCTGAACTTTATTCTAATTACCTCAACTCACTACTAACAGAACAATAGGGAGTTGGTATGGCATTACCATCAGACTTTGAGGCGGCCAAGCTTCGTTCCGCCCAAGCGACACTCAAAACAGGTAATCCGGGCGAGTTACACAATGGTGCTGCTGAGGCAGTGCTTTGTGCAAATATTTTGGAATTGAACCCTGAAACACTTGCAAATCTCAAGGCGGCCGGGGAAACCTTCGGCATGGTGCTTGCCGCACAAGAAGACCAGTTGTGCTTGAGCGCCCAGGATATTGAACTGCTTATTCGAAAAGGCCACTCAGAAGACGAAGATTGGCTGGTGTTTGCATTCCCTATCTTGAATGTGGATGACGAAGATGCTGGCGAGGTGTTCAGCTATTTTTCCGTCTTAAGCCATCAAACAGCGCATGCCATTGATTTCCCAATGATTTTTGGTATGAACCCTAAAAGCCGGGATATTGAAGTCCTTCTGCAAGTGCACATTGAAAGTATGGGGGTTGAAGAAATAACCCAGTTAATGGCGGTCTTCATAGAAAGTGTCCGCCACACCCTACAGGTTCACGAATAACTTAAATTTTTTAAGGGGCTTGATGTGGCAACCCGATCTATGCAGAGCCTTACACCATTAAAAAATGCGGGTAGCCTCATTGCCCTGCATTGTTATAAGAGCATAGAACGTGCTGGGCAGCGCCAAAATTATTTTCGTCAGGCGAGCACTTCCGACTTTGTTAAATGGTTTGGAAGCAAGTTTCGTTATTCGTCTGATTACATTTGCTCGCACCCCTCTGAGTTCTCAAAATCTGTGAGTGTTTTAGCGCGTTTGGGTAACCGGTCTGAAGAGTTCGGCGAAATAATGTTCAGGGCTGCAGGTTGTGTATCGCGTTTAGGTGGGGGGGCGGTACCCGGTGCATTGCGTATGCTGACGGGCAAGGGGCGTTTTATCCAGCGCTTGAAAAAAAAGCTGGACGGCGGTGTTAATCTCAGTGACGAACAAATGGGACGGCTGTTTGATGCGATGGTCAATAAGAAGGCTTTCTCCGAGTTCGGCCTGTCGAAGTATGATTTGACGTCCGAAAAGTTCAACAGCCTGTTGGGTGCCCTGACGCAGGAAGAGCGTGGGGATGCTGGCCTAAGTGGTCTGGATCAAGGTCAAAAAACCGCTTTGCATGCTGCCATTGTCAAGGCGGATCTGCGTCGCTTGGTCTCGCAGCGTTCGCTTACAACCAAAGTCGCCATGGCGGTCGGTTGTGCAGCGATTGCGCTTGCCTATTTTGCAGTTTATACGGCATTTAAAAGCGTACAAGTGGGAATGGCATCTTCGTTTTTCATCAAGTTCGGCATGGTATCTGCTTTGGCCTATACCTTGGGGTTTATCTTCCGCAGTGCGGCAACCATTGTGGCCCGAACCACCCAGGCCCACAATGGCAACTACACTTCGCCGCAAAACAAAAAAAATTACTTGTCCCTCTACGACCATTCTGCAAAATATTTGCGCGAATTCCGAAACGACAATCTCATCACCGATAAAAAACTCAAAGCCTCGGCAGAGGACTACAAAAAGCAAGATAATCAACACGAAGCCTGTTCCATGGCCTTGCTTGCGCAAGACGAACGTGCTTGGGTGCGATACCCCGCAAAGTTGTCTAAAGTCCTGGATGTGGCAACTGACATTATGTTCAGTTTGGACCGGGTGATTGGTCAAGGGGTCTCCCGCTCCATTCAGCATTCGCTTTTCCGTTATGAGTACAACGCAAAGCATGAGGTGGGCATCAGTGCAAATGGAAAGTGCAATTACAATTGGAAGTTCAAAAAAGGTGATGCTGTTCGCAGGGCGCTGGCCTCATTCGTGGGGCGCGGCGGCGCAGATTGTCTGGGTATGGCCGTAGGCTGCGCCGGGTGCAGTGCTGCATGGACTTCGCTTAATCTGGCGTTGCCAGCCGGTGTGATGTTTCCAGTGGCAGCCGTTGGCGGCGCTGCTGGTGGTTTGGCTCTCGGCTTTGCTTCTGTGGCAGCCATTGGCTGGGGAAGTGCTGCGGCCATTGATGCTGGCGTGCGGATTGGAACAAAAGTGGCACAATTGGGGGACGCAAAAAAACTGCAAGACACCCCTTTGTTGGATTCTGTGACCAATAAAGCGTAACGGTGATGCAACCTACAATGCAACCTCTGAATTCTTGAATAGGTTTTAAAAAAATGAGCATTAAATCAGACACGTGGATTAGAAAAATGGCTCAGGAGCACGGCATGATAGAGCCGTTTGAGCCTCAGCAGGTGCGTTATTCGGATGATGGCAGACGGCTGGTGAGCTATGGCACATCAAGTTACGGCTACGACATTCGCTGTGCCAACGAGTTCAAGATCTTCACCAATATCAACAGCACCATTGTAGACCCCAAGAATTTCGATGAAAAAAGCTTTGTCGATTTTAAGGGTGATGTCTGCATTATTCCGCCCAATTCATTCGCCTTGGCCCGCACCGTGGAATTTTTCCGGATTCCTCGCAGTGTGCTGACCATTTGTTTGGGTAAAAGCACCTACGCACGTTGCGGCATTATTGTGAACGTCACCCCCTTTGAGCCAGAATGGGAGGGTTACGTTACCCTGGAGTTCTCCAACACCACGCCATTACCAGCAAAAATTTATGCTGGTGAGGGTTGTGCACAGGTGTTGTTTTTCGAGAGCGACCAGGTGTGTGAGACCTCTTACAAAGACCGCGGCGGCAAATATCAAGGGCAGGTAGGCGTTACTTTGCCGAAGACTTAATTGAATATCTCTTTCGCTGTCGCGGGAGATGCCTGTGCCCACAAGCGCCATGATATTTCCAACCACCGCTGCAATCGCCGTGTTTTCTGTCACGCTTCCACCCGCACTGTCTGGGTTTTTTATTTGTAATGCGGCTGCAGCAATTCCTAAAATGCCTCCCGCCGCACTTGCCACTGTAGCGAAGTTTGACAGCAAGCGATCGCAGGCACTTCCCGCTGTTTCTTGTTGGTTGGATACTTCAATGTTTATGCTGTGTTGGTAGAGCCGGTTTTGGGTGCTGGGTTGCAAGTTCATGATTCCTCTTTTTTTTGTGAGTAGAGACTGTTGGGTAACAAACCCTGAAGGAAACTTAAAAGGGTGGTCAGTTGAGTTGTGCAGAAATGAAAAAAGGTTCCATCGAGAAGAAAGTCTTTCAGTCACAACTAAAAACATACCGACTCAGCCCAATTGCACCTTCATACTTCTCAGAATTGTCGGATAATGAGCGCCTGCTGGTTGTGTGCTTTGCCGACCCAGACTTTTCGCTCCGAACAGAGGTTTGATCCATGAAATTTCGCTTTCCCATTGTCATCATCGACGAAGACTACCGCTCCGAAAACACCTCGGGTTTAGGTATTCGCGCCTTGGCTCAGGCCATCGAAACCGAGGGGGTTGAGGTGCTCGGCGTCACGAGCTATGGTGATTTGTCACAATTTGCACAGCAGCAAAGCCGCGCCTCCGCATTTATTTTGTCGATTGACGATGAAGAGTTCACGCCCGGGCCTGATCTGGATCCGGCGCTGATCAACCTGAGAACCTTCATTGAAGAAATCCGCTTTAAAAATTCTGAAATTCCGATTTATCTTTACGGTGAAACACGTACCTCGCGTCACATACCCAATGATATTTTGCGTGAGTTGCATGGCTTCATTCACATGTTTGAAGACACGCCGGAGTTTGTTGCGCGTCACATCATCCGCGAAGCCCGCTCTTATCTGGACTCCTTGGCGCCACCGTTTTTCCGTGCGTTGCTGGCTTACGCCCAAGATGGTTCTTACTCCTGGCACTGCCCGGGGCACTCAGGCGGCGTGGCTTTTTTGAAAAGCCCTGTGGGTCAGATGTTCCACCAGTTTTTTGGCGAAAACATGCTGCGCGCAGACGTCTGCAATGCGGTGGATGAGTTGGGTCAATTGCTGGACCACACGGGTCCGGTGGCCGCCTCCGAGCGAAATGCCGCACGTATTTTTAATGCCGACCACTGTTTCTTTGTGACCAACGGAACGTCCACCTCTAACAAAATGGTGTGGCATGCCAATGTGGCACCCGGTGACATCGTGGTGGTGGACCGGAATTGCCATAAATCTATTTTGCACGCCATCACCATGACTGGCGCCATTCCGGTGTTTTTGACGCCCACACGCAACCACCTGGGCATTATTGGCCCCATTCCGCTGGATGAGTTCAAGCCCGAAACCATCGCCAGAAAAATTCAGGCCAATCCGTTTGCGCGCGAGGCTTTGTCTAAAAAGCCACGTATCCTGACCATTACCCAAAGCACCTACGATGGCGTTTTGTACAACGTGGAAATGATCAAGGATGTCTTGGGCGACTACATAGACACCCTGCATTTTGACGAAGCCTGGTTGCCGCACGCCACCTTCCATGATTTTTACCGCAACATGCATGCAATTGGCCGCGACAGACCAAGACCGCAAGATCCCTTGGTGTTTTCCACGCAGTCTACCCACAAGCTGTTGGCCGGACTTTCCCAAGCTTCGCAAATCTTGGTGCAGGAATCCGAAAACCGAAAGCTCGACAGGCATATTTTTAACGAAGCCTACCTGATGCACACCTCCACCAGTCCGCAGTACGCCATCATCGCTTCCTGTGATGTGGCAGCGGCCATGATGGAGCCACCGGGCGGTACGGCTTTGGTGGAAGAAAGTATTCTGGAGGCGCTGGATTTCCGCCGTGCCATGCGCAAGGTGGATGAAGAATTCGGTTTGGACTGGTGGTTCAAGGTCTGGGGTCCGGAGATGCATACGGAAGAGGGCATGGGCTCTAGCCAAGACTGGGTAATCCACGCCGAGGACGACTGGCATGGTTTTGGCAACCTTGCACCCGGGTTCAACATGCTTGATCCGATCAAGGCCACGGTGGTCACCCCGGGGTTGGACTTGTCAGGCCAGTTTTCGGAAATCGGAATTCCGGCTTCAATCGTGACGAAGTATTTGTCCGAACATGGCGTGATTGTTGAAAAAACCGGACTGTATTCGTTCTTCATCATGTTCACCATCGGCATTACAAAAGGCCGTTGGAACACCTTGGTGACTGCGCTACAGCAGTTTAAGGATGACTTCGACCGCAACCAACCCATGTGGCGCGTTCTGCCCGATTTTTGCAAGCTTCAGCCCCGTTATGAACGCGTAGGCTTGCGGGATTTGTGTCAGCAGATTCATGGCATTTACAAAACCCATGACATTGCCCGCATGACCACAGAAATGTATTTGTCTGACATGCAACCTGCCATGAAACCACAGGATGCCTATGCAAAAGTGGCACACCGTGAAATTGAGCGTGTTTCCATTGATGCCTTGGAAGGTCGGATTACAACGGCGTTGCTGACGCCTTACCCACCCGGTATTCCATTGTTGATTCCCGGCGAGATGTTTAACAAGCCCATTGTGAATTACTTAAAGTTTGCCCGTGAATTCAACAGCAGTTTCCCGGGTTTTGAAACTGACATTCATGGTCTGGTGGAAGAAACTGAAGGCGACAACCCCGGCTACTTTGTGGATTGCGTGAAGCTGTAAGTCTGTTTTAACAAGCCCTCAGGGCCTTGAAAGCATTTTCCAAATCTGCTGACAGGTCCTGCGGGTCTTCAAGACCGATGGCCAGGCGTATCAGTGGGCCACGTCCAACGTGAAGGGTTCTGTTGGCTGGCATTTCAAAGGCCAGTGCCAGACTCTCTGGTCCTCCCCAACTGTAACCAATGTGAAAAACTTCAAGCGCATCTACAAAGCGCACGGCATCTGCGTCGCTCAGACTTTCTGACAGAGTGAAAGCAAACAGGCTGGCCGAACCTGAGAAATCCTTCAGCCAATTTGCATGCCCCGGGCAACTGGGAAATGCGGGGTGCAACAGCCGTGCCACTTCAGGTTGTGTGGCGATCCAAGTGGCAATTTCCAGTGCGACGCGTGCCTGTTCACGGTGCCTAAGGTTTAGCGTGTGCAGGCTTCTCAGTATCAGAGCGCAATCGTCTGGGGAAACGCCGAAGCCCAACAATCGGTTTTGCTGCTCAACCCGTGCGAAAAGTTTGGTGTTGTTGCTGCAAACGCTGCCCATTATGACGTCGGCATGCCCGCTTTGGTATTTGGTAAGGGCTTGTATGCTTAAATCGGCACCGTGTGAAAACGGCTTGAAATGCAAGCCCGAAGACCAGGTGTTGTCTACGCAAACCGGAATGTTTCGTTCTCGGGCAACTGTACAAAGTGCGGCAAGGTCAGGGACTTCAAAGGTGATGGAGCCCGGTGTTTCTGTCCACAGCAAGCGGGTGTTGGGTTTGCATTTTTTTTCCAGATCTGCGGTGCTCAATGCATCGTAAACATCAAAATCAATGTTGAATTGTGTTTTCCATTGCTTGGCCAGAGACAAGGCGGGCCCGTAAGCATTGTCTGGCAGCAGCCAGTGGTCGCCGGTTTTCAGCAAGGCCAACCCGATAATTGCAATGGCTGTAAGCCCGGAGGGCAGCAGCAGGCAGTGACTGGCTTCTTCGATTTTTGCCAGTTGTTTGGCAAGCGTGTATTGCGTCGGGTTGCCGTGCAGGCCGTAGGAATAGTCTGTTCCCAGTACATCCACAGGCTTGCGTTGCTCGGCGGTATTTTTAAAAAATGTGGTGCTTCCCCGATGCACAGCGTGAGGCAGGGCATTGAAACCTTCGGGGTCTACACCGGGTTCGTGCACCAGTTGCGTTTGCAATCCGAGCGCTGACTGTTTCTTTTCGAAGGTGCTCACTGGTTTTTAAAGTGTCTTGATCAATATTTGAGATTTGCGGTTGCGGTCATAACTGCGTTGCCGCTCTTTGGGCAAACTGGTCATGTCGGTCAGTTGAAATCCGCGTTTCATGAACCAATGGGAAGTACGGGTGGTCAGTACAAACAACTTGGCGAAGCCTTGGCTTCTGGCCCGGGTTTCTATGTGTTTGAGCAGACGTTCGCCGTCCCCGCTGCCTTGCCAGGACGGGTGAATGACCAAGCAGGCCAGTTCGGCCATTTTTTCATCTTTGTACGGATGCAAAGCCGCACAACCCCAAAGCAGGCCATCGTGTTCCAGCACTGAGAATCGATCGATGTCGCGCTCTATTTTGTCTTGGGCGCGTTTAATGAGCGTACCGTCCAACTCCAGAGGTTCAATCAGTGCCTTGATGTTGCCTGCGTCGTCGAAACCGGCTTCGCGAATACTTTCCAGGTTTTCTTGGGCAATCATGGTGCCTACACCATCGTGTGAGAACAGCTCCAACAGCACGCTGCCGTCAATGCCAAACGGTACGAGGTGGCTGCGGCTGACGCCTTGCTCAACAGCTTTTGACAAATAATTCAGGTAGAAGCTGGTGTTGATTGGCAGGGTTTTGCTGTCGATCATGCGCCTGGCGGTTTCGACCCGCAGTTCCTCAATCAGGGTTCCGTCTTCTTCCAGTACACCTTCAATTTCAGTGACAAAAATCAGTTTGTCTGCTTTCAGTGCGATGGCGGTGGTGGTGGCCACATCTTCCATGGTCAGATTGAAAGCTTCGCCGGTTGGTGAAAAACCAAGCGGGCCCAGCAGCACCATGGCGTTGTTGTCCAAGGAATGGCGCAGGGCGTCGACCGCGACTTTTCTGACAATACCCGTGGATTGAAGATCCACCCCTTCAATAATGCCCAGTGGCCGTGCGGTGATGAAGTTGCCTGAAACCACACGAACCGAGGCGTGTGCCATGGGGGTGTTGGGCAGGCCTTGAGAAAATGCAGCTTCAATGTCAAGTCGAAGCTCGCCCGCTGCTTCTTTGGCGCATTCAAGGGCGGCTGCGTCTGTGATGCGCATGCCATTGTGGAATTGGCTGTCAAGGTTTCGCAAACCCAATTGCTCTTCCACTTGGGGGCGGGAGCCGTAAACCATGACGATTTTCATGCCCATGGCGTGCAACAGTGACAAATCATGCACCAAACCGGTCAGGTGTCCTTCCTTGACCAGCTCCCCGACAAACGCGACCACGAAGGTTTTGCCGCTGAAGGCATGAATATAGGGGGCCACTTTACGAAGCCAGCCCACAAATTCAACAGTGGCTGGGGGCAGGGGGTCGTGCTCGGTGTGTGTTTTTTCGCGGTGATCGCTCATTTTGGCAGTTTGTATGGAGCCTTCTGTGGTTTAGCGGAATTTCTTTGCTTCGTTGGAATTATAATAGGGTACCCCCGCAAAAAATGCGGGTTTGCCCGCAATTTTCACTGACTTTCAAAAGCGTTTCGTTTGTGTCTGACACCCAAGCCTTTCCTGTTATTACATTCCCCGAAGACCTACCGGTTTCGGGTAAGCGGTCGGACATTGAAAAAGCCATTCAAAACAATCAGGTAGTGATTGTTTGTGGTGAAACCGGCTCCGGTAAAACCACACAGTTGCCAAAAATCTGCATGGCCATGGGCCGGGGCAGAAAAAAAACCATCGGCCACACGCAACCCCGAAGACTGGCTGCAACCTCTACTGCACGCCGAATCGCGCAAGAGTTGAACACCCAGTTGGGTGAATGGGTTGGCTTCAAAATTCGTTTTCAGGACAAAAGCAGTCGCAGAACCGCCGTGAAACTGATGACGGACGGCATTTTATTGGCCGAAACACAGGGCGATCCGCTGTTGTCCGCCTATGACACTCTTATTATTGATGAGGCGCACGAACGCAGTCTGAATATCGATTTTTTACTGGGCTACCTAAGGCAGTTGTTGCCAAAGCGTCCTGACCTGAAAGTGATTATTACCTCAGCTACCATTGATGCTGAGCGCTTCTCCCGTCACTTTGCAAATGCCCAGGATGTGCCGGCTCCCGTCATTGAAGTGTCCGGCCGGTTGTACCCTGTGGAGGTGCGTTACCGTCCTGTTGAAAGCAAGCGTCAGGCAGCGGCGCCTTCCGCTGAAAAAGCGACAGTTTCGGTGGATGATATTGATGAAGCGGATCTCAACAATTCCATTGTTGAAGCGGTAGATGAATTGTGCCGTCTGGGGCGGGGTGATGTACTGGTGTTTTTGCCTGGTGAGCGTGAAATTCGTGAAGCCGCTGAAGCGCTGCGCAAGCACCATCCGCCTGCCACTGAAATTTTGCCGTTGTTTGCCCGTTTGTCCGGCCCCGAGCAAGACCGTGTATTTCAAACCTCAAACGCCCGGCGCATCGTACTGGCCACCAATGTGGCTGAAACCTCTTTAACTGTTCCCGGCATCCGCTATGTGGTGGACACCGGAATGGCCAGGGTCAAGCGCTACAGTTACCGCAACAAGGTGGAACAGTTGCAGGTGGAGCGCATTGCTCAGGCTTCTGCCAACCAACGAATGGGGCGGTGTGGCCGGGTGGCCGCAGGTGTTTGTATCCGCTTGTATTCCGAACTGGACTTTGAGTCGCGTCCCCGTTTTCCCGACCCTGAAATTCTGAGGTCTTCTCTGGCTGGCGTTATTTTGCGCATGAAGGGCCTGGGGCTGGGCGAAGTGGCGTCCTTTCCGTTTGTGGAAGCACCGAGTGGACGCGCCATTGCCGATGGGCAGCAGTTGCTGGCTGAACTCAATGCCGTGGATGAAAACGGCGAGTTGACCGAAATCGGCCTGCAACTCAGTCGTTTGCCGCTGGATCCACGCGTGGGGCGCATGATTCTTGCCGGACGCCAACAAGACTGTCTTAATGAGTTGTTGATCATCGCCAGCGGCCTGTCAGTTCAAGATCCGCGTGAGCGGCCCATGGCAGCGCAGGAAGCGGCTGACCACGCACACAAGAAGTTCTTTGACGAGCGCTCCGATTTTCTGGCGTACTTGAAAATATGGTCGCATTACGACGCGCACCTGGCGCATAAAAAATCGAATAGAAAACTGCATGATGGTTTAAAGTCTGAATTTTTGTCGCCGCTGCGTTTGCGCGAATGGCGAGAGGTCCATTCGCAACTGCTTTCCATTGTGGGTGAGCAGGGTTGGCGAATCAACACGCTGGAGGCACCTTCCGAGGCCATACACACGGCACTGCTGACAGGCCTGTTGGGCAACATTGGCTGCAAACTGGACGATGAACAGGTGTATTTGGGCGCCAGAGGCATCAAGTTCCACATTCACCCGGGGTCGCCGCTGGTAAAAAAAGCAGGGCGTTGGTTAATGGCTTCTGAATTGGTTGAAACTTCACGCCTGTTTGCCCGTTGCGTGGCAAAAATAGAACCGGAGTGGCTTGAACGGGTGGGTGGCCACCTGATTAAAAAGTCGTTTCACGATCCGCATTGGGAAAAAAAGGCCGCACAGGTGGTGGCTTTTGAGCGAGCCACCTTGTATGGGTTGGTGGTCTACAACCACCGTCGGGTTAATTTCGGCAGCATGGACAGGCTGCACGCCCGCGAAATTTTTATACGCGATGCCTTGGTGGCGGGGCAGTGGGAAACCCGGTTGCCCTGCATTGTTCACAATCAGCGTTTGGTCAAGGAAATTGAACAGATGGAGCACAAGATTCGCCGCCAGGACGTGTTGGTGGACGAAGAGTTGATGTTCAGTTTTTATGATCAGGCCATTCCTGCAGACGTGTTCGATGGCAGAAGCATGGAGCGTTGGTGGACCCACGCCAGCAAGACCGAACCGAAACTGCTGTTTTTAAGTCGCGACGATTTAATGCGCAAGCAGGCCGGCGGCGTCACCACCGATTTATATCCAAAGCAGATTCAGCAGCATGGCGTCAGCTTCGCTGTGTCCTACCATTTTGAACCGGGTTCGCCTCGCGATGGCGTCACTTTGACGGTTCCCTTGTTGGTGTTGAATCAGGTGGATGTAAACCGCTGTGAGTGGTTGGTGCCGGGCATGCTGAAAGAAAAGGTGCAGTTGCTTATTAAAAGCCTGCCGCAGCGCATGCGCAGGCACTGCGTTCCTTTGCCGGATTACGCACAGGCTTTCTGTGAGCGGCATGCCTTGCCTGAGCGGCAAAACAAGCCCTTGGTGGATGTGCTGCTTGAAGACATTTCCATGAATACGCCGGCGCGCCCCATGGTGTCTGATTTCCGGGTGGAAACCCTGCCGGTTCATCTAATCATGAATTTCAAACTGATTGACGAACACGGACGCCAACTCGACATGCAGCGCAGTCTGGCTGCGTTGAAAGTTAATTGGCAGAAAAAAGCGCAGGCTCAGTTTCAGTCGGCTGCCGCTGAGGCTGTGAATGCAGTCACCGCTGCGTCAAAAGGGCAGGCTGTCGTCGGTGGTAAAACAACAACAGACACGAGAGTTGGTGTGGCTGGCCCAACTCCGAGTGGTCTGGGCAGTGGCAAAATTACCCATTGGAATTTCGGTCCCTTGCCGGAGTTGCTGGAAATAAAGCGAGGCGGGCAAACCTTGATGGGATACCCCGCACTGGTTGATGAACAAGACGGCTGCCGGATTGACGTGTTCGACGAACCGGAACAAGCGCGGACGCTGCATCAACAGGGGTTGAGGCGCCTGTTTTCGATTGCGCTGAAAGACCCCCTTAAATTTCTGGAAAAGAATCTGCCTGATTTGCAGCGCTGTTCAATGCTCTACCTGCCGATGGGCAACGCAGAGGAATTGAAGCAGCAGTGGATTGCATTGGCCATTGACAGAAGTTGTCTGGCGGGTGAGTGGCCTACCGACGAAGCCGGTTTTGAAGCTTTGGCCAAAGAGGGGCGAACCCGTTTAAACCTGATTGCACAGGAAATCGGTCGGGTCACCCTGCAAGTGCTCACAGAATGGCAAGTGGTCAGCAAAAAGTTGACCGGCATCAATAAAGCCTTTCCCTTGGCCGCTCAAGATATTGAACTTCAATTGCAATGGCTGTTACCTAAACGGTTTCTGTTGGAAAGGCCTTGGCCTCAGTTGGCGCATTATTCGCGTTATTTGAAAGCCATGGTGATCCGCATCGACCGCTTGCGCAACGATGCCATTCGCGACGCAGAGCGTTTGCGTGAAATTCAAGCGCTGCAGGGGCCATGGCAAAAGGTGTTGGCAAGCCTGAAAGGGCGCACAGAACCAGGATTGGAAGAATTCGCATGGCAATTGCAGGAACTTCGTGTTTCTTTGTTTGCCCAAGAACTAAAGACTCCGATGCCAGTTTCAGTTAAACGTTTACAAAAAGCATGGGAAACACTTTCCTTGCGACACAATACAGTGACTAGAAGGTAGTTTATGCAGTTCTTAAAGATTCATACCGCAGTAGTGAAAGCCAGTGCAATGGCTGTGTGCTTGTTTGCAACCTGGGGGGCTTTTGCCCAGCAACGGGTGGTTGTGCTGAATTCAGCCGATGCCAGCGTAAGCCTGATAGACCCCGTGAAAATGGAAGAAATCAAGCGCTATTCCGTGGGTAAAGAGCCTCACCATTTAATGCCCACGCCAGACAATTCAACCCTGATTGTGGCCAATGCGGTCAGCAATGACCTGATGCTGCTCGACCCGATCAGCGGCGAAATGAAGGCCAGAATTCCCAAGATAGTGGATCCTTACCAGATTGGTTTCACCCCTGACCAAAAACTGTTCGTGGCCACTGCGCTCCGGCTCGATCACGTTGATATTTATCAACACAAACAAACACCACAGGGGCCCGAGTTTGTGCTGAGCAAACGCATCCCCACGCCCAGCATGCCCAGCCACATGGCGTTTACGCCGGACAGCCGCTTTGTATTTATCACTTTGCAGGGCAGCAATAAAATCGCAGCCATTGATTTGACAACGCAAACGCTGGTTTGGACCATGCCAGTGGGGCCTGAGCCAGCAGGTATTTGGCTTACGCCCGACCAAAAGCACTTGATGGTGGGCATCATGGGCAAAGACTATGTGGAGGTCATTGATTGGCGAACTCAGAAAACCGTGCAAAAAATTGTCACCGGCAAAGGGGCCCACAATTTAAGGGGCTTGGGCGACAAACGGCATGTCCTGGTATCCAACAGGTTAAGTTCAACGGTCACCATCCTTGATTTTTTAACCATGACCGTGGTGGATCAAATTCCGATCGCCGGCGGACCCGACTGCATGGAAGTCACCCCTGATGGAAAAACCTTGTGGGTCACCACGCGTTGGAACCGGCAGGTGTCCGTGGTGGACATAGCCTCGCGCAAAGTGGTTAAAAGCATCAAAGTGGGGCGGTCACCGCATGGTGTCTACTTCCATGACAGAGCCCCGATGTACTGATGGTTCAGACGAAATGAAAAAAATGGCGATGCCCCTGATTCCCACCGTTTGTTTGTCGGCCTTGTGTGCCTTCGCCGTTCCTGCCATGGCCACACAGTGCAAGCCCTTGTACTTGACCCTGGACACAGGCAACATGCGAGACGCCAACGACATCGCAGCCTTTTTGAAAGAGCGCAACATCAAGGCCACATTTTTTCTGGCCAATGAAAAAACGGTTCAGGGAGGCTTTGCCTTGGACGCCTCTTGGGCACCCTACTGGAAAGCCCGCGCACAGGAAGGGCATGTTTTTGGTAGCCATACCTGGCGCCATGGACGCATTTATCCCAATAAAAATGGCTTACAGGCTGTGGCTTACAAGCCTCAGTTTGGCGAGTCTGCGGGCGAATTGCTAAATTTGCCTCCCGCAGCGTTTTGTCAGGAATTGCAGAAAGTCAATGAGGTATTTCAGGGACAAACTGGCGTTCGGCTAGCGGGTTTGTGGCGTGCTCCCGGTGGTAAGTTGTCTCCCGAGGCGTTGGCCGCTGCAAAAACCTGCGGTTTTAACCATGTGGGGTGGTCTGAAACGGGGTTTCTGGGTGATGAGCTCGACTCCAAGCGTTTCCCCAATGATGTTCTGGTCAAGAAGGCGCTGAAATCTGTGCGCAGCGGTGATGTGCTCTTGGCCCATCTGGGTATCTGGTCGCGTCAGGAATTGTTTTTCCCTGCGTTAAAGCAAATAGTGGCAGGATTGCAGGAACAGGGCTTCTGTTTCAAAACGCTTAAAGAGCATCCGGACTATGCCGTTTATTTCTGATTGTTTCAGTGAGTTGCAAACGTGGCTGTTTGAGGTGGGCGTACAACCCTCGTTGTATGCGGTGGGTGCCATGTCATACGCAGAACAAGCCTACGATGCGCTTGAGTGGTTGTTGGTGGGTTGCATGGAAATTGCCCTGCTGGCCACTGTAGGCGTGTTGCTGGAGCGCTGGCTTGCTGTTGAGCCCATCTCTCAAAGCGATACACAGGTTCGCATCGACAGGCTCTACACCTTCATTCACCGCTCAGGGCTGTTTTCACTCGGTATGTTTTTTGTCTTGACGCCGTTGTTTGACAGTTTTGAAAGTGTGTTGCGCAGTTTCGACATTAACAGGCCTAACCTGGAAGACGTTTTTCCTGAAGCTTTGCGTCAGCCGATTGTCGTATTTTTTGCGTATCTGGTGGTACTGGACTGCGTGGATTATTGGATACATCGGGCTCAACACCGTTGGGCGTGGTGGTGGGGCTTGCATGCGCTGCATCACAGCCAGCAAAAAATGACCGTCTGGTCTGACAACCGCAACCATTTGCTCGACGACGCCTTGCGAGATGCCATCATGGCTTTTTCTGCGTTGCTTATTGGTCTGCCTCCTGGCCAGTTCATGGGGGTGGTGGTTCTGACGCGCCTGATGCAGAGCTTTCAACACGGCAACTTCAGAATTTCCATGGGATGGCTAGGCGATCGCCTGTTGGTTGCACCTTGGTTTCATCGGGTTCACCATTCTATGACCGATGACATCAGCAATCCGGCGCGGGGTCACAATTTCGCGGTGTTGTTTCCAGTTTGGGATCTGATCTTCGGCACGGCTGACATGAAGATCCGCTACGAGCCCACAGGAATTGCAGATCAGCGTGACGGAGTGAACTACGGTCAGGGTTTTTGGGAGCAACAAAGTCTTGGTATCCGGCGCTTGTTGAAAGGTTTGCGATGAACAGTGGTCTGGCTGCCTTGGGGCGTGGTTTCGCGGGTGCGTTTCATCCCCGCATGCTGCTTTTAACCTTGATGGCGCTGTCGGCCGCGGTGGCACTCTGGTTTTTTGCGATCTGGGAGTTGGTTGATCCTTTGTTGCAATGGGTGCACCAGTTTGCCTTCAGCGACGGGCAAATGCCCGAGGTGGTGAACACGCTGAGCGGCTTCGGTGGGGCATGGATCAAATCCATACTGGTGCCGGTCATCGTATTTTTTGTGCTGTGGCCATTGGTGGCAAGCACAGCGGTTATTTTAGCCAGCGTCATTGTCATGCCTTTTGTAATTTCGCATGTGTCTAAAAATCGCTTTCCAAATTTGGCCAAGGCCGGAACCGGTGGCTTTTTTGGCAGTTTGTGGCAGGCGTTGAAAGCCAGTCTGGTGTTTGTGGTGGGATGGCTGGTGACCTTGCCGCTTTGGCTGGTACCGGGCGTTGCGTTTTTCCTGCCTTTTTTCTGGACTGCCTATTTGCTGGTGGCTGTCATGAGCTTTGATTGTCTGATTGAGCATGCCAGTGCAGATGAATTCAAGCGTATTTACAAAGACAGCAGCGGCGGGGCTTGGTGGATAGGCTTGGCTTGTGCAGCCTTAAGTGTGGTTCCACCTTTGTTTTTGTTGGTGCCTGTTATTTCCGCGCTGGCATTTACGCATTACTATCTTGAGAAATTACAAGCCCTCAGAGAAAACGACCGCACATGGCAACAAGAATCGGTTTGATTGTGATCGGGGATGAAATACTCTCCGGCAAGCGTCAGGACAAACATGTCTCGGCCCTGATTGAACGTTTGCAGGTTCGGGGCTTGAAGTTGGCCTGGGTAAGAATTCTGGGGGATGACCGCGAGTTGCTGGTGTCGGAGCTGAAAAGTAGCTTTGCCACTGACGACATTGTGTTTTGTTGTGGTGGCATCGGGTCTACACCTGACGATCACACACGCCAGGCCGTGGCGCAAGCCTTGGGCTTGCCTTTGCACATGCATCCGCAAGCCAAGGCGCTGATTGAAGAGCGGGCCCGCGACACCAACATGCCGGTCACAGACATTCGCCTGCGTATGGCTGAGTTTGCGCAAGGTTCTGAAATTATCCCCAACCCGTACAACAAAATTGCTGGGTTTTTCATCAAGCGGCATTATTTTGTACCGGGGTTTCCTGTCATGGCGCATCCCATGTTCGAATGGGTATTGGACAATTGTCTGACACACCTGCATTTCACGCAGGTTGAGAAAAGTCTGGCCATGCGGGTATTTGGCACTTTTGAGGCCATGCTGACCGAAGACATGGAAGCCATTGAGACCGAGTTTCCAGGCGTCACTGTTTTTAGCCTGCCACACGTTGGAGACAACACCTTGCCCAAACACATCGAGCTGGGGGTTAAAGCCACGGGGTTGGATTTTTGCGTCCTGCTAAGCCCTGCATTTGAGGCTTTGCAAGCCAGAGTGGTCGCCAAAGGCGCCGCTTTTGAGGTGCTTTCGCCTAAGGCATAACCCCAATGGAGCTTACCTCTAGCGTGGTATAAGCTCCCCCTCTAGCTATAACTCTATTGAAGGTTGCGTGATGCAGCAAGTTGCTCATTTTATTGGTGGGGTCAAAACAAACTGCGACACCCAGCGCAAACAGGATGTGTTTAACCCAGCCACGGGTGAAGTCACGGCGCAGGTGTTGTTGGGTGGACAAAATGAAATCCGTCTGGCTGTGAGCGCTGCAAAAAAAGCGTTTGTCACCTGGTCTGAAACCGCACCGCTGAAACGCGCCCGCATTTTGGCAAAATTCAAAGAGTTGATTGAAAAGAATCACGACGCGCTTGCGTTGTGCATTACCCGTGAACACGGCAAAGTATTTTCAGATGCCAAAGGTGAGGTGACCCGCGGGTTGGAAGTGGTCGAATTTGCGATGGGTGCGCCCCATTTGTTGAAGACGGCCTTCACCGACAACATTGGCGGCGATATTGACAACTGGAATCTGCGTCAGCCCTTGGGTGTTTGTGCAGGCATTACGCCGTTCAACTTTCCGTTCATGGTGCCACTGTGGATGATTCCCATCGCCTTGGCGGCCGGCAACACCTTCATTTTGAAGCCCTCTGAGCGCGATCCTTCCGCGTCCCTGATGATTGCCGATCTGTTGTCTCAGGCTGGTTTGCCTGATGGTGTTTTTAATGTGGTGCAAGGCGACAAGGCGGCAGTCGATGCGCTGTTGCATCACCCGGATGTTGCAGCGGTTTCTTTTGTGGGTTCCACGCCAATTGCAGAGTACGTGTACCGCGAGGGAACGCTGCGCGGCAAGCGTGTACAAGCTTTGGGTGGGGCGAAAAATCATTTGGTCGTCATGCCTGATGCAGACATGACTCAGGCCGTGGATGCCCTGATTGGCGCAGCCTACGGTTCTGCTGGCGAGCGTTGCATGGCGATCTCTGTGGCGGTGGCAGTGGGTTGTGTGGCGGACGAATTGGTTGAAAAACTGAGCCAGCGTGCCGCCGACTTAAAAATTGGCAGTGGTGAATTGCCTGAGTCCGAAATGGGACCCTTGGTCAGCGCTGCGCACCGGGCCAAGGTGGAGGGCTACGTGGCCAAAGGTGTGGAAGAGGGTGCGAAACTGTTGGTGGATGGCAGAAGCCACGCCATTCGCACCCACTCCAACGGATTTTTTACAGGTGGCACCTTGTTCGATCATGTCACAGCCAACATGACAATTTACAAGGAAGAGATATTCGGACCCGTGCTTGCAGTGGTTCGCGTCAATACGCTGGCAGAAGCCGTGGACTTGATCAACGGGCATGAATTCAGCAATGGCGTGTCCATTTTTACTGCCAGTGGTGGTGTGGCCCGTGAATTTTCACGGAGAGTTCAAATCGGCATGGTGGGTGTGAACGTTCCAATTCCCGTGCCCATGGCTTGGCATTCTTTCGGCGGGTGGAAGCGTTCGCTGTTTGGCGATCACCATGCCTATGGCGAAGAAGGTTTGCGGTTTTACAGTCGCTACAAAAGCATTATGCAGCGCTGGCCAGACAGCATAGCCAAAGGCCCTGAATTTACAATGCCAGTGGCGAAATAAACGTGGAAGCATTCTATGGTGTTTAAGTCGGGTCGAAAAGACACGTTCGATTACGTTATTGTGGGCGGTGGAACGGCAGGTTGCCTGTTGGCCAACCGCTTGTCGGAAGATCCCCGCAATGAAGTGGCCTTAATTGAAGCCGGTGGCAAGGATAACTACCTCTGGGTCAAAATCCCGGTGGGTTATTTGTATTGTATCGGTAACCCGCGCACCGACTGGTTATTCCGCACCCGCAGCGAGCAAAGCCTCAATGGACGCTCTCTGCTGTACCCACGCGGTCGGATACTGGGCGGAAGTTCCTCCATCAACGGCATGATTTACATGAGGGGGCAGGCGGCCGACTACGATCGCTGGGTGGAGGCAACGGGTGACAACGCTTGGGCGTGGGATTACGTACTACCCTATTTCAAGCGTCATGAAAGTCACCATGGCGGCACCACAGAGTTTCACAACGGCGCAGGTGAATGGCGGGTAGAAAAGCAACGCCTGTCCTGGCAATTGCTGGACCGGTTTGCCGTGGCAGCCAATGAGCAGGGCATTCCTTCGACTGATGACTTTAACCGGGGCAACAATTTCGGCGTGGGTTATTTTGAGGTGAATCAGCGATCGGGTTTCCGCTGTAGCGCCTCTGTGGCGTTTCTACGCCCAGCGCTGGGCCGTGAAAATTTAACCGTGATGACGCAGTCGCAGGCAAAAAAACTGTTGTTCAAAGAGGGTGCTGCCGATCCTGTTTGCACCGGTGTATCTTTCGACCGTCTGGGCATCAATGAAAAAGTGTTTGCCCGCAAGGAAGTGATTTTGACGGCAGGGGCGGTGGGCTCACCGCAAATTCTGGAGTTGTCTGGAATAGGGCAAAAAAAGCATTTGGAAAAACTGCGCATCCCCGTGGTTCATGACTTGCCCGGTGTGGGTGAAAACATGCAAGACCACCTGCAGCTGCGGATGATTTTTAAGGTGGACGGTGTGAAAACCCTGAACACCATGGTGTCCACGCCTATGGGCAAGGCAAAAATTGCCTTGGAGTATGCGTTTAAACGAACTGGTCCAATGAGCATGGCCCCCTCGCAATTGGGTGCATTTGCCAAGTCGAACGAACGGGAAGTGCTGCCAAACCTGCAATACCACGTCCAGCCCTTGTCTTTGGAAAAATTTGGCGAGCCTTTGCACAGCTTTAATGCCTTCACTGCCAGCGTTTGTAATTTGCGCCCCACCTCGCGTGGGAATATTCACATTCAGAGCCGTGACTACAAGCAGGCTCCCATGATTTCCCCCAACTACCTGGCCACCGCGGAAGACAAGCAAGTGGCTGTAGAAAGTCTGCAACTCACCAGACAAATCGTGGCTCAATCTGCACTGGCAGAATTTCAACCCAAGGAATATTTGCCCGGCGCATCTTTGCAGTCTGAGAAGGAGCTGGTTAAGGCGGCCGGAGAAATTGGTACGACGATTTTTCACCCCGTGGGTACCTGTCGCATGGGTAAAGATGAAGACACGCTTGCGGTTGTGGACAAGTTTTTAAGGGTCAGGGGAGTGGGGCACCTAAGGGTTGTGGACGCGTCTGTGATGCCCACAATTACGTCTGGAAATACATGTTCCCCGACTTTGATGATTGCTGAAAGAGCGGCTTCAATGATATTGAACCCGTGACAGTCTGATGTCTGTTGCGTTTAATTAGCGTAATTCAGGCGAAAAAAAAGCCTGTCTGTTTTGGCAGACAGGCTTTTTTAGCAACAAAAAAGTTTATGCAACTTTTTTGCCACCTTTTGCTGCAGCAGCAGAAGCGGCGCTTGCGGCTTTGATGGTCGCATTGGCTGCGGCATTCAAATTCGCTTCGGTGGCTTCAGCGGCTTGCTTGGCGGCTTTTGACACAGAGTCGAAAGCGTTGTTGGCAGCAGAAACGGAAGACTTCATCAGGGCAACGATGGACTCGCTACCAGCTGGTGCATTCTTGGACATTGTTTCTACGGCTGTGGCCACGGACTTGTTCAGCTTTGCGATGTTTTCTTCAGCAATTTTGCTCGCATCGGTAGAAGCTTCTGTGCTCATTTGGTACAAGGCACGGTTGTAAGCAACTGCCTTTTCGATGGTTGGCTGAAGCAGGCCTGAGCTGAATGACGCCAGTTCCTGAACGTCTTTTACGTTCATGGCTTCTTTCAGGCGCTCGCCGCTTTCTTCAAGCGTTGATTTAATGGTGTTAAGGTTGTGTTCGACGAGTTTTTCAACTTGTGCGAAAGATTTTTGACTCAGTTTGATGAATGCATCAACTTGTTCTTTTTGGGTGGCAAGCAATTGTTCTGGTGTGTACATGATTAACTCCTGAGAATGAGAAAAAAATTTTTACCGCTTAAACTACGGTTTAAGTCGATCCGCGAGCATGCTCGAAAACGCTTGGCTTAACCTGGATTTTCACCCCGATTGCGCTGTTGTGCATCGCAACAAAATGAATTGTAGCTGCACTGAAAAGTTTGTCAAGCGCTTTGTTGCGCTGCGGAAGAAAAGCGATGTTGGCATTTTATTGTGATCAGTTTGTGTTACCCCTTCCCCCCGGGCACCGCTTCCCGATGCGCAAGTATGAAATGCTTCGAGACCGTGTGGCAGAGCGCTTTTCGGACATTATTTTACGGCAGCCGGAAGCCGCCACTGAGGGTGAGTTGGCCTTGGTCCACAGCCCCGACTACATTGCCCGGGTGAGGGAGGGTACATTGAGTGCAACCCAACAAAGGGCGATTGGTTTTCCATGGTCTGCTGCAATGGCCCAGCGTGCACGCCGGTCTGTCGGTGCCACCATACAGGCGTGTCGGGCAGCCCTTGAGTCGGGTGCCGCGGTGAATCTGGCGGGTGGTACCCACCACGCACGGCAAGCCGGTGGTGAGGGGTTTTGCGTCTTCAATGACGTTGTGGTTGCAGCCAGTGTTATGCAAGTTGAGCAAATGCGCCTTGGTCGCCGTCTGCAGGTGCTTGTCATTGATTTGGATGTCCATCAGGGTGACGGAACTGCGGCGCTGGTTCGCAACGACCCCAGCATTTTCAGTTTCTCCATGCATGGCCGAAACAACTATCCGTTTGAAAAGCAGGTCAGTGATCTGGATGTCGAGCTAGATGACCTGACCACAGATGAAAAGTACATGGTCAAGCTTGAGGAGGCCTTGCGCGAGATCGATCAGCGCTTTGAGGCAAATTTAATTATTTATCTCGCGGGTCTTGATGCCCATGAGGGAGACCGTCTGGGTAAACTTAGCCTGAGTGCCGCCGGATTGCAGCAAAGAGATGAAAAAGTGTTTTCCTGGGCGCAAGCGCGGCGCATTCCCGTGGCCATGTGCATGGCGGGCGGCTATGGTACAGATTTGACGGCCATGGTTGAATTGCAGGCCGACAGCATTGGTCGCCTTTTGCAGTTTCAACAGAATTACGACAGCAGTGGCTCGGTGTTGCGAGAGGTCGTGAGTAACATCGGAGATATGGGTGTCTAGTTTACAAGCGCGTATGGGGTGGTCTGATAGAACCGTCACCTTGGGTATTGCCGGTTTTTTTGTCCTGATCTGGAGCACGGGTTTCATTATTGCCCGTTTATCAATGCCCTATGCTCCACCCCTGTCTTTTTTATTCTTCCGGTATGTCGGCGCGTGTGTTGTGCTGTTGCCGCTGGTTGTTTTTCAAGGTGTGGCGTGGCCTAAGGCCGAGCAATGGCCAAAAATCGGTTTGGCCGGGTTGTTGCTGCAAGCGGGATACTTGGGAGGGGTCTGGGTGGCAATCAAGCTGGGCTTGCCTGCCGGTATTTCCGCTTTGGTGGTGGGTATGCAGCCCCTGCTGACGGGAATTTTGTCGGGTTGGTTTGGTGAGGCTGTGAGCAGGCGACAATGGTTCGGTCTGCTGGCCGGGTTCGTGGGGGTCGGCGTGACGGTTTCCAGCAAATGGTCGGTGGACGGAATTCATTGGCACAATTTAATCTGGATTGTCGGCGCCTTGTTTGCCATTACCTTGGGTACGCTCTATCAAAAGTACAAATGCAAACCGTTCGACACCCGCTCGGGCGCCTTCGTGCAGTACCTGGCATCGGCGCTGTTTACGCTGCCATTGGCCTTCTGGCTTGAACGCGAGGCCGCTTGGGAAATCAACAGCAGTGTTGTCATTGCCTATGTGTGGGCAGTGCTGGGTTTGTCGATCGGAGCCATCGCATTGTTGTTCGAACTGATACGCCGCGGCAATGCCACGCGTGTCTCCAGTCTGTTTTACCTGACGCCCCCTGTTACCGCACTGATGGCCTGGGCTTTGTTTCGCGAGGCACTGTCTTTGTCAGCCATCGCCGGTATGTTGATTGCAGTGTCTGCTGTGGCCTTGGTCAATTCCAAGCCCCGCCAATTGTTGAAAGGATAAGCCCATGGATCAAGAGACCCTTAAAAAATGCGTCGATGAGGCCATTAACAGCCGCCGCTCCGTGCGTGCTTTTCTGGCGGAACCCATTCCGAGAAAAACAATTGAAGAAATTCTGGCGTTGGCCAGTCGTGCGCCATCGGGTACCAACACTCAGCCTTGGCGGGTTCGCGTACTCACTGGCAATGCAAAACAGCGTCTGAGTGCAGCCATCAAAGCCAGCTATTTTCATGTGTCAGGCGGGCCCAAGGACACGCCTGAGTACGATTACTATCCTCGGCAATGGTTTTCCCCTTATGTCGACAGGCGCCGGAAGATAGGATTCGATCTCTATGGTCTGCTGAACATTAAAAAAGACGAGAAACAGCGAATGATTGAGCAGATGGGCAAGAATTTTGAATTTTTCGGCGCACCTGTGGGGCTGATTTTTACAATTGACAGGCGGTTGGGGCAGGGCAGTTGGTTGGACTACGGTTTTTTTCTGGAAAACATTGCCATCGCGGCCCGCGCCAGGGGTCTTCACACCTGCCCGCAAGCCGCATTTGCTGATTTTCCACAGACCATTGGTTCACACTTGAAGTTCGAGCCTGAGGAAATGCTGGTTTGTGGAATGTCTCTGGGTTTTGAAGATACTTCAGCACCGGAAAACCGTTTGAAAACCGACCGGGAACCTGTGTCCGGTTTTACGCAATTTTTTGACGAGTGACTTTTTCAGCGCTGCGAAGCAACAGGATTCCCAGCGCCATGATGGCCAACAGATGAATCGGCAAGGCCCCTCCACCGCCACCACCACTGCCGCCCGTGGTGGTCACTGGTGTTTGCGTTGTACTGTCTGTACCGCTTTGGGTGTTACCGTTGTTGCCTGTGCCTGCACCCGAACCGCCATTGTTGGTGGTGCCGTCTGCCAATTGCTGGACGCCTACAATCCGTGCCACCCTGCTGGTGTGTGATGCGCCGTTGCTGTCTTCTACCGTTACTTCAAAAATATACTCGCCAGCCTGGGTGGGAGCACTTGTTCTTACCAGGCCGGGTGTGTTGCTGTTGGTGAGCGTCAGCGTAACCGGGCCTGTTTTCTGAATCCATTTGTGGCTGACAATGAGGCGTCCGGTGGCAGCTACGCTGTTTCTTGAGTCCAGCGTCCAACCGGAGTTGCTGTCTGTGGTGTTGCCGATGGTTGGGTTGGCCAGCGACTTGCCAGCACGTGCCAAGGAAACGAGATTGTTGGCGTCCAGCATGCCCGAACCGCACACGCTAGTCGTACAAACACATTTCACTGGGCCTGAACCCGCCACACACTGTGACTCGCTTGATCTGGCGGCGGCAAACGGTCTGGCGGAATTGCGCAGCAAAGTGGCTGCCTGATCATAGTCCATGGTCCCTTGAAGACCGTGGGCCAGAGCCAAGGCTGCGCTGACCAACGGGGCTGCAAAACTGGTGCCCCGCTTGTTACCGTAAGAATGCGCTGCCGCTTCGGTCAAGCCGTCGTTGTTGGCGCCAATCAGGCCGACTTCATCGCCACCTGGTGCCATGATGCTGACTTTTGAACCGATCGCGCTGTAGCTGGCGCGTTGCCCGTCGAAATCCACCGCACCCACAGCAATCGCGAACTCGCAGGAGGCCGGAGAATCAACCGCGCCACCGCCATTGCCCGCAGCAGCCACAACCACTGCCCTGGCTGCTCTGATTGCATTGACTGCGTCTTGTTCAAATTGCCCGCATGCACCAGAAGCGCCTAGACTCAGATTGATGATTTTGGCCGGATTCGGGTTCAGGGGGATGCCTTCAACGGGGAGCCCGGCAGCCCAACGGGCACCGTCCATCACATCAGAAAGGTATCCGCCGCACTTACCAAGAACACGTACGGGCAGCAAGCGTGTGTTCCAGTTGGCGCCAGCGATGCCTTGGCCGTCATTGGTATTGCCTGCAATTTGCGCAGCAACGAAAGTGCCGTGCCATGAGCTGTCGGATTTCGAGCACTTGCTGAATTCTGTTGTTTGTCTGTCTTGCTCGCTGACCCAGTTGCCTGAATCCGCGGCATTGTTGTCGCGGCCGTTTCCATCGTTGGCAATGGCTGCGCTTGAGATGAAGTCATAACCGGCAATCAACCTGTCCTTGAGGTCCGGATGATTGAACAAAACACCGGTGTCCACAACTGCAACCACTGTAGATGCGCTGCCGCGGTACTGATCCCAGGCTTGCACAAAACGGGCGCCTGCGACGGAGTTGTTGTTCAAATACCACTGTTGGGACATCAAACTGTCGTTACTCACTGCATTGGTTTTAACGCGCCTGTCTGACACTGCGAATTCTACGTTGGGGTCGCTGCGCAAGCGGTTGATGTGGGCTGTGCGATCGCTTTCGGAGGCTCTTGGGTCGAATTTGAAGATATGCGTGTGCTTGTCGCTGGAGCGCAGCCATGAGGCGCCGCTGGCGTTGGACTGCACCACCCGTTGGGCGTGGTCGCGCAAGACCTCACTGGCCTGAATGCGGCCGGAATCAGAGGGTTTCATGCGAACGATCATTCTGTCGCTCGTCTCGGCTTGAGCGTAAGAGACCATCAGCGACACAACTGCTGCGACAAAGAAATTTTGATTCGTTTTCATGGGAACTTCCTGATTTGCTTGAGTGCAAATGTAAGAAAATCCCTGACATAAGATAACTCCCCATGGGTGCCCCCCCCTTGATGACTTGAGCATTACAATGGGCGCTGGCCCGCATCGTTCTCCCCGATTGAGGGGGGGTGCACTTTACAATTAGATCGCAAAATACGTACATCGGAAGCAGCATCAAGTCAGCTTTAATTGTAAGGGCAGTACACCTATGAATTCGATCGCCAAAGTGTTGATCGTAGAAGATCACCCACTGTTCGCCGCCAGTATTTGCGACATTATCGGGCTGGTGGCTCCGGGCACGTCCACTCTCAGGATTGAGAACCTGGACGACTTCGCCAGAGTTTATGAAGAATTCCAGCCAGACTTGGTGATCGCGGACCTTAACCTGGGCACCACTTCGGGTTTGGACACCTGCTGGGCAATTCGGGACATTGATGCAAAGGTGCCATTGATGATCTCCACAGCCGACACCGACTTTATTGAATCGACCGCCGACGAACCGCAGAACAATTTTTGGCGGCTCAACAAAAATGACGATTTTCAGTCTTTTGTGGAAAGCATCGCCGACGTTATGATCACAGTGGGGTTATCCCCATCCTGGCGCTTGCAAAACTCTTTGTTGTCTGTCGCAGAGTCGGGTTTAAAAACAATGGGCTCGCCAGTTGGTGCCCTTGAATTGACGCAATATCAGCAGTCTTTGATGGAAATGGTGGCGTTGGGCTTGAGCAACAAAGAAATTGCGAAACGTCTCAACATCAGCCCAGACACAGTGAAACATCACCTGACTGAGCTGTTTTCAAAGTTTAATGCCACAAGCCGTACCCAAGCCGCTACGATTTATCGCGGAATGGTTTCAACTCGCATTTCAGTTGCAGCATAATGTAGCCATAAAAAATAACAGCGCAAACCAAGGAGACACGATGCAGGCTCGATACACCTTTAAAAGCAAACCCTTTCTTCTCGCTGTTGGCTTGATGTCAGCAGCAACGCTTGCCGCAGCGCAAAGTAGCGATGACAGCTTCAAGACCAGCATTTCCGTGGGGGCAGATCGCAGCACGGGAAAATTTGGCGGTACCGAGAAAACCAACATCACGTATGTTCCAACCACCTTGAAGTTGGAAAACAGAGACCTGACCCTGAAATTGTCTGTGCCTTACATCAATATTTCTGGTCCTTCCAACGTGGTGGGCGGTGCTGGCAATGCGCCCATCGTGACTTCAAACTCACAAACCGCAACCCGTAGAACAGCCTCTGGCCTTGGCGACGTGGTGGCTTCCGCAGGTTTTAATGTGGGACGTAACTTGGAGGGCGGTTATGGCGTGGATCTGGTGACCAAAGTGAAGTTTCCCACTGCCGATGAAAAGCAGGGCTTGGGAACCGGTAAGCGAGATTATTCAGTCCAGTTCGATGGTTACTCCATCAGCGGAAAAACAACTTACTTTGGAACCATGGGTTACAAAAAAATGGGGGATACATCCACCATTGATTTCAGGGACACCGCATTCGGGGCATTTGGGGTGGCAAGAGCATTGAATAAGAAGAGCCAGATGGGCATTATTTATGACCATCGACAGGCCTCTGTGTCTGGAGTAGCATCTCAAAAAGAGATCACGCTGTTCATCACAAATCAGCTTGCAAAAGAGCTGAAGCTTCAAGCTTATATCGTTGGTGGTCTTACAAACAGCAGTGTAGACAGTGCATTCGGGCTTCAGCTGTCGCAATCTTTAGATTAAAGTCGTTCGGCTTTTGAGTCCTCTGGGTTTGCGTTGTGTTTTCTGTGTTTTTTTAGACGTTAGCTCAGAGGTGTGAACTTTCCCCAATCCCATCTGTCCTAGACAGACTGAGAAACCTTTTGGAGTTCACCGGTATGGCGTCAGACTCGATTTACCTAATAGGCTTCTTTTCTTACTTCGGCTTGGAACACAGAAAGCCCGAAATGGAAACGCTCTTTGATGCGTTAAGGTCCATACAGACAGAAAACCCGGGAATGGACATCAGTGAGTTTGAGGCTGATGCACGTAACTTGGTGGATGGTATGGATTCTGGCGTTGTGGGCGTCATTCAAAAGTTTTTGGAGGACAGGCAAGGCCACGTGCCGTTTATGAACGGCTGGAGGGTTGCTGAAATTCTGGATGAAACCTGGACAGGTGTTGGAAAGACTTTGCACTGAACAGATTGATGAAGCCCTGAAAAGGGTTTCTGAAAACGAAAAAGGAGTCCTAGGACTCCTTTTATCATCTTAAGTACTGGCGTACTTCAGATCTTCAGATCGCGCGGATCTTGCTGGCTTGGAAGCCTTTGTCGCTCTTAACCACTTCAAACTCTACGCGTTGGTTTTCTGCAAGCTTGCGGAAACCATTGCCTTGAATCTGGGAGTAGTGGGCAAAAAGGTCATCACCACCTTGATCGGGGGTAATAAAACCAAAACCTTTTGCCTCGTTGAACCACTTGACGGTGCCTGTTTGTACGCTCATGAATTTAAATCCTTAAAATGAAACTGTGCATTGCCGCAATGAGATGTTTGGTCTGAAAAGCCAGAAATTCAAGCAGACGAAAAACCAAATGCGGAGCAGAAGATTTAAACAACCAGCGAGAAATTAAACAACTCAAACGTGCAAATGAACTATAACAGCTTTTTCCCGCCCGTAAAGTGATCCGGTGAGCTAATCCTGCTTTTTTTTCGCATTCTTTCATTGAATTTGGGGCTTAGTAACGATTTTTAAAGTTAAATGTGCGTTGAAAGTGGTTTTTTCCGTGTGTTTCCTAACAGGGCGGCCATTAAAATCAATCCGCCACCCAACAGTTCTTTTGTGCCGATTTCCGATTGATTCATCCACCAGGCTGAGATTGAACCAAAGACGATCTCGCTGAGCATCAATACGGCTGTTAGTGTTGCGGGCAAACGCGAGGCTCCGTATTGCAGACAAACATTGGCTGCCATGAACAGCAGCGACCACAGCAGCAGCAACTGCAGGTTTCCGCCTGAAAGCAAGGCTGGCTGGGCAATCAGGCCTGCATTCATTAATGCAAGTGCGAGGGCCAGGTTGGTAAAACAGGCACCTGAGACCATGGCCAAGGTCATCAGCTTGCCATCCATGTGCGACATTTTTTTCAACAGTACATTGTTCAAGGCAAACAAAAAACCGCCGGCCACTGCCAGCAAGTCAATCGGATTGAGCACCAGTGGCTGACTGGCTTGCATGCCACCGGTGATGACCGCTGCGCCTAGAACCCCCAGACAGGCCTTACCAAGGTTCAAAGGTGTCAACTTTTCTTTCAGAACCAGCCGACTCAGTAAAACAGCCCACACTGGCATCAGGTAAAACAGCAATATCACCCGAACAACGTCACCCAAAGTGACTGCCGTATTAAAGCAAGCGTTGGTGAGGCCTGCGGTGGCTGCCACCATCCAGAAGCCGGATTTTTCTTTGAGTGACCAGAAAATTTCTCTGCACAGCGTTATCATCACGGCGCTGGAGACGCTGTAGATCAGGGCGGTGGACCACAGCGGGTGTAAACCGGCGAGCGCCAGCGCTTTGAAGGGCATCCACGAAAGCCCCCAAACGAAAGCATTGATCAACAAAGCGGCAACGGCGTACATTTCGAAACCTTAATTCAACAGTGTGCAGTATTGGAGTTTAAAGTAATGAACAGGCTAGCCATGGTCAGCGAGATGCTGACCCTTCAGGATGGATTTAATCAGGTGGTGAACCCCCAGTGGCGTCAGGCGGGCCTTAATTGGTCGCGGGCTGTTTGGGTGGAGTGTGGCGAACTGATGGACCATTTTGGTTACAAGTGGTGGAAGGCCAGTCAGCCCGATATGGGGCAGTGCGTTCTTGAGGTGGTGGATATCTGGCATTTCGTCATGTCTCATGAAATGACCTTGGCAGCCAACGAGCAAGTTGCGCGGGATGTTGCCCAGTTACTTGAGTTTGCAGCAGCCTCCACGGAAACCGTTTGTACCGATGATGAGCGGCGTGCCTGCATTGACCGTTTGGCCATGCGCTCCGCCGCTTTTGCTGGCGGTCAGGGGGCTTCTTTGCTGGTGGAGTTTCTGGAGTTGGCAGACGCGTTCGGTCTCGACATGGAGCAACTGTTTTTGCAGTACATCGGCAAGAATGCACTGAACCGCTTCCGTCAGCGCCATGGTTACAAGCAAGGTACTTACAAGAAGCAGTGGAACGGACGCGAAGACAACGAGGTGCTTGCCGAGGTTTTGCAGAATTGTCTGGCACAAGGGGAAGCGGACCTGATGGCCCGCGTACTCACTGAGCTGGAAAGTCTATACCTCAAGTTGTAACTGTACGGCCGTCCTCAAATATTTCCCTGCTCAGTCCGGTTTGAACCCGAATGGTCCGGATAATGAATTCGGGTTCGTTGAAGGCTTTGCCAATCACGGTTTCCTGCCCCCAGTCATCTTCTGTCAGCACAACGTCGTTGGGGTTGATATAAATGAAGGGCAGGGTGGCTGCACCGTGGTGCCTGATGCCCTCGCGCAGTATCCGCTCAATGCCCATGTGTTTGGCTCGCAGAATAACAACCACGAACACCGGGTAAATGTCGCCGTCTATCATTTCAAAAATGGTTTTTTGCTTGTTCGTCAGGTTCGTCTCGCACATCTCTGCACTTAATTTTTCTTGCAGGGTGAGGGTGAACTCATCGGGTTCGAGGTCAATAATCAACCCTTGGTAGCGGCTTGTCACCAAGCGGCCTGTGGCACTTTCGCTTTTTTGGGGGCTGGTGTTTTGCGGTGTTTTCGGAAAGCGCAACTCAAATTTCGCACCGGTTTTATAAAGGCCGTGGCGGTAGTTTACGTTCTTGATTTCCATTTGACCGCCAATGGATCTGACCAAGTCGAACACCACCTTGTTGCCGGTGTGTGAACCTGTGGTGGGCAGGTTTTGTGCGTAACTTGAGAAGCCCGGGCCCGTGTCCCAGACTTGAATGATGACGCCTGTTTTTGTACGGCGACATCCGATAAGTATCTTGCCAGTTCGGCAGTGTTTGAAAGCGTTGTCCACTGCATTTCGGACAATTCTGCGAACAGCCACCACATCTACAAGAACTGAACACTCACTGGCGTGAAAATGTATCGCCAGGTCGCGTTGCTTGATGAGTTCCCTGTATTCGTCAGCAATCGGTGACACCAGGTCGTGAAGGGAAATTTCTTTTTGTTCAAAGCTCGTGGATTGCTTCAGGTTGGAGCGAATGCGGCCAATCAGGCTGTCGAGAATTTCATCCACACTTTTTTGGGCTGCCAGTATCCGCAGCCACAGGGCATCGTCGCGGTTGGCCATTTGCGCCAGCCGTATTTGTGCTTGGGCCGTGAAGTTGATGGCGCTCAAGGGTTGCCGGATGTCATGCAGGAAGCCGGACAAACTTTCCCGGGTGTCCATGAGCTTTTGTTCGCCACCGCGTCTGATCCGCAGGCTTTGCAGCGATTCCTGCATTTGCTGGCTCTTCAGGGTGCGCATCAGACGCTTCGTGTGCAGCACCTTCACCGTCACCAAGCGAACGATGGTGTTGGCCACCGTGGCGAAAAACAGCGGTGTGCTGTCTGTTACGCCATAAAGAAATACGAACAGGGTGCACCACTGAATGAAATTCATGATGTCGCCCGCTAAAATATTCATGCCATCAGGCGAGACCATTGATTGGCGCAACAAGCCCCAGAAACGATAGGCCCCTGCACCCAAAATAAAGGCCAGTGCAAGTTCTCGGGTATATGCTGAAAACACAAGGGAAAGCAGTAAGTAGGCACTTGGCAACAATACAATGGAAAAATAGCCGACCCTGATAAACTTTTTCGGTGTGGTTGGAGAGACCAATCGCAGCGTAAGGGCAGAGGTTACGTATTCCAGCAGCACAAACAGCGTGCAGAGTATTGCGCTGATGGAAAAAAGATTTGAGAAGTTGTCGTCAGTCAGAAACAGGGTTCCCACTGTCACATTCATCAGCGTGGACAGTATCAGCAACCAGCCCACACTTTGACCCAGTAGTCTCAAGATTTCGAATGAAAATATAGCGGACAGGACCAGCAGCAAAGCCAATCCGCCCACAGTTAGACCGGTGGTCAGTTGCATTCTCTGGAATGCCGTTTCATCAACCGCCGTCAGCCTGAGCGCCCCCTTGATCTGGCTGGAAGCCTTGATGTTGAGCAAAACGGTTTGCTGGGGTGGCAAAGTCAGGTTCAGGGATGAAGCGTCACCGATAAACCAGTCGAGGCAGGTTTTTTCACGCCGTACAACAACGGTCTCACCCATGAGGGTTTTCGCCGAAGCGCTTTCCATCCGGGTTACAACGTTGGAGTAGACATGGATTTCCAACGGCTTTCTGGACGAGTTCTTGACGGAAATCTGCAGGTCTTGGCCCTTATCGGCAGCCAGTGGGGGCGTGGAAAATTGTTTTCTGAAACTTGATGTGTGCTCACTGAGTTCGGCGGTAAATTGCAGCGGGTCTTTAAATTCAGTGGGTTTCAGACAAATTGAAAAAAGCCCAACGATCAGGAACGCAAAAGCAAAGGACACCAGCAATCTGATTTTTGGGGAGACATGGATCAGATTGAAAACGATATCGGGCAATTTTTTTATCTTGTTTTCGGGCATTTTTTGGCTAACAAGTGTCTTACATCTGGTTTAATGGCACATAGAGACAATGCACGAAAAAGTGCTTGGGTTGTTTAGAGATATATGAATAAAAACCTGTTTATCATTGCCGCTGTTGCTTTTTTTGCGATTGTTTTGAGTATGGTGGCCTTTTCATTTACCGCCAGAGACAATGTAGTCTACTTTATGGCAATTGAAGCGTTCAAACGCAAGGATTACAAGAATGCATTCCGCGAGTTTTTGACTCTCGCTGAAAAAGGGGACCAAAGGGCTGCTGGTGCGGTGGGTCTGATGTATGTCAATGGCTTGGGTGTGGACACCAATGAAAAAGTCGGTGCCGCCTGGCTGAGCAACGCGGCAGACAACAAAGATGCAGAGGCCACGCACAGTCTGGGCGAGTTGTACGCCGAGGGAACGGGGGTTCCCCAGTCCAAGGTGATGGCTCAGGCGCTCTACATTTACAGCGCCGAATTGGGCAGCGAAGCCGGGCGTGTATTCAAGGGTCGCTTGGCCGCAGAACTTCCACCTGCAGACGCTGCTCGGGCTGAACGTATTGCCAGACAATTTTCACAAAGTGGCTCGGTCACCGACGTGATAGACAGGCACATCAAAAAAAGAAACGAATAAAATTTTCAACATGGGGGAGACATAAATGCAAACAGGTAATAAAACGGCTTTGATCACCGGGGCGTCCGCAGGGATTGGTGAAACTTTTGCCAGATTTTTAGCGAAACAAGGATTTAATCTGGTTTTGGTGGCTCGGCGCGTCGACAAGCTAGAGGCGCTGTCACAACGCCTGAAAGAAGACCATTCAATTCAGTGCGATGCAATTGCAGCAGATTTGTCAGATCCGAAAGCGGTCAAGGGTTTGATGAAGGAGTTGAACAAGCGCAACTTGCACATAGATTTTTTGGTCAATAACGCTGGCATGAGCGGCAGCTATCAGTTTGCTGAAGTGCCGTGGAGTGAACTGGCGGCTGAAATTCAAGTGATGATGACCGCGCTGACCGAGTTGGCCCACGCAGTGGTTCCCGGCATGAAGGCCCGCGGTTACGGCCGCATTGTCAATGTGTCTTCAATTGCGGCGTATGCGCCACCGGCGGCCAGTCTGCTCTACACTGGCATTAAGAGTTATGTGTTGAGTATTTCCCAGTCCATGGACATGGAGTTGAAGCCTTTTGGTGTTCACGTCACCGCGCTGTGTCCGGGTTTCACAAGAACGGAGTTCCACGATGTCATGGGAACCCGTGACAGTGCCAACAAAATTCCGGATTTCATGTGGCAAGATGCACATGCCGTTGTGGAGGCCTGTTACGAAGCAGTCTCAAAAGGCAAGCCTATCTGCATTCCGGGTTGGGTCAATAAAGTGGCGGTGGCCGGACTG
>JAJTDO010000064.1 GCA_021300475.1 Burkholderiales bacterium | reverse complement strand
CGACCGAGAAAACCGCTTCTTCTTTGCGGTTTTCGCAGCGAACAAGAGGGCAGGGCGCGGAAATAGCGAGCTTACGCCCAGATCGCGCAACGAAACAGATAAGCCCATCCTAAACGGAGACAGATAAGCCCAGCCTTAACGAAGCAGATAAGCCCAGCCTTAACGAAGCAGATAAGCCCAGCCGCCCCCGCCCAGAATATCCCTCAACAAATCAGTTTCGCTGCATCGCCCGCCACAGCAAGCCAGCCAACAGGATACCCGCCACCAACAAGCTGCCCACCGACGCCATCCAGAAGCCCTCAGCCATCAACGGAGGCGTGTTCCAGATACCCAGAATGATGCCACCGCCCAACCCGAACCCCCACAAACAAACACCGTAGATGAGCATCGGAGTCGTCGATATACCGTAGGCCCTCAGGGCAAATGCACACAAGGTTTGAGTCGCGTCTATCAAGTGGTAGGCAAGTATCCAGGGCAATAACTGAAAGGCAATTGCGCGGGTACCAGCGTCAGAAGTGTAGGCGCCGATAATAAGGTCGCTGAGCAGCGCATAAAAACCAACCACCACCAATGCACACACAACCGCTGTTTTCAGCCCGGTCAGCACAAACAAGCGCGCCCTTTCCGGGTTGGATGCGCCGAGTTGCTGCGCAGTCAGCACGGTTGTCGCATTGGCCAGTGAAAGAGGCAACATGTAGGCCGTGGCTGTAAGGTTGGAAACAATTTGATGCCCCGCAACGATTTCTATGCCGAAGCGCGCGACCAAGACAGCAACCATGGTGAAGGCCGTGACTTCAATCAGGTAGGCGCCTCCGATGGGCAGCCCCATCATGAACAAAGACTTTAACAAGTCCCAGCGCGGCCAACCCAAAACACCACTGGTTTTCAAGCGGGCATAGCGCTTTTCCGTCACCCAAAGACCCAGTGAACTCAGGCAGGCAAACCACATCACAATAGCGGTGGACCAACCGCAACCTGCAGCACCCATGGCGGGTACGCCCAGGCCACCCCAAATTAGCCAGCCATTGAGCGGAATTTTAAGAGCAAGCATGGCGATTTGAATGCGCATTACCACCGACGGGGTTGAAATGGCTTGGTTTACCGCATGGAACACCCGAAAAAACAGGGCAGCGGGAAGACCCACGGCAACAGCCAGCAAATAGTGGCGGATTTCCAGTTCCAGGGCTGCGTCTGTTTGCGCCAAAGAGAGCAAGGGGTCAGGGAACAGCATGGCCGTGCAGCCGAGCACTGCCAGTGCAACTGCAATCCAGAGGCTTTGCCCTGCCAGCAGGCCGATTTTATGGTGTTCACCGGCGCCGTAAAGGCGCGAGGCCATGGGGGTCAGCCCCAAAATAATGCCCATCAACCCGACATACAAACTGATGTAGACCGCGTTGCCCACGGCAACGGCCGCCAGCGTCTGCGCGTCGGCATGGCCCGCCATTACGCTGTCTACAATTCCGTTGGCCATGACGGCCAGTTGCCCCACCATCACTGGCAGGGCTTGCTTGAACAACGCCCTGAGCGGCGTCAGTTCAGCGACGGGCATACAAGCGGAAGAGCTCCTGTTTGTCAGATGCGCGCCGCCCCTCCCAAATCAGGACCCAGTCGCCTTGCGGCGCGTTCGGAGTTTTAACCGAAGCGTTTTTTGGAAATGAGAGGTAGCTGAGCGTCCAAGGGCAGTCGTTTGACCCGCTGCTGAGTTTTTGTGCTTGGGCAGCCTTTGAATATTCAAAATTAAGATCGCCCAGGTAGGCCAGAGAGGCCCGTTGCGGAAACCCCAAGCCAATGGTGCTCAAGCAGGCTTGTGCCTGTTCGGGCTGGTGTTGTTTCATTTGCGACTGAATTTGCCTGGCCACCGTGGCGTAGCTTTTGTTGGTGTTGATCATGGGCAGCCACAAGGTCATCATCAGCAGCCAGACCAATGTTGTACCGCCACAAGACAACGCCAAGCTTCGCCAAATGGCCTTGGGGTGCCTTTGCACCCGCCAGATCAGCAGTAAAGCCCATGCCAGAGTAACCAGCATTGCCAACATCAATTCGATGGCGACCACGCTGGGGATGAAGTCAGGCACCAACCGGCGGAGGTTTTTAACCAGACCGGCGGGCGTACCGTACATCATGGCGCTCCAACCCAGCCAAACCACAGCACCGGTGATACTGAAAATAAACAAGGCGAACCAGTCAATGAGACTGATGACACTGCGGCGCAAGGTGCCCAAGCCCAGCGCGGCCAGTACGGAGAGCAAGCCCAACAACGGGAAAAAATTGCCTTCGCTGGTGGCGTTGTAGAACAGCATGCCAACCAGACCACCCAAGAAACCAGCCAATGGGGGTTTCAAGGCGCCATCGCTCAGGTTGTGGCGGTGCGACCAGATTGTCCAGGCGGTCAGTGGCCAGGCGGGCCAGAAAAACCACGCAAAGGTTTTAAGGCCCTGCAATGCCGTGGAAAACAGCGGTTTGGGGCTGTTGTAATCGGTAAACTGGTTTAAATTCCAAGTCCACCAAAGTTTCAGGTATTGTGGACCTGAAGGGCTTAAGTGCCAGACAGCCAGCGCCCACAAGCCCAAGACGCCAACCACGACAATTGTCGCCCGAACCAGACGGTGGGTCAGTCCGAAGCGTGACATGGGGCTGGACAGGGCGGCCAGCAACATGGCGCCAAAGATAAAAATGCCATGAGACCAGCCCCGGGCCAGAATAATGACGCACAAACCGGCGCCCAAGGCCCAGCCTGCGGTGATGGGCCGGTTGATGGAACGGACTGCAGCCAGCGCCAGAATCGAAACCCCCAACAGTTCCGGCATCTCGGCCACCAGTTGATGGCTTTTAACCATCAGGCCCAGACTTGCCAGCAAGCAGAGCACAGCGCAGTCGGCAATGGAATAGGAGTAGTCGCTGCGGACGGTGGGCAGACTCAGCGGGTTCAGGGGTTGCATTTCAGGGCGCTTGGCAATGCGCTGCGCGGTGGACCAGACGGTCCAGCAGATGGCCATCAACCAGATCAGGCAGGACAGGCGCATCACTTCATCAAGCCAGTCGTGGCGACCACCCAGCAGCAACCAGAGTTTGCCAATTGAGGCGGCCAGCCAATAGGTCAAAGGCCCTTCCTCTGTATACAACAAGCCATAAATGTTGGGCGCCAACCAGTCGCTAAGATCGCCTTGGGCCATGGTGGCGGCCACGCCGAAATTATTGGCGTCTATGGCTCTCCAAGGGTCGCGCATCAGCAGTCCCGGTACCGCGTACAGCGGAACCAGAACCCAAAGCAGCCACCTGGGCAGCCGTTGCAGTAGATTGTTTGAAAGCACCATGGGCAGTGAGAGCCGTTATTTAACGCACGCGATAGAAAGGGTTATAACAAAAAAAAACAGCGTACGATGAGTGTACGCTGCTTTTTCACAACACAAGGATTCGAAAACGAATTTTGACATGCGCACTTGGCGCGCCTTGTATTGCCTTGTGTTGCTTTGGACGGTGCCTTGGTAGGGGCACAGTAGACTGCTCGGCAGAATGTTTAGGAGGCTGTCTTTTTAAACCGGCCAAACTTTGTATTGAATTTTTCCACGCGACCTTGGGTGTCCAAAATCTTGTTTTGAGCGCCGGTGTAGAAGGGGTGTGATTCGGAGGAAACGTCCAGCTTCACCAGTGGGTATGACTTGCCTTCAAACTCAGTGGTTTCTTTGGTTTGAACGGTAGAGCGAGAAACAAAGCGGAATCCGCAGGACATGTCCTGGAATACTACTTCGCGATAATTTGGGTGAATGCCGTCTTTCATGATTTCTCCGATGATTCTCTTATTGATTCTATGGTGGGCAGCCAAGTTTTCAATACCGGTGCTGATTTCAAGGTCACCAACAACGGAAACTCACTTACCGAAACTAAACTAAGGTTGCAACATAACAAACAAGCCGCGCAGTATATCTTATCCTTTTCGGATTGTCTTTACTTCAAGCCTCCTGCACTGAAAATCATGCGTGAAAGCGCCACACCGCAATGACTAAACACAGTGCAACACCATCGACCGCGTCTGTCGGTTTGTTTTGGCTGTTATTAACCGTCGTTTGGCTGGCCAGTCTGGGAGTGCGTGGGCTGATTCATCCGGACGAAGGGCGTTATGCAGAATTGGCGCTGGCCATGTATCAGAGTGGTGATTGGATCACGCCCCGCTTGAACGGGTTTTTATATTTCGAAAAACCTGCCTTGCAGTACTGGATGGGCGCCATCGGTTTTTCGATTTTCGGCGTAAACGATTTTGCTGCGCGCTTGTGGCCCGGGCTCACGGGTTTGTTGTCAGTGTTTGTGGTGGGTTACACGGCGCAGCGCTTGTGGGGGGCGGGGCAGTTGGCTGCCTTGGTCATGGCGGGTTCGGTTTGGGTCATTGCCAACAGTCATTTCCTGAATTTGGACACAGGCCTGATGTTCTTCCTCGCTTTGGCGCTGTGTGGTTTTCTGTTGGCCAACCACGAGCAGGCAAGCGATCGGACTCAAAGGTGCGGTATCTGGGTGGTGTGGGTTGGGTTGGCTGGAGCCACCTTGTCCAAGGGCTTGGTGGGTTTGGTGATTCCCAGCGTCACGCTGGTGATTTACAGCCTGACCACTTTTGACTGGAAGCCATGGCGGCGCATGCGTTGGTCCAGCGGTTTATTGCTGTTCTCTGTATTGGCTATTCCGTGGTTTGTTCTGGTTTCTGTCAAAAATCAGGGGTTTGCAGAATTTTTTTTCATTCATGAGCATTTCGACAGATTTTTAACCACCCAACACAAGCGGGAAGGTGCTGTCTGGTATTTCGTGCCCGTCCTGCTCTATGGCTTTTTGCCGTGGACTTCCTTGTTGCCGGGTGCCGTCTGGCAAGTCTTGAGGCATCGATCAGCCTCCGGCTTTCAAACACAGCGCTTCTTGTTGATCTGGACGCTCTTCGTTTTTGTATTTTTCAGCATTTCTGCCTCCAAATTGCCTTCATACATTTTGCCGATGTTTCCTGCGCTGGCGCTTTTGGTCGGACGTTATTTGCAGACCATGTCTTGTAAAGCGCTGCGTTGGCATTTGCTGCCACTTTGGTTGGTCGGGGTGTTTTGCGCGGCCTCATGGCTGCTGACCGAACGTTTTGTGTCCAAAGATTCCCCTTTGCCTATCGTGCAGCATTTTTTGTTTTATGTAACAGCGGCCGGTGGTGTGTTTTTAGGGGTGGCCTGCATTGCGACCTTGTTTTTGCGGGGTGGCAAGCCTGTGCACGCATTGATGAGCGCAGCCGGCGGCGTGGTTTTGGCGACAACCTTGGCCATGACAGGCCACGACGCTTATTCCAACCTTAAAAGTTCCCGCGACGTGGTTCGGCAAATTCAACCCCATGTGCGCTACGACAGCGAAATTTTTTCTGTGCGTTATTACGATCAGTCCTTTCCTTATTATTTGAGGCGAGCCGTCACACAAGTTCAATACATTGATGAATTCGAGTTTGGTCAGCGCGCTGAACCTGGGCGTGCGTTGAGCCGCATTGACGATTTCATTTCCCGTTGGCCCGTGGCCAAAAGCCCTTTGGCGATGTTGGACTGGGCCACGTATGAGCAACTTAAACAACGCGGATTACCGATGCAGGTGGTGTATGAAGATGCGCGGCGTCTGGTGGTTGTTCGTCCGTGAGCGTTACCGGATGCAATTTAGAAGGTTAAAAGGAAAATGACAGGGTTTTTACCGCTCACCCGTCCCGGCATTGATGAGGAAACCATCGCCACAGTTGCGGATGTGCTGCGCTCCGGTTGGCTGACCACGGGGCAAAAGTGCAGTGAATTGGAGGCGGTTTTGTCAGAACGCGCTGCCGGGCGGCCGGTTCGTCTGGTCAATTCTGCGACCGCAGCTCTTGAAATTGGCTTGCGTATTGCCGGAGTTGGTCCCGGTGATGAGGTGATTACAAGCGCCCTGACCTGGGTGGCCACTGCCAATGTGATTGTGCAGGTCGGTGCCAAGCCTGTGTTTGTGGATATCAACCCGGCGACGCGGCTGATGGATACAAATTTGCTGGAAGCCCATATCACGCCGCGTACCCGCGCCATCATGCCGGTGGACCTGGCGGGTTTTCCCGTGGACCGCGATCGTGTGTATGCAATGGCCAAGCGCTTCAAGCTGCGGGTGATTGAAGACGCTGCGCAATCTCAGGGCAGTTGTTGGAAAGGCAGGCCATTGGGCAGCTTTGGTGACATGACCGCATTTAGTTTTCATCCCAATAAAAACATGACCACTGGCGAGGGCGGGTGTTTGGTGATGAACAACGAAGATGAAGCCAGACAGTTTGAAAAATACCGCCTGCAAGGTGTCACCCGATTTCCTGATGGCACCTATGACTGCGATTTACCGGGCGGTAAAGCCAACCTGACAGACATTGCAGCAGCCATTGGTCTGGGGCAAATCAAGCGTCTGGACGCTTTTAACCAGAAGCGGCGCGAACTGGCAAAACACTATTTTGAACAGTTGCAGAATGACGCTGTATTTCAAGGACTGGCTTTGCCACCGTCTGAGTTTGAGCAGGCCAACTGGCACATGTTTCAGTTGGTGCTTGCGCCGCGGCTTGCTGTGTATCGCCCGCAGCTTATTGCAGGCATGAAGGCGTTGGACATTGCCACCGGTGTGCATTACCCGGCGGTGCATCAGTTGCAATTGTTCAAGCGAATGAATTTGTCAGTCGCACATTTGATTCACACCGAAGCGGTTTCGTCGGGTATTTTGACCTTGCCACTGTTTCCTGAAATGGAAGTGGCAGACATTCTAAGGGTGTGTGATGCATTAAAACAGGTGCTCGGTCAGGTACAACACAAGGCGGGTGTTTGATGAGCGAGTGTGACGTCTCGATTGTGATTCCCGTCTACAACGAAGAGGCCTCGTTAAAGGCCTTGTTTGAGCGACTCTACCCGGCGATGGATGCCTTGGGGCGCAGTTATGAAATTGTGTTTGTCAATGATGGCAGCCGCGATGCGTCTGCCTCACTCTTGTCTGCCCAATACCGGATACGCCCTGATGTAACCCGCGTTATTTTTTTTAATGGCAATTATGGGCAGCATCCTGCGATATTGGCGGGCTTTTCCCATTCACGTGGAAACACGGTCATTACGCTGGATGCGGACTTACAAAACCCGCCTGAAGACATTGAATTGTTGATGCTTGAAATTGACAAGGGCCATGACTATGTCGGCTCGATACGTCGTCAGCGCAATGACGTTTGGTGGCGTCATGTGGCGAGTCGGGCCATGAACCGTTTGCGTGAACGCATCACGCACATTGAAATGACCGACCAAGGTTGCATGATGCGCGCCTACAGTCGCGATATTGTGGATTCGATCAACCAGTGCAATGAAATGCACACTTTTATTCCCGCACTGGCCTATTCGTTTGCCCAACACCCCACCGAGGTGGTGATTGGCCATGAGCCACGCCATGCCGGGGAATCCAAGTATTCCCTTTATTCCCTGATTCGCTTGAATTTCGATCTGATGACCGGGTTTTCTGTCATGCCGCTTCAAATGTTTTCTCTGCTCGGCATGGTGGTTTCAATGGGGTCGGCTGTACTGGTGATGTATTTATTGGGCAGGCGTTTTGTTCTAGGCCCTGAAGAAGGTGGCTTGTTCACTTTATTTGCCATTGCATTTTTTCTGATTGGAATTGCCCTGTTTGGCATCGGCATTCTGGGCGAATACATCGGGCGTATTTACCACGAGGTGCGGCAGCGTCCGCGGTTTTTAATAGCCCGCATTCTTGGTTCCGAACGGAAAACGCCATGACGCGCGCCGTGGTTTTTGCCTATCACACTGTGGGCGTGCGTTGCTTGCAGTTTTTGTGGGCGCAGGGGGTGGATGTTGCTTTGGTCATTACCCATGAAGACGATCCCTCTGAAAATATCTGGTTTGGATCGGTGCTGAAGTGGTGTTTGGAAAAGGACATTGCCTGCATTGCCCCTGCAGATGCCAATTCAACCGAAGTGGTTGAAAAAATTGCAGCGCTGAAGCCCGATTTTTTATTCAGTTTTTATTATCGCAAGCTGTTGAAACAGCCTTTGTTGAGCGTGCCGCGTCTGGGGGCTTTCAATATGCACGGTTCATTGTTGCCAAAATACAGGGGACGGGCACCTGTGAATTGGGCGGTGCTTCACGGGGAAACAGAAACCGGAGCCACCTTGCATCAAATGAATGCGACACCTGACACAGGCCCCGTGGTTGATCAGCAGACCGTTCCGGTGTTGCCAGATGACGCTGCCCATGACGTGTTTTGCAAAGTGGTGGTGGCCGCTGAAATCTGCCTGATTCGCGCCTTGCCGCACCTGGTGGCAGGCACCGCTGTGCTCAAACAGCAGGACTTGCAAGCGGGGTCTTGTTTTGGTGGTCGAACGGCGGAAGACGGACGTATTCAGTGGAATCATCCGGCGCAAAAAATTCATAACTTGGTCCGCGCTGTCAGCAAGCCTTATCCGGGTGCATTTTCAGAGGTGGGGCAAGGGCGCCTGCTTGTCTGGCGTACTCAGTTGCTCGGTAAAAAAGAAAATCTTGCCCCCCGTTTGTCAGTGGGTTGTCTGCATTGGCTGGAAAAAAAGATTGTGTATGTTGCCCCGGACGAAGAGGTACTGGAACTTCTTGAGGCGCAATTCAATGGGGTGGGTCTGCATGTGCAAGCCCCCGTTGCCGCTTTGAACCATTTGAAAGTTATTTAATTCCTGAGTGAAGAGCGACATGAAAAAGATTTTGATATTGGGTGTCAATGGCTTTATTGGCCACCACCTGAGCAAGCGCATTCTGGACACCACTTCTTGGGAAGTCTCAGGCATGGATGTGTCCGCAGACAAAGTGGCTGATTTTATGGGGCATCCACGGTTTCATTTTTTTGAAGGTGACATCACCATTAATCAGGAGTGGATTCAATACCATGTGAAGAAATGCGATGTGGTGCTTCCTTTGGTGGCCATTGCAACACCGGCGACCTATGTGCAACAACCCTTGCGGGTTTTTGAATTGGATTTCGAAGCGAATTTACCGATCGTTAAATGGTGCGCGAAGTATAAAAAGAGAATCGTATTTCCTTCCACATCGGAGGTGTATGGTATGTGCAAGGACACTGAGTTCGACACCAACCATTCGAACATGGTGTATGGGCCGATCAATAAGCCCCGTTGGATTTATGCGTGCTCCAAACAGTTGATGGACAGGGTAATTGCAGCCTATGGTCAGCAAGAAGGCTTGAATTACACCTTGTTTCGGCCATTTAACTGGGTAGGCGGCGGACTGGATTCAATTCATACGCCAAAAGAGGGCTCCAGCAGGGTGATCATCCAATTTCTTGGGCATATTGTGCGTGGAGAAACCATTCAGTTGGTGGACGGCGGACATCAAAAACGCGCTTTTACTTATATAGACGACGGCATTGATGCACTTATAAAAATCATAGACAACAAAGACAACAAGGCGGCGGGACAGATTTATAACATTGGCAATCCAGCCAATATTTATTCAGTGCGTGAATTGGCCAATATGATGCTTGAAATGGCGAGCCATTATCCTCAATACAAAGAGGGCTTGTCCAAGGTGCGGGTGGTTGAGACCACTTCCAGCGAATATTATGGCGCCGGTTATCAGGACATTCAGCACCGTACACCGAAAATAGAAAACACCTGTGCCGATCTTGATTGGAAGCCAAGGCACACAATGAATTCAGCGTTGAAAGGTATTTTCGAGTATTACAGCGACCAAGTGGGTTCGGAGCGGGATTTGATGGTCTGAGCATGGAAAAGTGGCTGGCACTGAAAGTCGATGTCGATACATGGCGCGGTACGCGTGAAGGGTTGCCGCGTTTGCTCAACTTGCTGCAGCGTTTTCAAGCCAACGCTACATTCTTGTTCAGTCTTGGGCCCGATCACACGGGGCGTGCCATTAAAAGGGTGTTCCGAAAAGGTTTTCTGCAAAAGGTGTCTCGCACTTCAGTGCTTGAGCACTATGGCATTCGCACCTTGTTGTACGGTACCTTGCTGCCCGGGCCAGACATCGGAGCGCGTGAAGCGCAACGCCTGCATGAAGTGAAACAGGCGGGTTTTGAAGTGGGCATCCATTGTTGGGACCACATCCGTTGGCAAGACTATGTGGCCCACAAAAGCACAGATTGGACTCGCCGCGAAATGTCTCTTGCCGTGCAGCGGTTTGATCAGGTGTTTGGTGAACCGGCGCGTACGCACGGCGCGGCGGGTTGGCAAATGAATGAAAGTGCCTATGCCTTCGAAAAAAACCTGGGTTTTGATTACGCCTCAGATTGGCATGCGTTTGCTGCCGGTTTTTGAGGAATTGCTTGCTGGCTGGAAGGCTCAGGGATACAGGCTGGTGAGCTTGCGTGAAATGTTTGAACGTCTTGACTTGGGGGCTTTGCCCCGCCACCGCGTGGAATATGGAGAAATTCCAGGGCGCAGTGGCAGTTTGGCTTTGCAGGGCACGCTGGTTAGGGTTTAACCGCCGCGGCGCATCATTTCAAAAAACTCGCCATTGTTTTTCGTTTGCTTGACTTTGTCGAGCAGGAATTCAACGGCTTGCATGTCGTCCATGTCGTGCAGAAGGCGGCGCAATACCCAGACTTTTTGCAGCAGCTCGGGTTTGATCAGCAGTTCTTCGCGGCGTGTGCCTGAACGGTTGATGTTGATGGATGGATAAACACGCTTTTCTGCCATGCGGCGTTCAAGGTGGATTTCCATGTTGCCCGTGCCCTTGAATTCTTCGTAGATCACCTCGTCCATGCGGCTGCCGGTGTCGATCAGGGCGGTGGCGATGATGGTGAGTGAGCCACCTTCTTCAATGTTTCGTGCCGCACCAAAGAAACGTTTCGGGCGATGCAATGCATTGGCATCCACACCACCGGTCAGCACTTTGCCGGATGCAGGCACCACGGTGTTGTAGGCGCGGGCGAGTCGGGTAATGGAGTCGAGCAAGATAACAACGTCTTTTTTATGCTCAACCAGACGTTTTGCTTTTTCTATTACCATTTCTGCCACTTGAACGTGACGTGTGGCGGGTTCGTCGAAGGTGGATGAAACCACTTCGCCACGCACTGAGCGTTGCATTTCTGTCACTTCCTCTGGGCGCTCGTCAATGAGCAGCACAATGAGGACCACATCAGGGTGGTTGGACGTAATGGCATGCGCAATGTGTTGCAGCATGACGGTTTTACCCGATTTCGGTGAGGCCACCAGCAAACCGCGCTGGCCTTTGCCGATGGGCGCCACGATGTCAATGATGCGCCCTGTGACGTTTTCTTCAGACTTGATGTCGCGCTCTAAAACAAGCGGTTGATTAGGGTGCAGCGGCGTCAGGTTTTCAAACAGGATTTTGTGTTTTGAGGCTTCTGGCGATTCACCATTGACCTTGTCCACCTTGACCAGGGCAAAGTAGCGCTCACCGTCTTTGGGAGTGCGGACTTCGCCTTCGATGGAGTCACCGGTGTGCAGGTTGAAGCGCCTGATCTGGCTGGGAGAGATGTAAATATCGTCTGTACTGGCCAAATAAGAGGTTTCAGGAGAACGGAGAAATCCGAAACCATCGGGCAGCACTTCCAGAACGCCGTCGCCGTAAATCTGCTCGCCGTTTTTGGCGCGCTTTTTAAGAATTGCAAACATTAATTCCTGTTTGCGCATTCTGTTGGCGTTGTCGATTTCCAGGCCGGCGGCCATTTCAAGCAGCTGTGATACGTGTAGCGCTTTGAGTTCTGAAAGATGCATAAGAGTGATTTGACTTTAGTGTGAGAGTGTTGCCGGACTGCTGAAGGGAAAGACCGAACAATGGGCGGCTGGGGCGAACACGGAATAGGGAGTGGGAGTATTTATTTCAATTGGGGGAAGCAAAAACCTCCCCCAGAGTAAATTCGGGTGTTTTAGATGTTGCTGTCGATGAAGGCGGCCAACTGTGACTTGGACAAGGCGCCTACTTTCGTGGCCACCACTGCACCGTTTTTAAACAGCATCAGGGTTGGGATGCCGCGAATGCCGAACTTGCCGGGTGTGGCTGTGTTTTCATCAACGTTCATTTTTGCAATTTGCAGGCGACCTTCGTAGTCTTTTGCAATGTCGTCAAGGATTGGAGCGACCATTTTGCAAGGACCGCACCATTCAGCCCAGTAATCTACCAATACCGGACCGTCAGCTTTTAAAACGTCGGTGTCGAAGCCGGCATCGCTTACGTGTTTGATCAGGTCGCTGCTCATTTGATTCCCTTAAATAAACGATTTCACCCTTAGGATTTTTATTACTGGGAGACTGTGATGCAGTGGCTGTGTACAGATGTCGCGGATAGCCAACCAGTAGAAGCAGGGTGAATGTGCTGTTGAATTTTGTCTGCAATGGTACAGTGAATTAGAGAAAAGTGCTAATTTTGCGAAAATCATCCAACATGCCCGTTCAGACCCTTCCTGCTTCAATTCATTTTTCATCCCAGCCTTGGCTTGAACTGTTGGTCCAGTTGCCCGGTTGCGGATTTCAACACCTCGAAAACACCGCTTGGCTGTTGCCCCGCGTGGAGTTGGCCAGCCATTTGCGCGCTGCCCTGATTCAACATCATGCCCCAACCGAGCGCTTCGCTCTGTCGCCTTTCATACTCAGCGCGGACCGGTTGTCGCACCGCGCCGATTCTCCTGAATGGCTGAGGTTTCAGCTTGATGTTGCGCAACAACTTCGGGCGCACCCAGTCTTGATGCGACATGCGCAATCAGGCAGTCAATTTTGGGGTTTGGTTTGCGAGTATTGTGAACTGGCGCTGGCCTGTGTTTCGCGGGCGAAGGGCGAGGCTGCACTAAAGAATTACATTGAATCTGTGGCTTTGGCCGGCCCCGAGGCGGAGGTGGTGCTCACCATTGCTGAAATTTATCAGGACA
>JAJTDO010000063.1 GCA_021300475.1 Burkholderiales bacterium | reverse complement strand
TACAATACTAGACATCCTCACAGCGCATTGAAATATCGCTCGCCGAGGGCTTTTAGAGAGCAACAGATTTTAAATAACTAATACCCCTGGTACTGAAATACAGGGGCGAGTCCAACCGTCTGTCTGCTCGCTCTGCCCTAAAGCTGCGAATTCCAGTTTGGTTTTCACAGAGGAGGCATTCAAACCCGCGTTGTAACCCTCAAAGCTCTTGGCATCGGCCAACACTGCACCTGAAACCAACATACTGATTGCACCAGCTAAAATTACTTTTTTCATGTCTCTTCTTTCTTCAAACATAATTTGCGAGCCGTAAAAGTAACAAAAATACATACCTATTAGTAGTGATCAATACCTACTTATGAGCAAATTCACACAAATGCAACAAACCACTCAAATGCCATCGAAATAGACTAGACACTCTAAACAACGCCCCTCTGAAAACAATCTCGCAGGCAAGGGCATTACTACGCAAATGACCCAAAAAAATAACGGGCCGACTCAGAGAAGACCAAAGTCCTCTTCATGGCCGATTTATTGTTCCAGAAAGTACGCTACCGTCTCCCAGTTGTCGTTCTCAAAAGCAGGCGTGACCTTGTCGATTTCATCATCACTCATCCCCACGGCCGGGGACCGGGCGAGTCGTTTCCAGTCGTTCAGGGCAGCCATCATCCGGGTCAGGATTACACGGGCGTCGTCATCGGACACGCCAAAGTATGCTGCTGCCTCCAGCGCCTCCTGGATATCTCCGGTTTCACCGGTAGCTTCGGTTACGGCGGTTTTCAGGATGGATTCCTTGTCGGGGAACGGGCTTAAACAGCAACCAGCGCACGCTCGACCGGTAAAACGGTCAGATATAGGTTAATAAATAGATTAAGAGGTCACAAATGACTCTTTATGCTGGATTCAGGCGCGAAAAGAGGCTAGAGGCTAGAGGCTACCTGTGGAAAACACCCACCCAACCGTGAGCGCGACGTTATGTTCCTGTCGAAGGTGACCGACCCCGAGCGCTGCCACACGCTTTTTAAAGCAAAAACCAAAAAAAGCATCAAGAAAAATTTATCAAGTCGCTCTAAAACCATTGCTGGTATTTGCTTTCAAAGCTTTGTTGGGCCATTTGCATAGTAATGCCCGCAGGCAATAAAAAAGCGCTCTTTCGAGCGCTCTAAATTCAGGTGTAACGAACAACCGCGTCTGGCGCAGCTTTTTTTTATGTTACCCCGCCTCCTTTGGATTTTCTCAAGTGGTAGTCCCTCAAGTTAGTTAGAGTATGTGCTCTAGCGCACATAATATCTACCCCTAAACTTATTTTCGGGCAAAAATCACTTCAAAGACTGTAGCGCACCCGCCACAATCGACTGCAAAACCAGATCCCATTCACCCACAGTCGGGGTGGCTGAAATTTCAATGGCAGGAAACCGGGTCCGGCATTCTTCCAGCAACACCGGAAAATCTTTGCGCAAATGCCCGCCCTGCCCAAAAAAAACCGGAACAATGCTGACCCGCTGAAACCCTTGATCTGCCAGGCCGGTAATCACGTCCAGCAGCGAGGGGGGCATCAGTTCCAGGTAAGCCAAACTGACCGACAATTCCGGATCCGCCCGCTGCAACTGGGTTTGCAGTTTGTGGAAGGGCTCCGCCCAACGCGGATCGCGGGCGCCATGCCCGAATAAAATCAGAGCTTGCTTCACGCAACGCCTTTCTTGAAAGTCTTCAAACGCGGTTCACCCACCACAATGCCAACAAGCCGCCGAACAAGGCCAACACACTGGGAACACTGGCGCTGACCAACGGTGGAATGTTGGCAACCACAGTCAAATGAGAAAACAAATTGTTCAACAAGTAAAAACCAATGCCCAACATAATACCTATAAATATTTTTACGCTGACCCCGCCGGCACGCGCATGCAGGTAGGCAAACGGCAAGGCGATGACCATCATCACAAGCACTGCCAACGGATAGATGGTTTTCTTGGCCAGCGCCAATTCCACTTTTTCAATGTTCTGCTGGTTTTCAGACAGAAAACTTTGATAGCGCCAGAGTTGTATTGCCGACATTTTTTCAGGGGCGATGTACAAACCGGACAAGAGATCGGGTTCGAGGGTAGAGGCCCACAGGTAGGTGGCCAGACTTTGTTCAGACAAAGCCACGGCCGGTTCAGCGCCGCTTGACTCAAAACGGCGCAGCTCAACATTTGTCAGTTCCCAGCGCTGGTCGCCCTGGTAAACACCAGAGGCGGCACGTATCCATTGCGTCATTCTGTTCTCTGGGGTGAACTCATAAATGTTAAGCCCCACCAGGCCCTTGCCTTCTTGGTATGAGGCAAAATTTACAAACCGCACGCGTTGCAGCTTGCCCCCTTCGTAAATGGAATCGCGCACCCATTGCCCAGACCGCAAAGGCGCACCCACCTTGGAAATGGCCGGGTTGCTGGCTTGCATTGCGACGGACACCCGTTCGGCCAGTGGGGTCACAACCTCCCCCACCACCACGGTAATAAGCACAATGAGCAGGCCTGTTTTCAGCATGATGCGCAGGGCAGTCATGGTGGTTAAACCGGCGCTGCGCATTGCCGTGAACTGCGAACTTGAGGCCAGACCCGCCAGGGTATAAATACTGCCGATCAAGGCGGCCAGAGGCGCCAGTTCGTACACCCGTGCAGGCAGCCCCAAGGCAATGGAAATGGCCACATCAGCGAAGCGGACACCGGGGCGCAACAAGCGGTCCATGTCGGCTAAAAAATCAAAGAACGCGAACAAGCCTAAGAACGCCAGCAACACAAAGCTGGTGGACAGGAGAATCTGGCCGCCGATGTAACGGGAAACCACGGTGGGCATCATGCTGATTCCCCGCTTTTTTCGGTCACTGCGCGTTTCAAACGAGAAAACAAAGAGGGGTACGTGACCCGGTTGCGGCGCCACATCATCCAGAAAAATACCAGCAGACCGACCAGTGGCGGCAAAATAAAGGCCACCAGAAAACCAGCGCGGTCGCGCGAAACCCACACCTGTGCAATGGACAAGAGGTTGCTGTAGAAAAAGTAGATCAGCAGCGCAAAAAACAGATTCAAGGAGTTGCCAGCCCGCGGATTCACAAACGACAGCGGAATGGCCAGCAAACCCAACACAATCGCAGACAAGGGCAGCCCCAAACGCCAGAGCAGTTCACCCTTGGCCCCCCCGGAACTGTCTGCCAGCAACAGGCGAATATCGCGCCCTTGCAGGGTGGGGTCTGGCGGCAAATAGAAACCGGGTTCCAACCGTATGCCGTAGGACTCGAAGTTCATGACGTCAAAGTCGTTTCTGGTGCGTTGCAGGTCATAGCGGGTGCCTTCCTGAAGCACCAGATAACGTTCGCCGTTGGGTTCGGTTCTGACCACACCGCCCGCAGAGGACACCAATGTCAGCTTGCCGGCTTTTTCAGTCAGTACAAACACCTGCTCCACCTGACGGCGGTCTGAGCTTTCACGTTCAATGAAATACACCCGCGAGCCATCGCTGGTTTCGCGGAATTGCCCCGCTGACACTTTGGAAATATCTGCCCGCTGTTGAAACCGCTGCATGGTCTCCATGTTCTGCACCCTGGCCCACGGGGTTAGAAACACAGAAAACAGCCCGGCCACCACAGTCATGGGCAAGGCAAACCGCAGCACAGGCCTGACCCAGGCCGTAAGCGGCAGACCCGCAGCCCACCACGCAGCCATTTCACTTTCGCGAAACGCCCTGGACACCACCATGAGCACCGATAAAAACACGGTGAGCACCATGACCACCGGTACATAGCTGATGGTGGAGAACAACAGGAAATTAACCACGGACTGGTTGTCGATGCGACCATTGGCGGCCTGACCGATACTTCGTATCAGCGCCACCGTAATGACAATGGTCAGCAAGGCGATGAAGGTCGCACTGGCCGATTGCCCAAGTTCTTTGCGTATGATTTTTCGAAATATCATCGGTTTTTAGGGTTAAACAAGCTTTGTTTTTGACGGAACTGAAGTCTGTTAGCCATAATTTGGGTTATTGTCTCATGCCAACCAAGAAACGCGACCCATGACAACCACACGAACCAAAACAATTATCAAATCCGCAGCCGCCGCCAAGCCTGCAGCCACGCGCAGCTCACGCAGCAAAGCATCGTCAGCCACCCCTGACATACCCAGCATCAAGGTCAAGGCACTGTCGCTGGCAAAAGTGCCCACAGGCACGGTGGTGCTAGGCGAAGAACTCAACGCGAAGGCGTTTGCAAGTTCGGCACAGGCGGCAGCAAAAGCGGCCATCGCATTGCCAAAAGGCACCTGCCACTGGTTGCTGCATGAAGCCAGCGTCAATGGCGCTGACTTGGCCTGGACCGCCGGGCAATCTGCACAAGCCATTGTTGAGGCCGGCTACCGGTTTGACCAATGCAAAAGCAAAACTGAAAACGGCAACAGCAACGGCATCACTGAAGCGGTGTTGGTTGCAGAGCGTGAAACCCAGCGTGAAGTCGCTGGCGGCATTGAAACCGGTCGTGCGGTGGGCATAGGCATGGCACTGGCTAAAGACCTTGGCAACTTGCCGGGCAACATTTGCACCCCCACCTATCTGGCAAAAACGGCTGGCGAACTGGCCAAGCAGTTCAGCATGGGTTTGCAAGTGCTGGAGCGCAAAGACATGGAAAAGCTGGGCATGGGCTCATTGCTGTCCGTGGCCAAAGGCTCTGTTGAACCCCCCAAGCTGATTGTCTTGAAATACAACGGCGGAGCAGCGCGTCAGGCTCCTGTGGTTCTGGTGGGCAAAGGCATTACCTTTGACACTGGCGGCATTTCCTTGAAGCCGGGCGCTGAAATGGACGAAATGAAATTCGACATGTGCGGCGCCGCTTCGGTATTGGGCACCTTGAAAGCCATCGCAGAGATGAAGCTCAAGCTCAATGTGATTGGCGTCATTCCCACCTGTGAAAACATGCCTGCGGGCAATGCCTCCAAGCCGGGAGACATCGTTACCTCCATGTCCGGGCAAACCATTGAAATTCTGAACACCGATGCCGAAGGGCGTTTGATTTTATGCGACGCCCTCACCTACACCGAGCGCTTCAAGCCGGCTGCGGTGGTGGACATCGCCACACTCACCGGCGCTTGTGTCATTGCGCTGGGTGGCGTGAATTCCGGCCTGTTCAGCAAAGACGACGAACTGGCCAATGAGTTGCTGACGGCCGGCCAAGGTGCACTCGACCCGGCGTGGCGCATGCCGCTGGACGATGAATACCAAGACCAGCTAAAGAGCAACTTCGCTGACATGGCCAACATTGGCGGCCGCATGGCGGGCAGCGTTACGGCGGCCTGTTTTCTGGCGCGCTACACCAAGGCCTACCGCTGGGCACACCTGGACATTGCAGGTACCGCCTGGAAAAGTGGAGCGGCAAAAGGCTCTAGTGGGCGTCCCGTGCCTTTATTGGTGAACTTCCTGAAAAACCGCGCAAGTTGATGGCGCATTTTCAATGACACGCATTGATTTTCATTCAAACGTGAGCGACCCACTCCTGCACACCTGCAAACTGGTGCGCAAGGCGTGGGCGGCAGGCAATCAGGTGGTTTGCTATACACAAGATACCGATCTGCTGGATGCACTGGACAAAGCGCTCTGGGCGTTCGCCCCCCTGGAATTTGTGCCGCATGTGGGGCTGGACAACCCGCTGGCCCACCCACCATCAGGTGCTGGTGAACCTTGACACCGATCCACCGCCCTACTTTTCCCGCTTTGAACGCCTCATTGAAATTGTGGGGCGCCAGGAAGCACTCAAAACAGCGGCCCGCAACCGCTACAAGTTCTATCGCGACCGCGGGTATGCACTAACGCATCACGAATTCGGCGAAACCTGAAAAACAAGCCTGAAAAGCGGGGCTGGCAACCAAAGCCTGACCCAAACACACAGGCGCAGGCTTAGCGGTTTATAATTCGGGCTCGAAAAGATGCAAAGCCCAGACCCCGCCATGACGCTTGAAAAAAGTTTTGAACCCGCCGCCATTGAAGCCCGCTGGACCCCCGAGTGGGAACAGAACAAACTGGCCGCAGCCACAACGGATGAAGGCAAACCAGACTTCTGCATTCAGTTGCCACCGCCCAACGTTACCGGCACGCTGCACATGGGGCATGCGTTCAATCAAACCATCATGGACGGGCTGACCCGCTATTTCCGCATGCAGGGCCACAACACCCTGTGGCTGCCGGGTACAGACCAGGCCGGCATTGCCACGCAATTGGTGGTGGAGCGCCAGTTGGGCGCAAAAGGCGTTACGCGTCATGATTTAGGCCGGGAAAAATTTCTGGAAAAAGTCTGGGAATGGAAAGAACAGTCCGGCTCCACCATCACGGGGCAAATGCGCCGTGTGGGCGCCAGCGTCGACTGGAGCCGCGAATACTTCACCATGGATGCACAGTGCTCCACGGCTGTTACAGAGGCGTTTGTACGCCTTTACGAACAGGGTTTGATCTACCGCGGCAAACGTCTGGTGAACTGGGACCCAGTGCTGCACACAGCGGTGTCTGACCTGGAAGTGGAAAGCGTTGAAGAACAGGGTTCCATGTGGCACATTCGCTACCCGCTGGCGAAAGCCGATGGCGTTAAAGGATTGACGCATCTGGTGGTGGCCACCACCCGCCCGGAAACCATGCTGGGCGACGTGGCCGTGATGATTCACCCGGAAGACGAACGCTACCAGCACCTGATAGGGCAAACCGTCTGCCTGCCGCTGTGCGACCGTGAAATACCCATTATTGCCGACGATTACGTAGACCGCGAATTCGGCACCGGCATTGTGAAGGTAACGCCAGCCCACGACTTCAACGACTACGCCGTTGGACAACGCCATGGCCTGCCACAAGTCAGCATTCTGACGCTGGATGCAAAAATCAACGATCAGGCACCGGCGGCCTACCAGGGCATGGACCGTTTCGCTGCCCGCAAGCAAATTGTAAAAGACCTGGATGCGCTGGGCCTGATGGACCTCATCAAGCCCCACACACTGATGGTGCCGCGCGGCGACCGCACAAAAACCGTCATTGAACCCATGCTGACCGACCAATGGTTTGTGGCCATGAGCAAGGTGGGCGAAGGCGACGCCACGGGCAAAAGCATTACGCAAAAAGCCATTGATGTGGTGGCCAGCGGCGAAGTGAAATTTTTCCCGGAACAGTGGATCAACACTTACAACCAATGGCTCAACAACATTCAAGACTGGTGCATTTCCCGCCAATTGTGGTGGGGTCATCAAATTCCCTGCTGGTACGGCGAACAAGGCCAGTTGTTTGTGGGCAGGGATGAAAACGAAGCTCGCAGCAAAGCACAGGCCGCGGGCTACACCGGCGCACTGAACCGCGACGCCGATGTACTGGACACCTGGTTTTCTTCTGCGCTGGTGCCGTTTTCCACACTCGGCTGGCCCGAAGAAACACCGGACCTGAAACACTTCCTGCCCTCTTCCGTGTTGGTCACCGGTTTTGACATTATTTTCTTCTGGGTGGCCCGGATGATCATGATGACCACGCACTTTACGGGCAAAGTGCCCTTCCACCATGTGTATGTTCACGGCTTGGTGCGTGACGCCGAAGGCAAAAAAATGTCGAAGTCCGAGGGCAATACCTTGGACCCAGTCGATCTGATTGATGGCATTGAACTGCCTGCGCTGCTGGAAAAACGCACCACGGGCCTGAGAAAGCCGGAAGACGCCCCCAAGGTTGCGAAAAAAACCAAACAGGAATTTCCGGAAGGCATACCGGCGTTTGGTGCAGATGCGCTGCGCTTTACGTTTGCGTCGCTGGCCACGTTGGGTCGCAACATTAATTTCGACCAGAAGCGTTGCGAGGGCTACCGCAATTTCTGCAACAAGTTGTGGAACGCAACGCGTTTCGTTTTAATGAACACCGAGTGCCAGGACTGCGGACTGGAAGCGCACAAACCGGAAGCCTGCACGCCGGGCGGCTACCTGGAGTTTTCACAAGCAGACCGTTGGATTGTCAGCACGCTGCAGCGTGTTGAGGCCGACATTGCAAAAGGCTTTGCTGACTACCGCTTCGACAATATCGCCAACTCGCTGTACCAATTTGTGTGGGACGAATACTGCGATTGGTACCTTGAAATTGCAAAGGTGCAAATTGCCACCGGCGACGACTCGCAAAAACGGGGAACACGCCGCACGCTGGTGCGTGTGCTGGAAACCATTTTGCGCCTGGCCCACCCCATTGTTCCCTTCATTACCGAAGAACTCTGGCAGACGGTTGCCGTGGTGGCCGGTCGCAAGAAAGCCGATGAAACAGCCTACCTGATGACACAGCGCTACCCGCAAGCGGACATGGGTCGCATTGATGAAAACGCCGAAGCCTGGGTAAAAAAACTGAAAGCCGCCGTGGATGCCGTGCGTGCATTGCGGGGTGAGATGAGCATTTCCCCCGCACAAAAAGTACCACTGATTGCTGCCTTCGAAAGCTCAGTCCTTGAAAAGGAATTCCTTGAGACCGCAGCACCGGTGCTGGCTGCCTTGGGTAAATTGTCTGAGGTGCGGGTGGAAGCAGTCATTCCTGCAGACGCCATGGCACCGGTTCAGATTGTGGGTGACATTAAATTGATGCTGCACATTGAAATTGATGTGGCAGCAGAAACTGAACGCATTAACAAGGAAATTGCGCGGGTATCAGCAGAAATTGCAAAGTGCGAAGCCAAGCTGGGCAACGCCAGCTTTGTAGACCGTGCACCTGCCGCTGTTGTGGCGCAAGAAAAAGAGCGACAGGCCGGGTTTGTAGCCTTGGTGCAAAAACTGACCGAGCAATTGCTTAAACTGAAATAAATACCATTAAGTAGGCCATGCAGAGTTTGGGAGGTTATTATTATTTAATTTACTGGTGGTTTGGGACCGTACGCAATATTGAACTCGGTTAGTCGAGGGAAGTTTTCGTGGGTCACGGCGGTCACTATGCTTAAGTGGCAGGAGGGGCAAATGGGTCGACGAGAAAATAAATCGAGTCTGTATCTAACAACAGGCTGGATTCCCCCCCCGGTCGGGTCCAATCTCAATCTCAAAGCCTCAGCCATGCTCAACAAAAAACTCAATGCCATATGCTCGGTGTCGACTGCTCTTGAGTTGACAGTCGAACCTTTAGATTTAGGTGGGTCTGACACACTTGGTAGTTCTTTATGACCGTCCGGCTTGCCGATGCCTAACACCCCTAAGACGGAGTAATCTATAGCAAGTACAGCTTCTTCACTTTGCGCCTTCTGAACCTGCTCTGCTATCCAATTTTGATTCTCAGCTATCCATTCTTTATCATCTTGACTCTCAGGTTTAACTGTACTTTCACTTTTCAATAACTTGAACTCGCTCGGCTTATCATCATTTTTTGTCTTGTGAAACAAACTCTCCGGCATAGCTCGTGTACCAGAAGCAAAAAACAAACGTATCGGTTTTGACTTTTCGCTACCGTTGTCCGGCAAAGGCTGCAGCTCCAAGAAAAGTATATTTCTTCCACTGTCTGTTTTAGCCAGTCGGGGTATGTCGATGGTTTGTGTTTGACCGTCGCGGGAAAGCCCCGTCGAAAGACCTGTCTTGTCTAAGAACACTTTAAGCCTCTCAGATAACTCGGGGGAATCTTTGGACAGGGTAGAAAGAGGGATCAGGCGCATTTCTGGCTGGTCCGTAAATGTGAGCATGGTTTGAAACAAATAATTTTTAAAATCAACGGCCTCGTCTCGTGCCAACCAGGCAGTGGATTTTTCTACTCTGTCGTCAAAGTGGGTTCCAGAGCTTGCTGCCGCATTTAAAAGGTTCTCAAGACTTTTGGCAACAGATGGCTCTTCGCCTCGTACTGAGTCAAGTACTCGTCTTGATTCAAGTAATCGTATTGATTCAAGTAATCGTATTGATTCAAGTATTTGGACAACGGCGTCGGCGTCTCTCATGTTCACCAACGCTCGGCGGAAATATTGATTTGAAGACAGAATCTTCGCACTTCTTGCGGTCATTGACTGTTTTGAGGCGGTCAATGGTTGTGCGTCTGACGGAGATGCCCCTTGTCGGGGCGCATGGACCTTACGAACCATCCCCAGCAGAGCAGCATCATTCCTCACTCCAGCATTCTCCACCACTCCAACAGCCACCCTCACCGAGCTTACAGGCAAGCGATTTTGATCAGAATTTCGTTGTGTATCTCGTGCTGTGGCACTTGCAGTCGCCCCCACAGAAAACCCGGTAAAGTGAACATCACATGCGCAATTCGTCATAAAAAACACTTCCAGCACAACAGTAACACCAGATAAGTGGCAGTAAGCGCTGTAAAGGTTCTAATTTGTCCAGCACTCATCTGATTAGTCCTTCCTGATGACTATCAGACATTGGGCCATGTTCATCGAGAACGAACAAGGCGTCGTCGCTGCTTGCATGATCTTCGAGGTGCTTGGTCATGGCTGACAAAGCCGCTGTTACAACTGAATTTTTACCTGCTGCAAAAGCGGCCGCCTCTGTAAGCTGTTTGACCAATGCGCCATTGCTTGAATAGTCGTTGAAATGGCTGTTTGTGTTGGTTCGGTTGGCCCTGAGCAACAAATCGAACTGGGCTATTTCGGCAGGCAATTGAAAGTCGAGAACCTTGCACATCCAGTTTCGAAAAATTGAATTCAGATAAGCCCGTTCCTCACCCGCCTTGGGCATTTGACATTCATCGGACTGGTAGCGAATTTCATGTTGGAATTTTGAGAGTGCCTTTACAGCATTGGCAAACAAAGACCCAGCACCCAAAGCAGAAGCAAGAGATTCATTCAAGCTCGAGGGATAACGTTGAGCACAGACTTCGAAAATATTGTCACGAACCTGCCTTTTTAATGTGGCCAAAGCAACAGGCGCACTTTCATCATTTTTTAAACGTGCCAACAGGAAAGAAACAAACACCGCATCTACGCTCACGTTTTCTGTCGCAGAACCTTGAGCATGTAAATATTTCACCAATTCAACTAAGGGCAGAGGAAATACCGCACAGAGGTTTTTGACGCCTTCAGGCGTCTGAGTATGCTCCCCCAACTTGACCAACAGCGCCTTTAACAAATTCAGTTCATTGGATAGCAAGGAAGCTGGCGTTTCATCCTTTTCTTTTAAACCGCTCACCAGACAAAACTGTGAATTTACAAAGGCTGTAGGTAAACCCAAGCCATGAAGAACAGACACGGTGGAGGCGTCTTTGATGGTCATATCTGTTGCTGACAGATACATGTCCTGGACCAAAGAAAGAAACAAACGCATGACGGGTGATGGCAAGCTTTTTTCGCAAGCGCCTGATCTCAGACTCAGCCATCGGTCATTGACCGTGGGGCGCTTTTGAAAGCGCGAGGGCAGGGATTCTTCCTGATCGGTAAACATGGCACCGAACACGAACGGAGAACTGTCACTCGAATCTGATAACAACTTTGACTGTATTTTTTCGCTAACCGTTGGCCAATCAATCCAGTTTCGAAAAACAGTTGTACTTTTCAGTTCAGTATTTTTTTCAGCCACACGGCTTAAGGCACCGCACTCATTTGAAAAAGCAGAGAGTTCGTTGTGAATATTGCATGTTTGAAACGCTGCTGCCTCCAATACGGTTTTCAACAAAAAAGAAGCTGCTGTTGTAATAAGAGGGTTTTCTTCAAGAACATTTTCGTAGCTAACTGAAGGAGGCTCGATCGCAGTTGCTTGCTTAGGGCGGACCACATAAAAACAGGACGCGGATGGATCAGTGGGATGCGGAAAAAAACCTTTAAAAATGGTGGGCATGTCAAGTTTCAGGTGCGTTGCGGTATCAATGCATTGAGTGACACAAAACCGGTTGAAAGTTCATTATTTCCAATTTCAGCCAAGTGGCTTCATGGAGACACCGCTTTGTTTTGCGCTTAAGCTGAAAGCGCGGCAGCGAATGCCTTGGCCGATTGTTTGAACCAGTTGCGGTGCAAAAATTCTGGCCACTGTTCAGGCTGACTTGGAAAACCACTGGCCCGGCTTTGAAAAACGCTGGCCGATTCGCCCAGCAACTCAAAGGCCTGACGCGCCTTCACCGTGGCCTGTTCAAGTACCTGCTGCCCCACCACACTTGTTTGCAACAGCAAGGCTTTTAAACAGTCGTCAGGGGTTGCTCGGTGTATGCCCAAACGCCGCAGCGGCGGATTCGGAAAGTCTTTGATGTTCCAGGTAAGCAAAACAATCTGGCAACCCGGCAGGCTGTGTTTGAGCTTCAGTGCTGCAGCAGCCACATGGCGGTCTTTTTCATGAACACTGCGAACATCGGGGAAATAAGCATCAAATGCGGACACATTTTTCACCGCTTCTTGTTGCGTCCAGTGGGCCTTGGCCATGGCAGCCCCCTGAACGGTAAGGCGCTCAAGTTTTATCAGGTTGCGAAAGCATTCGTCCTGCACCACATCGCTGTCATACAAACCCACATGGGGAAGGGTTTCGGCCAGCGACAACCACAAGGCGCGCTGCCAGTCGGAAAACAGTACATTGGCATCCAGAAACAGCGCCACGGGTTGTGAAAAATCCGGGGTTCTGTTTTTGGCCGCTGTGGGGGAAGCAATCATGGGAATGGAAGGCGGTGTATGAATAAAACCTCAGCGCCGGCGCATGACAAAAACAAAATTGTCACCTTCAACCATGGAGCTCAACAATTCGTTGCCGGTTTGCTTGGCAAAGGCCTTGAAATCCATGACCGCGCCCGGGTCGGTTGCAATAACTCGCAGCACTTCCCCGCTCTGCATTTCAGCCAAGGCCTTTTTTGTTTTCAGAATGGGCAACGGGCAATTCAGCCCGCTGGCATCAACTTCCTTGTGAATTTGCATTTACAGTTTGCTTTCCACCCAAGCCGCCACGCTGGCCAATGCGTCTGGCAGGGCCAAAGGGTTGTTGCCACCGGCTTGCGCCATGTCAGGGCGACCACCGCCCTTGCCGCCGACTTGCAGCGCCACCTGATTAACCAGTTCACCCGCTTTCAGCCTGGCGGTCAGGTCGGGGGTTACGGTTGCAATCAGGCTGACTTTGTCGCCTTCACAAGCCGCCAGCACCAAGGCCACTGATTTCAGTTTGTCTTTGATTTTGTCTGCCGTTTCACGCAGGGTTTTTACATCGGCGCCTTCCAGCAAGGCCGCCAGCGTATTAACACCCTTCACCACCTTGACCTGCTCCAGCAGTTCATCGCCTTGAGAGGCTGCCAACTTGCTTTTCAGGCGAGCCAACTCTTTTTCCAAGGCCTTGGCGTTGTCAAGCAACTGCCCGATTTTGCCCGGCAACTCTGCCGCTGGCGCGCGCAGTGCAGACGCCATGACAGACAACTGGGACTCCATGGTTTGAACATGCGCCAAAGCGCCAACACCCGTGGTGGCTTCCAACCTGCGTATGCCTGCGGCAACGCCGGACTCCGCCAAAATTTTAAACAGACCGATATCGCCGGTCCGCTCGACGTGGGTGCCGCCGCACAATTCGCGGGAAGAGCCAATGTCAAGCACGCGAACTTCATCGCCGTACTTTTCACCAAACAACATCATGGCACCCAACTTCTGGGCATCGTCTATGGGCATGACGCGCGCCACCGTGGCGGCGTTGCGCAAAATTTCTGCATTGACCAAAGACTCTACGGTGCGAATTTCATCTTCGGTCATGGCGCTGTGATGAGAAAAATCGAAACGGGTTTTTTCAGCATCCACCAAAGAACCCTTTTGTGCCACATGGCCGCCCAACACTTCACGCAGCGCTTTGTGCATCAGGTGGGTTGCAGAGTGGTTACGGATGGTTCGGCCACGCAATTCATCATCGACCTGAGCGCTCACTGCCTGCCCTACTTTCAGGCTGCCCAAACGCAAAACGCCATGGTGACCAAACACATCGGCCTTTATTTTTTGTGTGTCCTCGACGGTGAACACGGTGCTTTCTGCTGTCAGTTTTCCCTGATCGCCCACCTGACCACCGGACTCTGCGTAAAACGGTGTGTTGTTCAACACCACCACGCCGGTTTGCCCTGGCTTTAATTCTTCCACTGCAGCACCGTCTACGTACAATGCGGTGACCACAGACTGGGCCAGACTCAAGGTGGTGTAGCCTTCAAAAACGGTGCTGGCGCCATCGTAATTCAAGCCGCCTGCCATTTTGAATTTACCAGCGGCACGGGCCTGGTCGCGTTGGCGTTCCATGGCGGCATCAAAACCCGCTTCATCAACCGTCATGCCACGCTCGCGGCAAACATCGGCGGTCAAATCCACCGGAAAGCCGAAGGTATCGTGCAGTTTGAATGCGGTGTCGCCATCGAGCTGCCCTTGGGCTGGCAACCGTGCCAAGGCAGATTCGAGAATGCCCATGCCATGTTCAATGGTTTCGAAAAAGCGCTGTTCTTCCTGTTGAAGAATGTCGGTGACTGATTTTTCGGCCGCGGCCAAATCCGGATAGGGCTCGCCCATTTCCGCCACCAGATCGCGCACCATGCGGTGAAAAAACGGTGTGCGGCAACCCAGCTTGTAACCGTGGCGAATGGCGCGGCGGATAATTCGGCGCAATACAAAACCGCGGCCTTCATTGCCGGGAATAACGCCATCCACAATCAGGAAACTGCAGGCACGAATGTGGTCTGCCAGCACTTTCAATGAATTGTTGGCCACATCAACGTTGCCAGCCTGGGCAGAGACTTCCCTGGCTGCCGCTGCAATCAGGTTCTGGAACAGGTCAATTTCATAATTACTGTGCACATGTTGCAACACCGCCGCGATGCGCTCCAGGCCCATGCCGGTGTCCACGCAAGGTTTTGGCAGCGGAGTCATGCTGCCATCGGCAGCACGTTCGAACTGCATGAACACCAGATTCCAGATTTCAATGTAGCGGTCGCCATCGGCCTCAGGGCTTCCGGGCAGACCGCCCCAGACGTCGGCGCCATGGTCAAAGAATATTTCCGAAGAAGGACCGCAAGGACCGGTGTCGGCCATTTGCCAGAAATTGTCGGAGGCGTAACGGGCACCCTTGTTGTCGCCTATGCGGATGATTCTTTCGGTGGGCACGCCCATGTCCTGCGCCCAGATGTTGTAGGCTTCATCATCGTCTTGGTACACCGTAACCCAAAGCTTTTCCTTGGGCAGGCAATAAACCTCCGTCAGCAATTCCCACGCGTATTCAATGGCATTGCGCTTGAAATAGTCACCAAAACTGAAATTCCCCAGCATTTCAAAAAAGGTGTGGTGGCGCGCCGTGTAACCTACGTTTTCAAGGTCGTTGTGCTTGCCGCCGGCACGCACACTGCGCTGCGAACTGGTGGCACGCGTGTAGGGGCGTGGCTCACGGCCTAAAAACACATCTTTGAACTGCACCATGCCAGAATTGGTAAACAGCAGCGTGGGGTCGTTGCCCGGTACCAGTGAACTTGAGGGCACAACCGTGTGGCCTTTGGATTCAAAGTACCGAAGGAATTTCTGGCGAATATCTGCAGCTTTCATGGGAATTCGAACTCTATCTGGTGAAAAAATACGGTGTTGGTTGGATTTACGCAGGCAATTATAAGGCCGAGAAGCTCATTTCATCGGTAAAACACGCATCGACACCGATGGCATCCAGCGTTTTCAGGCGTTGCAGGTCATTGACGGTGTAGACCCTGACGCGGCGGCGGGTGGTGTGTATGCGCCTGACCACTTCGGGACTGACATGGGAATGGTGCAAATGCACGCCTTCGGCGTCAAGTTCGCGGGCAATGGTGGCCCAGTTGTCCGGCAAGTCGTCAAACAGCACGGCCAGGCGGCCTGCGTACCCCGCGCGCCTGAGGGCGTAAAGCCCCTCAAGACCGAAACTGGACAACACCAGACGGTCTGTGCCGGCATAGGGGCTTTCTGCAATGGCAGAAATGAACAAACCCGCTGTGGCGGCCAGTCGAGCTGCGTCATACAGCCCGCTTTCCATGTCCAGCTTGACTTCCAGATTCACCTCAAGCTTGAGGTCGGCGCAGGCCAGCAGCGCTTCTGACAGCAAAGGCAGGGGCTCGCCGGCAAAGCTTGGCGACAACCAACTGCCTGCTTCAAAATGCTGCAAATCCGAATAATTCAGCTCAATAATGCGCTGGCATCAAATTCAACCGCACCGAAACCAGCGGCAGCCCCTTGGCGCAACGCCAGCAAGGTGTTTTCAGGGGCCATTTTACCTGCCCCGCGGTGCGCAAACAGCTGCATGCGCAAACTCACCTTTTCGCTTTCGCAGCTTTGGTGTTGGTGTCAGCCACCCCGGCGCCAGTTATCGCGTTGGCGGACGCCACGGAATCGTCGAGCACGGCTTTGGCGGCCTTGCCGGAATCAAAGGCATTCACAATTTCCTTGTCGCCAGCGTTAAGCACCTGCTGGCGCTTTGCAAAGTGAAACGGCTTGATCAGCGTTGATTTCACCGCCGCCAGTTTTTCACTGATGACACCCCAACCGGGAATGCGCTCGTAAAAGCCGGTTTTTTTGGTGCTGGCCTGCGCTTCAAGCGTCAGGGGTACAGCGCCGGTTTTTTGATGCCAGCGGGCGGCCACATCGGGTTTGAACCAGTAAGCGGAAAAGGCCGCAGCGGCTTTCTTCTGATCTGCATTGGCGGGTTTGATCAGGTAGAGGCCATCGCCGTTTGGAAACAGCTTGCCTTGCGTTTTTGCGACTTCATCCCACAGCGGCATTTGCGTAATGACAATCTGGCTGCGCTGGCTTTCCGGCACTTCGCCAAAGGCGGTTGAAGGCCCCAGCAAAATCGGGCATTTTCCCGAACCCCAGGCCTGCAAGGCCTTTTCGCTGTCTCCGGTCATCAGCAAATCGCTTTTAACCCAAGACATAATGAGCGCCATGTGGCGAACATGCATCAGGCTGTTGAAGGCGTACTGACCGCCATCACCGTCTGCGCCGTCGTCTTTGGTGGTGTAGGGCTGGCTGTGCCAGGCAGACAGGTTTTCCATGTGCACCCAAGCAGGGTTCGGGCTGGCAATGCCACAGGAGAAACCGGAGTCGCGCAACTTGTAGGCCGCGTTTTGCAGTTCGCGCCAATCAGAAAACTGGGTAACCAGCGGCAGCCCCACTTTTTCAAAGGCATCGGCGCGGTACATGACCACAGGCACGGCCGCGGTCAGCGGCAAGGCCACCCACTTGCCCTTGCTGTTTCTGAAAGGCGCGGTGGCTGCGGCCGACGCAGCGCCAGACAAAGGCGATTTTGCCCCCAGAAACTCCTGCACAATTTCAAAACTGTTGGGCTTGGCACCATACAAATCATCGGGGTTGCCTGCAGACCACTGCACCCACTGTGGCGCCGGCAGCTTGCCCTCTTTTAACTGCGCCTTGAGTTCATCTGCCGATGCAAATGCTTTCAAGGCAATGTGAGAGTCCAGGTTTTGTTGATTGAAGTCTTCCACCAGGTCAGAAAACGCTTTGGCCGAAGGCCCCTTCAAAGTGTGCCAGATGCTGATGTCGTCCTTGGCGAAAGCAGCCGACGGGGCTGCGGTGATGGCCAAGGCAGCCACAAGGGCACAGGCTGTTTTCAAAACCGGGGAACATGAATTCAAAACGGCTGAAAAGGTCATAGAGTCTCCACGCAGGCACTGCGGCACTGTCGTTTGTTGCGTTGATGTTAGTTAAGTCTTTTGATGAGGCTGGAGGTGTCCCAGCGGCGTCCGCCCATTTTTTGCACATCTGCGTAAAACTGGTCGATCAGCGCAGTGCTCGGCATGCTGGCACCATTGCGCCGGGCCTCGGCCAGCACCAAGTCCAAGTCTTTGCGCATCCAGTCGACGGCAAAACCAAAATCGAATTTGTCTTGCACCATGGTTGTGCCGCGGTTGTCCATTTGCCAGCTTTGGGCCGCACCCTTGCTAATGACGGCCAACACCTTTTCCATGTCCAGCCCCGCTTTCTGACCAAAGGCCAAGGCCTCGGCCAGCCCCTGCAGAACACCCGCCACAGCCACCTGATTCACCATTTTAGTCAGTTGACCCGCACCGGCATCACCCATGTAAGTGACCGCCTTTGAGTAAGCGGCAATAATCGGCTTAACACAGTCAAATACATCGGCGTCGCCACCGCACATGACAGTGAGTTGTCCGTTTACCGCACCGGCCTGCCCGCCGGAAACAGGGGCATCAATGGCCAGCAGCCCTTTTTCCTTGGCTGCTGCATACAACTCGCGGGCGATGTCGGCAGATGCTGTGGTGTGATCCACCCAGATGGTTTTACTGCGCATACCGGCAAACGCGCCGTTCTCGCCCAAACTGACCGCACGCAAATCTTCATCGTTGCCAACGCAACAACACACAAGATCTGCCTGCGCTGCGGCAAGTGCCGGGGTTGGGGCAGACTGCCCACCGTACTCAGCTACCCACTGCGCAGCCTTGGCCGCCGTGCGGTTGTAAACAGTCACTTCATGCCCTGCTTTTGCCAGATGCCCAGCCATTGGATAACCCATGACGCCCAACCCGATAAATGCCACTTTAATGCCCATTTTATTTCCTTGCCGACTTGAGTGTCTGTCTGATGTCCGATGTTTTGAACGAATGTCACTTTATACCGGAAAGTGCGGCATTTGCGAGGCTGAACTCTAATTTTCCACAGGGTTTTGCCCAGTATGATGTGGCTTGCACACACAGTAAACTACACTTCTTTGACGTAGTTTGGAGTTGCGGTGAACGCCCCCACAGAAGCCTTTGAAGACAGCGCCCAGCGCCGAGCCGACATCATCGCAACCCTCAGACCCCTGCTGCCGGCACACTGCCTGTTGCATGCAGAAGAAGACACCCGCCCTTACGAGTGCGACGGCCTTTCCCTGTTCAGGCAATTGCCCATGGTGGTGTGCCTGCCGGAAACGGAAAGCCAGGTGATCTCCATCGTGAAAGCCTGCTTTCAAATGAATGTACCCATTGTGGCCAGAGGCGCAGGCACCGGCCTTTCAGGTGGTGCCCAGCCGCACCCGGCAGGCGTGCTGCTCGGGCTGGCAAAACTGAACAAGATTATCCGCATCGACAAAGCCTCGCGAACCGCGCTGGTGCAACCGGGGGTGCGCAACCTCGCCATTTCCGAGGCGGTCGCGCCGCTGGGTTTGTACTACGCGCCAGACCCCTCCAGCCAGATCGCATGCTCCATTGGCGGCAACGTTGCCGAAAACTCTGGCGGGGTGCACTGCCTTAAATACGGTCTGACCATACACAACATACTGAAGGTCAGGGGCGTGACCATAGAAGGGGAAGTTGTTGAATTCGGCGGCGATGCCTTGGATGCTCCCGGCCTTGATTTGCTCAGCGTGGTCATTGGCTCTGAAGGCATGCTGGCGGTGACCACCGAGGTAACGGTGAAACTGGTGCCGAAGCCAAAACTGGCGCAAGTCATCATGGCATCGTTCGACGACGTGGAACTGGCGGGCAAAGCGGTGGCAGCCGTGATTGCCGCGGGCATTATTCCGGCGGGTCTGGAGATGATGGACAAACGGGCCTCGCGCATGGTGGAACCCTTCGTAAAAGCGGGCTATGACACCGACGCAGAAGCCATTTTGTTGCTGGAATCCGATGGCACACCTGAAGAGGTGCGTGCAGAAATTGAAGCCATGACAAACGTTTTGAATGGCGCTGGTGCCACGCAAATCAAGGTGTCGCAAAACGAGGCGGAACGCATGCGTTTTTGGGCAGGACGGAAAAACGCCTTTCCAGCAGCCGGCAGGGTGTCGCCCGACTACTACTGCATGGACGGCACCATTCCGCGCAAACGTTTGGGTGAGGTGCTCAAAGCCATTGCCCGCATGGAAGAGCAATACCAACTGCGCTGTGCCAACGTGTTCCACGCCGGCGACGGTAACTTGCACCCGCTGATTCTGTTTGATGCAAACAAACCTGAGGAAATCAAGCGCGCGGAAGACTTCGGCGCCGCCATTCTTGAATTGTGCGTTGAAGTGGGCGGAACCGTCACTGGCGAACACGGCGTGGGTATCGAAAAAATCAACCAAATGTGCGTGCAGTTTTCCCGTGCGGAGCTCGACAGCTTTTTTGCCGTCAAGCGCGCCTTTGACCCGCCCGGCCTGCTCAACCCGGGCAAAGCCATTCCCACCTTGGCGCGCTGTGCGGAATACGGACGCATGCATGTCCATTGCGGCAAATTGCCGTTTGCAGACCTTCCACGGTTCTAAGGCTTCCATGAACGACAACGACTTTTTGCAACAGTTGGGGCAGCACATCGACCACTGCAGCCGCACCGGGCGATCCGTGCAAATTGAGGGTGGCGGCAGCAAACATTTTTACGGCGGCCCGCTGGCCGGTGAAATTGTCTCGATGCGAGCGTTTTCAGGCATTCTGGAATACGAACCCACCGAACTCGTCATAACCGCCAAGGCTGGCACATTGCTGTCCGAGATTGAAGCCACCGTGGCAAGCCAACGCCAGATGCTGGCATTCGAGCCCCCACGGTTTGGCAAGAACAGCACGCTCGGTGGCGTTATCGCCAGTGGCTTGGCAGGCCCCCGCCGCGCCACCCACGGCGGTGTTCGCGACTTTGTGCTGGGCACCACGCTGATGGACGGACGAGGCCAGGTGCTGCACTTCGGTGGTACGGTCATGAAAAACGTAGCCGGCTACGATGTTTCGCGCTTGCTCGCAGGTTCAATGGGATGCATGGGCTTGCTGCTGGATGTTTCGGTAAAAGTGCTGCCCATTGCGCCCATGGAAACCACCTTGCGCTTTGAAATGTCGCAAGAAAAGTTCATTGCCCAATTTAACCACTGGCTGGGCGACCCGCTGCCCATCAGCGCCAGCCACTGGCATGCAGGTCAAGCGTTCCTGCGCCTGTCGGGTGCGCAAGCCGCGGTCAATGAAGCCGTGAAAAAATTGAGTGGAGAGGTATTGTCTGAAGAAGCGGCCAGTGCCTTGTGGAACAGCCTGCGCGACCAGACCCATCCGTTTTTCAACTGGACCGGCGACCTCTACCGGCTTTCCCTGCCCGCCACCACCGAGCCGGTTGCAAGCGAATTTGAAACCTTGCTTGAATGGGCCGGCAGCCAGCGGTGGTTAAGAGCCCCCGCAGACTCAAACCCCATAAAAATACAAGCCATGGCAAACACCTTGAACGGGCACGCCACGCTTTACCACACCCCCACACCTGCCAAGCGCGCATTCGCCTTTACCTCGCCTGCGCCGGCATTAAAAAGCATTCAGCAAAAGCTCAAACTCGAATTTGATCCTGCTGGCATTTTCAACCCGGGCCGCATGGCACCCATTTTTTAAGCAGATACAAACATGGACACCCATTTGGCCGACTGGATCAAAGACACGCAAGAAGGGCAAGAAGCCGAGAGCATCTTGCGCAACTGCGTACATTGCGGTTTTTGCACGGCCACCTGCCCCACCTATCAAATTTTAGGTGATGAACTCGACAGCCCCCGCGGCCGCATTTACCTTATCAAGCAAGTACTGGAAGGCAAGGAAGTCACCCGCAAAACGCAAATACACCTGGACCGTTGCCTGACCTGCCGCAATTGTGAAAGTACCTGCCCGTCGGGTGTTCAATATGGTCATTTAATTGATATTGGCCGCAAAATTGTGGATGAACGGGTTGAGCGTCCTTTGGCTGAGCGCATGAAGCGCGAAAGCCTGATGGGCTTGATGGGCAGCAAAACACTGTTCAACACAGCCATGGGTTTGGGCCGGGCTTTCAAGCCATTGGTACCCGCCGGCCTGAAGGGAAAAATCATAGACAAGCGTCCGGCCGGCGAATTGCCGAACCGTGAACATGCACGCAAAGTATTGATGCTCAATGGTTGCGTGCAACCCGGCATGCTGCCATCCATAGACACAGCCACCGCAAGGGTGCTGGATGCGTTGGGGGTGCAAAGTATTGTGGCGCCAAAATCCGGTTGTTGCGGCGCTGTAAAATTTCACTTGGACGACCAAAGCGGTGGCTTGGCACAAATGAAAGCCAACATTGACGCTTGGTGGCCCTTGATTGGATCAAAACAAGTGGAAGCGCTGGTGATGAACGCTTCGGGTTGCGGCGTAACCGTGCGTGAATATGGGCACCACCTGAAACACGATGCTCACTACGCTGAGCGTGCAAAGCGGGTGTCTGAATTGTGCATGGATGTCAGTGAATTTATAAGCGGCTTTTCCGAAGAAGCCTTGGCAAACTTGCGTCAGCGGGTTGATGCGTATGCAAACCGCGGTGTTGGTGCTTCAGGGGGGCCTGCCAAAAAACTGGCCTTCCACCCGCCCTGCACTTTGCAGCATGGCCAGAAGGTGAAAGGCGTTACAGAATCGTTGTTGTTGCAGTTAGGCTTTGAGCTGACGCCGGTGTGTGATGCACACTTGTGCTGTGGTTCGGCGGGTACCTACTCTGTATTGCAACCGGAATTGTCTGAGGAATTGAAGAAACGCAAACTGGAAAACTTGTGTGAGGGGAATCCTGACAAAATAGTTTCGTCCAACATTGGGTGCATCACGCATCTGGCTTCTGGAACTGACAAACCGGTGCTTCATTGGATTGAGGTGTTGGACAGCGCTCTGGCAGGTTGAGTTGCTTGTAGGGGATTGAAGGGGGCCGAGACGTGCCGCTGGTTTTTTGTATTGCGCCGTGGGGGGCAGATACGTGCCACTGGTTTTTTGTATTGCGCCGTGGGCGGATCGCGGGCTGTTTCCTGCCTCAACCCTGCAAGCCTCGCCAAAAAACCGCAATGGCGGTTTTTCAGGTCGCCTGCGGCGCCTTCGGCTTGTGCGGGGTCGGCAGGGCCCACGTCCTGAATGCCCTACGGCTCAATACAAAAAACCAGTGGCGCATCTCTGCCCCCTGCTTGATACTAAAAAAACGCATGCACCCATAGAATTACTGCGGCCGAAAAACCATTGCGCAGACAACTAAGCAAGCAACCAACAAGTTAACTAACTCAATCACCTACTGGCTACTTGCAGGTGGTTCCATCGCTCGGTCACCATTCAGAGGGAACCTAAAAAACAATTGAGCAACTAAAGCATGATTGGTCTTACAAAGTTGCTCTTAATGCAAAACTCTATTTCGAAAAACTTTAACAGCCCCACAATACCGAACAATTTCCAACCGCCTCAAGCAGACAGTGAAGCCCCTGCTTCAAACACATCAAATAGCAATGCTCACGTTGAGTCCTCCACCCCTCAAGTGCATGAAGCGCCATTAAACCTACTCGAACTCGATAACGATTCCTTACGAAAAATTTCTTACATATTAAGCTTTACCCCTGCGGCTCTTTTTCGATTTAAAGCGACGAGAAGTGGCCCGGTTTATTTGAACAGATGGACCCCGATAAATAAGTGCCATGGGGTGGGTTCATAACGCTGCCTCTTTCAAAGGCAGCAAACTGAGGCGCCAAACCTGCTCTGGCGTTTTGCCATCAAGGCTCGAATGACACCGTTCACCGTTGTACCAGTCGATGTATTCTGCGATATCCCTGCGAGCAGCGCTTACGCTTTGGTGAGCGCGCTTTCTAAAAAATCAATTTCCAACGCCTGCTGCCCGGTTTTTGCGTGCAGCGGCCCTAGGCCAACCGATTGATCGGACTGGTTTGAGGCACCAAAGACCCCGGCAGCGTTACTCAACAACTGCTTTTTCCATTCGATGATCTGGGTGGGGTGCAATTCGAATTGCTGGCACAGTTCAGCAAGGGTCTTGTCCTCACGAAGTGCGGCCAAAGCCACCTTCGGCATGGCGTAAAACCCCAATAATGCACTTATCCGACCTGTTCAGTTTTGCCGAGCCACTTCTGTTTTATTGGAAGCCTGTGTTTTGGAGTCGGAGCTATTGTGTTGTCAGTTGTGGCGGGGCACCACTTTCAATCATCAAGCAATACTTGGAGCAACAAGCCGGTTTTGAATAAGCAGGCTAAAGCCTGCTGCGCCTTTCACCTCCACCCAAACTCGCCTGCGGCTCGCT
>JAJTDO010000062.1 GCA_021300475.1 Burkholderiales bacterium | reverse complement strand
GTTGGCGTTGGCGTTGGCGTTGGCGTTGGCGTTGGCGTTGGCGTTGGTGCAGGAACAGGGGCTGGCGGTGGGCTTGGTGGTGGTGTCGGGCGCACTGCAACCGATGTATCGTTCACCGATACGGTGTTCGATGTGAATGGGGTGCGATTGGCATTGGACTCCACATAAAAAGTCTCTCGCCCTTCTGTGGTCTGGTCATTGGCGAGTTGTATGCTGAGCGTTCCGCTTCCATACCTGTCTATGGCCACTGTGCCGGTGAGTTTGCCGCCAACCACATCTGATGAGCTCAGGCCGACGATGGTGTAGGGCACGGTTGTGTTTTTAAGGAAAATTCCGTCTGGTCGCTCCATTCGCCATGTAAAGTTTACGTAGCTACCTTCGCTGAAACTTTGCAGTGAGCCGGTTGATATCGTAAATGCCATGGCTCGCCACTCATAAATAGGTTGTCTTGGACAGAGTGTAGCTTGATGTGCCTTGCATAAAGACTTAATTTAAAGAATTTTTACAGTTTAATTCGTGCTTTGTCTTGAACAATAATGGCTTGCTTTTTTAGGTTGTCAGTCTTTCAACTCCAATGCACGGTTTAAGCTCAGTGCTGCCAGTGAACCGGCGGCACCAGTCAGAAGATACAGACCTAAATAAGACAGGCCGAAATGGGCGGACAGACCCAGTGTTATTAAAGGCGCAAATGCAGCGCCGGTGAGCCAGGCCAGGTCATGCGTCAGTGCCGCACCGGTGTAGCGGTACTCCGGCTTGAAATTGGCAGTAACGGCTCCGGACGCTTGCCCGTATGACAAACCCAACAGGCTGAAACCGAGAAAAATAAAAAGTGATTCACCCAATGTGCCTGCCTGTAGAAGAGTGGGTGCAAAACCGCTGAAAGCAGCAATGGCGGCGGCGGTCCAGCCCAAGGTGGTGCGTCGTCCGAATTGGTCTGCAATGATTCCGGAGAGCAGCATGCACAGGCCGGCAAGCGCGGCTCCAACCATTTGCACCATTAAAAACTCGGTGATGGATCGCTGGGTGAACAGTTTTATCCAAGACAATGGAAATACGGTCACGACGTGGAACAGGGCATAGCTTGCCAGTGCCGCCAGCGCACCCACCAGCACGTTGTAGCCCTGCGTTTGCGCCATTTCCCTGATTGGCGTGGGGCGCAGTGCCAGTGCTTCCATCAGACGGTCATAATCGTCCGTTGATACCAAGCGAAGCCGGGCGAAGAGGGCCACCACATTGATGGCGAACGCCACGTAAAAGGGGTAACGCCAGCCCCACGCTATGAAGTCTTTTGCATTCAGAACCGACAGTAAAAACGCAAAGAGACCGGCCGCCAAGGCAAACCCCAGCGGCGCCCCCAGTTGCCCCAGCATGGCATACCACCCCCGGCGCTTCGGGGGCGCGTTGATCGCCAGCAGGGACGGCAGACCATCCCATGAACCGCCGATGGCCAGACCTTGCCCGATGCGCAGCAGTGTGAGCAGCACCACCGCACTGAAACCGATGGAGGCTGTGCCCGGTAAAAAGGCGATGCCTGCCGTACAAACCCCCAGTAACAACAGAGCCGCTGTCAATTTTGTTTGACGACCCCATCGGTTTTGTAGGGCCATGAAGGCCACTGTGCCAAACGGCCGCGCAATGAACGCCAATGCGAACACCGCGAACGACTGCAAAGTGCCGTTCAATGCGGTGGAATCCGGAAAGAACACGCTAGGGAACACCAACACAGAAGCAATCGCATAAACGAAAAAATCGAAGTATTCCGATGAGCGACCAACAATGACACCCACTGCGATGTCGCCCGGAGGCACTTTGTTCAAGCCAGCGGCGCCTTGGCTGGTGATTGACGGCTTTTTTGGTGTCAATGGGGTGTGCGGTGACGGCTCAATCTGCATTGATCTGCTGTTTAGTTGAGTAAGGCGGGATTTTGTTCGAAAGATCAGTGCCTTGCAAGTGAAAAGGGCTCGGGGTAGGACAAAATGTCCAATGCCCATCCTCAAGCGAATTTACTACAGTTACGTTGATACAAATCAAACACTGTAAAGAACCATGGCCTCGAGATATTTGTTCACTGGTGCTGCACTGATGGTAAGCACCTTTTTGGCAGGTTGCGACTGGGTTGTGATGAAACCGTCAGGTGATATTGCCTCCCAGCAAGCCGATCTGATTATTTTCGCCACAGTCCTGATGCTGCTGATTATTGTGCCCGTGATCGCGCTGACATTTTTATTCGCATGGCGTTACCGTGCCACCAACACGAAAGCCGACTATCAACCCGACTGGGATCACTCGACCCAATTGGAGTTACTGATTTGGGGCGCGCCCTTGCTCATCATTATTGTCTTGGGCATGGTTACCTGGACATCCACCCATTTGCTCGACCCCTACCGCCCATTACAGCGCCTGGATGCACAAAGAAGTTTGTCTGAAGAGGCCAACTACCTGGAAATTCAAGTGGTGGCGATGGACTGGAAATGGCTGTTTATTTATCCGGAGCAGGGTATCGCGACTGTGAATGAGTTGGTAACACCCGTGGACGTGCCGGTGCGTTTCCGCATCAGCGCATCCACCGTGATGAATTCATTTTACGTGCCTGCGCTGGCGGGTCAGATTTATGCGATGCCCGGCATGGAAACCAAACTGCATGCGGTAGTCAATCGGCCGGTGGAATCTGTCGGATTTTCCGCTAATTACAGTGGTGCAGGATTCTCTGACATGCGATTTGCCTATCGGGGTGTGAGTCAGGCCGATTTCTCATCTTGGGTGAAAAAAGTTCAAGGCAGCCAGGCGTCCTTGAACACCGAACGGTACCTCGCACTGGAAAAACCTTCTGAGCGAGTCGCCGTGCAACGCTATCAATCTGTTGAAAAAGACTTGTTCAACCGTATCGTCAATATGTGCGTAAGTCCTGGCGCTGTGTGCATGGATGTGATGATGGCCCAAGACCGCGCCCGTCAGCATGATGCTGTGATGCGCCAATCCGCACTTCGAAATCCTGACCTGTGCCGCACGGCGCAGTCTGACCCGACCTTCAAGGTCGCCCTGCAAAACTGGAAGACGAGCCATGCAAATGTCCAATAACTCCCACGATCTGTTGCTAGGGCGGCTAACGCTTGATGCAATTCCATTCCACGAACCCATTTTGCTGGCCACCTTTGCGATGGTGGCCCTCGGTGGCCTCGCTGTACTGGGTTTCATTACCCACAAGCAGTGGTGGGGTATTTTGTGGCGCGACTGGATCACCAGCATAGACCATAAAAAAATTGGCATCATGTACGTCATTCTGGGCTTGATAATGCTGTTGCGCGGCTTTGCAGATGCCTTGATGATGCGTGCGCAACAGGCCATGGCCTTTGGTGATAACGCCGGCTTTTTACCGCCGGACCATTACGATCAGGTGTTCACAGCCCACGGAGTCATCATGATTTTCTTTGTCGCCATGCCCTTGGTGACAGGTCTGATGAATTATCTGGTTCCGCTTCAAATCGGTGCCAGAGATGTTGCGTTTCCATTTTTGAACAACTTCAGTTTCTGGATGACCGCTTTCGCCGCAGCCCTCATCATGATGTCGCTGTTTGTGGGTGAGTTTGCGCGCACGGGCTGGCTGGCTTATCCGCCGCTGTCGGGTATTTTGGCGAGCCCGGGCGTGGGAGTCGACTATTACATCTGGTCGCTGCAAATTGCGGGTGTCGGCACTTTGTTGTCAGGCGTGAATCTGATTGTCACCATTGTAAAAATGCGTGCACCAGGCATGACCCTTATGAAAATGCCAGTATTCACCTGGACGGCTTTGTGTACCAACGTATTGATCGTCGCTGCCTTTCCGGTGCTGACAGCCGTGTTGGGCATGTTGTCCATGGATCGTATGTTGGACACGCATTTCTTCACAAATGAGTTGGGCGGCAACGCCATGATGTATGTGAATCTCATCTGGATTTGGGGACATCCTGAAGTCTATATCTTGATTCTCCCTGTGTTCGGTATTTTTTCCGAGGTGGTGGCCACTTTTTCCGGCAAGCGTCTGTTCGGCTACGCGTCCATGGTGTACGCCACAGTGGTGATCACGCTGTTGTCCTACCTTGTCTGGTTGCATCACTTTTTCACCATGGGCTCTGGTGCCAGCGTGAATTCATTCTTCGGTATCACCACCATGATCATTTCCATACCGACTGGTGCAAAAGTGTTCAATTGGCTGTTTACCATGTACCGAGGTCGGATTCGTTTTGAATTACCGATGATGTGGACTGTGGCGTTCATGGTGACCTTTGTGATTGGTGGCATGACGGGTGTCTTGCTTGCGGTGCCACCGGCTGACTTCGTGCTTCACAACAGCCTTTTCCTGATTGCCCACTTTCACAACGTCATTATTGGCGGCGTGCTGTTCGGCTTGTTCGCAGGCATTAATTTCTGGTTCCCGAAAGCGTTCGGGTTCAAGCTCGACGCGTTCTGGGGCAAGGTGTCCTTCTGGAATTGGGTCATTGGTTTCTTCCTGGCGTTCATGCCCTTGTATGTGTTGGGTTTGATGGGGGTGACGCGCCGCATGAGCCATTTTGATGATCCGTCCTTGCAGATCTGGTTCCAGATTGCTGCCTTGGGTGCCTTGATGATTGCAGTGGGCATTGCTGCAATGGGCATGCAGTTTTACGTGAGCATCAAGCGTCGTCATGAATTGCGTGATGTCACCGGCGACCCATGGAACGGCCGCACCTTGGAGTGGATGACTTCATCACCCCCGCCAGACTACAACTTTGCATTCACACCCCGGGTGTATGAGCTTGATGCCTGGGCTCATATGAAGCGAGAAGGTTACGTACGCCCACTGGCAGGCTTTGTGAGTATCCATATGCCAAAAAACACTGCAGCAGGTTTTGTGATTGCCGCCATCAGTGCTGCGCTTGGTTTTGCTTTGATCTGGCACATGTGGCTGCTGGCCGGTATTGGTTTCGTTACCTTGCTGACAGCCATTATTGTGCACACCTTCAATTTGCAGCGTGACTTTTACATTCCAGCCGACGAGGTTGATCGCACTGAGCGCGACCGAACCGGTGCTTTGCAGGGAGCCGTTTGATGAATGCAATTGCCAGCCCCGAATTGCGGGCCCTACAAACACAACGGGAAGACGATCTGTCAGTTGTCAATGATCGCTTTCATGTTAAAGAGCACCATCCAGAAAACGGTTCCTTGTTGGGTTTTGATGAGCGATTGCCTGATTTTTGCGAGTCTTTTTGCCACCTACGCGGTGCTTGGGCGCAATTATGCGGGTGGTCCGACTGGCGCAGAGTTGTTCGACCTGAAACTGGTGGCGGTGAATACGGGCTTTTTGCTGTTTTCATCCATCACGTATGGGTTTGCGATGATCAGCGCACAGCAAAAGCAGTTGCGCAATGCGCAGGTGTGGTTGGCTCTAACAGGCATATTGGGTGCAGCCTTCCTTGGTTTGGAAATATATGAGTTCATGCATTTAATAGGCCAAGGCGCCGGTCCGCAACGCAGTGGTTTCCTGACGGCATTTTTCTCTTTGGTCGGGACCCACGGTCTGCATGTGTTGTTTGGTTTGGTGTGGCTGGCTGTTTTGATGGCGCAATTGGGTCGACACGGCCTGACTGAATCAAATGAGCGCCGGCTGATGTGCCTCTCAATGTTCTGGCACTTTCTTGATGTGATCTGGATCGGGGTATTTTCCTTTGTATATTTGATGGGGGTGTTGCCATGAGTGACCATTCTTCCGCAGCAGTTCCGCACGGTACCGTGCGTGGCTATCTCACGGGTTTCATATTGTCTTTGGTGCTCACCGCCATTCCTTTTTATGTGGTGATGCAAGGCAGCCTTTCAAGCGGTGCTCAAACAGCGGCGGTAATACTGGGCTTTGCTGTGGTGCAGATTGTGGTTCACATGGTGTATTTTTTGCACATGAACACCAAAGCTGAGGGCGGCTGGAACATGCTGGCCTTGTTGTTCACGTTTATTCTGTTGGTGATTGCGATCAGTGGTTCCATTTGGGTAATGCACCACCTGAACTCCAACATGATGCCTGGCATGATGCATGGCACCCATGAGATGCCATGATGTTGGGGCAACGCACACTTCTGTTGTTGGAAAGTCTGCGTTCGTGAGCCGTCTGCCTTCATCCGAACAAGCCCAAGAGCGCGCAGGCCAGGTTTGGCTGTCATTGTTGTTGCTGTTTTTCAGTGGTGTATTTTTAGCCTTGGGTGCCTGGCAGCTTCAACGCCTGCAATGGAAAGTTGAACTGATTTCGCAGGTGCACTCCAATACAAAAGCCGAGCGTGTCCAGGTCGGTAGTGCGCAGGATTTGGAGTTGTTCAGTACGGAGGCGGACGCGTATCGCCAAGTGCTTGTGCGCGGCAGGGCGGACTGCACCAAAGCGCTGCCCGTCTGGGCGAGTACCGCGCTAGGCACTGGTTATTGGTGGATGGTGCCTGTTGAATTGTCCGATGGCAGTTGGTTGTGGTTGAATCGGGGCTATGTAGGGCCTGGTTTTGTGAAATCGGCTCAGTCCAGTGACCATGCCTACCGAAAATCTGCTGCCTGTGGCCAAGTTTCTGCTTCTGGCTTGCTTCGATCAACGCAAACAGGCGGTGGTTTTCTTCGGGGTAACAATTTAAATCAAGGGCGTTGGTATTCCCGCGATGCGCTTGCGATGGCTCAGGCGCAAAGCCTGCCGAAAGTCAATGCGCTGTGGTTTGTGGATGAGTGGCCTGCAGTTGAGAACACCTCACCAGGTCACGAGCCTGTGCCGGGGCTGACCCCTTTAAACTGGCCCAATCGGCATTTGGGTTACGCCATCACGTGGTCTTTCCTTTCACTGATGGCACTGACCGGTGCCGTGTTCAGTTCTGCCAGAGCACGGCATTTTGTGGTGAAATGCACAAAGCGTCTAAAAATGAGGATAGCGGGTGGCAAGCAACGGGGTGGGGTCGGGCATTGAGTCTGCGGTGATCGGGCAAACCGGTCACCACAATATGTTGCAATTGATTCAGTTGCGCTGGTTCGCCGTGCTTGGTCAGGTGCTGTCTGTGTTCGTCGCTGTCTGGGGGCTCGGGGTTGAATTGCCTTTGCCCGCGATCCTGGCTGTTTTGGTCTGCCTGATTGCATTCAATATCAGTTGCCATTTGCGTTGGCATGAAGAACGTGAGGTCAGTCGTCGAAGTCTGTTTCTCTCGTTGTTGGTTGATGTGGGCAGTTTAACGGCACAGTTGTATTTCACTGGCGGGTTGAGTAATCCGTTTGCGTTCTTATATCTGCTGCAGGTAATACTTGCGGTGGTGCTGCTCAATACCCGTTTGGCCTGGTCGGTGGCCATTATTACTGTGGTGTGTCTGGCCGGGTTGGCGCTCTTTAGCCCCCCCTTGTTGTTGCCTGCACATTTGCAGGATCGCTTCTTCGATCTCTATTCAATCGGTCTACTGATTTCCTTTGCCCTTGATGCATTTTTGCTGGTTTTTTTCATGACCAGAATTGCCCGTAATGTTCGCATGGGCGATACCCAGTTACTACGTTTGCGTGAGCAAGCCAGTGAAAGTGAGCAGGTGTTGCGCATGGGCTTGCTGGCCTCCGGCGCAGCCCACGAATTGGGAACACCCTTGGCCACCATGTCAGTGATATTGGGCGATTGGAAACGTGAACCGCTGATTTCTGAAGACCCTGATTTGGCAGAAGAGTTGTTTGAGTTGGAAGACCAGTTACAGCGTTGCAAGCAAATTGTGACTGGAATATTGATGTCTGCCGGAGAGACCCGCGGCGAGATGGCTAGGCGCACTTCCCTGAACGCCTTTCTCAATGAATTGGTTACGCAGTGGCGTAGCCGGCGCAGTCCAGCTTTGTTGGACTGGCGGGGCGTAGGCGACTTGAATTTACAGATGGCGGCAGACTCCACAGTGCGGCAAATGTTGTTCAACGTATTGGACAATGCTTTGGACGCTTCGCCACGCTATGTGGAATTTGTGGTTCAGGTGAGCGAGGAGATGATTGAATTTTCTGTACGTGACCAAGGCCCAGGCTTTGCACCTGAAATACTTCAGAACGCCGGGCGCCCCTACAACTCCAGCAAGGGTCGCGCCGGCGGTGGTCTGGGCTTGTTTCTGGTTTTTAATGTGGCTCGCAGCCTGGGCGGACAGGTACAGATCTCCAATCGGCCAACGGGTGGCGCAGAAGTGCTGATTACCTTACCCAAGGCCTCATTGTCGGTCGGAGAGGTACCCAATGGCTGAACGACAGTTGTTGGTGGTTGAAGATGATGAAGCCTTTGCCCGCGCACTCTGCCGTTCGTTTGCGCGCCGGGGGTATGAGGTGCTTCATGCTGCCGACATTGAGCAAATGCTGGCCTTGTTGAAGAGTCATCACCCAACGCATGCGGTCGTGGACTTGAAGCTGTCCGGCAAGGAATCCGGGTTGGCGTGTGTCACTGCGCTGCATGCGTTCGACCCGGCGATGTTGATTGTGGTGCTGACTGGTTTTGCCAGTATCAATACGGCGGTTGAAGCCATTAAGTTGGGGGCATGCCAGTACCTCTCCAAACCTTCCAATACCGATGACATTGAGGCTGCTTTCGGGCATGTCGCCGGTACCCAAGAGGTGGAAATTACAAACCGGGCCACCTCCATTAAAAATCTGGAGTGGGAGCGTATTCACGAAACCTTGGTGGAAACCGATTTCAATATTTCAGAAACCGCTCGCCGCTTGGGCATGCATCGCCGTACGTTGGCCCGCAAGCTGGAGAAGCAGCGGATTAAATAAATAAACAATGCCTTGGCCAACCTGCGGTATTTGTTTTTTACTCTGCGTTAAGATACCCACACAACGCAAAGATCAGGCAAATATTCTTATGAAACACCACACGATTGTGCTGCGAGACGGCCGCCGACTGACCTGCAGTGAACTGGGACCTGAAGCAGGGCCAGCAGTTCTTTATTTGCATGGCAACCCGGGGTCCCGTCTGGAATTGCTAAGGCCAGAACATGCGCAGGCGTTTATTGAGGGCGGTTTGCGGGTCCTCAGCCTTGATCGCCCCGGCTACGGTGGTTCTTGTCAGCCCACAGCGCGAGGTCATCAACACCTAGCCAAGGACATTGAACAACTGCTGGACACCTTAAAAATCGAATCTTGCGTTGTGGTGGGGCACAGCCGCGGATCGCTGCCAGCGCTTGCGCTCGGTGCCCATCTGCCGCTGCGTGTCCACGCAATTGGTTTGCTGGGTGCCACCGGCATGCCAGACGATGCGCTGTTGATGAAAGACAAAATTGCAGCCGCAAAGTTGCTGCTGTTTCTAGTCAAGTATGCCCCTGCCGTTGCGCGCAGCATGATTCGCCTGAATCATTTTTTGGACGCCGTGTCTCCTGGTACACGGGTCTTGCGATTAAAAGCCGGTTTGCCTTCGGTGTTTGACCGGCGTCAGTTGGACAAAGAGGGGCGGCAAATGGCGCAGGCCCTGCACGAGGGGCTTGCAGCCAATCCGGCGTGGATTATTGAAGACTGGCGTGCATGGCTGGTGCACCCTCTGGGTTTTAGCCTGACAGATGTGAAATGCCCGGTGTATGTCTGGATGGGTGAAGATGACCAAACTTGTCCGGTCAGCAATGCAGAGCGTTTGTCGCAACGCATCAATACGCTTGTTGAGTTTGTGAAGGTGCCGCAAATGGGGCATCTTCATACCCCCGGTATTCTGGTTTCGCTCATGCAGCGTTTGTGTGAGAGTATGACCCTCCAGAAGTCATACAAAAATCTGAGGTGAAAAACAATGAGTAAATTTTTGATGTCCGTAGCAGTTTGCTTGTTGGCCGGGTGCGCCACGCAAGGCAAAGGTCCGGTTGCAAGTGCGCAATTGACACCCACCAAGGGAAACACAACATCCGGTACGGTTTTATTTACTCAGACCCATTCAACAGTTTTGGTAAGCGCTGACATTCAGGGGCTCAAGCCAAACTCGGCCCATGGATTTCATGTTCATGACAAAGGTGACTGCTCAAGCGGAGACGGAATGAGTACCGGAGGACACTTCAATCCCAACGGTCAGGTCCATGGTGCGCATGGTGGTGGAGCACATCACGCAGGCGATTTTCCTTCGCTGATGGCGGACGCAAATGGCAACGCGAAATTGACTTTCGAATCGTCAACAATCACGCTTGATGCGGGTATCACAAATATTATCGGCCGCGGCCTGATTGTTCATCGGGATCCTGACGATTTTAAAACGCAGCCAACAGGAAACTCAGGTCCTCGACTGGCTTGCGCTGTTATTGCCAACCAATGATTGAATGCTAAGCGGGGCTTCAGCCCTGGTTCCAGTAATCCGCTTTTTCCGGAATAACCCAACGTACACCGCCGCGCGGGTCTGCCTGATCGCCGGTGTAGCGTGGAATCAGGTGGATGTGGAGGTGCGGCACCGTCTGCCCCGCAGCTGGGCCGTCATTGATGCCAATGTTGTAGCCCTGAGGGTTGAAGGTTTGATCAAGTACAGTCTTGGCCTGGGTCAGTAGCGACATCAACTCAAGCTGCTCTTCCGTTGCCAACTCGAAAAACGAACCAATATGTCGTTTGGGAATAACCAGCGTGTGCCCGGGAGAGATGGGAAAGCCATCTCTGATCACCACTCCGTGTTGTCCGCTGTCTATGATGCGGTCTGAGCCAAGGGTGCAGAAAGGGCAGGGCTTAGAGATTTGCATGGGTTCGGGCTTACCTGAGTTCATGGCTTAGTCTTGTTCCTCGAGCAGTCGGTGAACATTTGCTTTGGTCGTCGTTTGAATGTTTCTCAGCAACTGGTGGGTAACCACCTTGGTTGCGTAGGTCTTGCAAATGGTCTCTTCGATTTTTAGTACAAGGTGCGCAGTCATTTCAGCATCCGCCATGGCGCGGTGAAAATTTCCAACCTGCGGCAATTTTGCAAAGCGCACCAGATCTGCCAGTTTATGGGTGGGTGAATTCGGGAAAATGCGCCTTGCAACCAGCATGGAGCAAGCAAACACATTTTTTTGCCTGATGTTGGCTTCCAGCAATTCTGCATTCCAGAACTTTTCGTCAAAGCTTGCGTTGTGGGCAATCAGCGGGGTGTTTCCTACAAACTTTGAGACCTCCCGCATTACCTTGTCAGCCGACGGTGCGTTTCTAAGCATTTGGTTGCTGATACCTGTGAGTGCGGTAATTTCTGCAGCAACATAGGCACCTGAATTCATCAAGCTTTGAAAACGATCAACGATTTTTCCGGATGAGAGAATAACAACGCCAATTTCGGTTGCGCGCGCGCCTTGATTTGGGGAAAGCCCCGTGGTTTCAAAATCGATAATTGCAACCTGTTCCACTTGTTTTCCCGTTTAAATACTGTTGAGTCTATTTTGCCGAACCCCCAGGCCGAAGCACCGGCGCGGTTGGGAATTGAACAACAGTATCTGAAATTGTCACGCCGTTGTCTTTTTCGCTGGTCCAAACATGGGCCAGTGGCTTGAATTCAAACAGCGGGTCCATCGCATCCACATTCACGCCCACCATGCCCTTGAGCGCATCCACGGTGGCATAGACAAAATCGCCACACGCTGCGCAACGCCTGTACTGCTTTGGTTTGCCGGAGTTTCCGGTCATGTCTATGCCCGTGTGTTCGCCAGTGGCGAATTCTGGTTCCGCCTTGAAAAACGCCACGCGTGTCACACGCTTGCTGCTGACTTGCCGGCAATCTTTGCAATGACAATAAAACTGGAACACCGGTGGGGCCTGGAATTCCAGTTTCAGTGCGTGGCATTTGCAGTGGGCGAGGTGGGTCATTTTTTTTCTTCACCTGAGTCAGGTTGTGGCTGTAAAGTCCGTCATCATCAGGTTGTACCAGCGCTTGTCTTCTTCCCACAATTCCGCACGGCGCTCGTTGTCGTCAATCTGTGTTTGCAGCAAGTGACCTTCAGCGCCCATCTTGTAGTCGAACTGCACGCTGATGGATTCCTTGGGCACCGTATTGACCAGCATGTAGCACAGGTTGTCTATCAGAATGGGCGAAGGTGTTCTGTTCTTGGCTTGTTCTGAAATGTACTGCGCCACGCTGCGGCCCATGCGCTGTGCCACGTGGCCGCTTTTCGGGTAGTGCCCGAATTGAGGGGATACGGCGCCCACGCTGTCGCCAATAATGTAAATACGCGGGTCGTCCTTGAGATTATAAAACTCGGGGTGCACCGAGGCCCAGTTGTTGGGCTTGCCTTCCGGGGTTTTACCAATCGCATCCAGCTTCCATGTCAGGTCTGCTGCCTGATGGTGTCCCATCAAAATTGCATCGTCGAAACTGAAATCACCGGCCTTGGTTTTAATCTCTTTTTTGTAGGGGTCCAGTGACGTTACGCCAGCATTGGGTACGTGAACGATGGTGTCCTTGTACAGTTCTTCAAACGCGGTGCGGTAACCGATGGTGATGGGCGCAATGCGGGGTTTTGGGTCAAGGATGATGATCTTGCCCGGTATGCGGTTTTTCTGAAAATACGAGGCGATCAGGCAGGCCCGCTCGTAAGGTGAAGGCGGGCAGCGGTGGGGCGGAGGAGGCAGGGTCATGACAAAATTGCCACCCTTGAACTGCTTGATTTTTTGCTTGAGCGCGATGAGTTCCGTGCTGGGAATGTAGGCGCTCGCATAGTTATCGACAGTGTGTTGTATCGCCCTTTTGTCGTCGCCCAGCCATGGCTCATAGCTGACGCGAATGCCGGCAGACACCACCAGCCAGTCAAACTCCACAAAGCCTCTGGCTGTGTGCACGCGGCGTTTGTCGCGGTCTATTTGTGTGACTTCTGTTTGTATATAGGTATAGCCGAATTTTTTTGCTGCAGCAGTGTAGGAGTGGATAAGTTGTTCGCCATCAATCAGGTCTACCAGCCACTTGTTGCTCATTGGGCCAGACCAAAATACGGGGTTGCGCTCCAACAGCAAGACTTCGAGTTGCGGCGCATGAATTTGCAGGTGACGCGCGGTTGCAAGCCCACCCCAGCCGCCGCCCAAAATAACGACTCGCTGTTTGGCACCCTTGCCGACCAGAACCTGCTCCAGCGGGTTGATCATCGGCGCACCGATGGCTGGGCTTAGGGCAACTGAGGCACCGGCTGCGAGGCCGGCCTGAATAAAATCGCGACGTTTCATGAAAGGGCTTTTCCTGTGGTGAAGGACAATATTTTGTATTCGTTTTCTAATTGACCGTGATTGTAACGGTTGTTATGCGGCTTACGCCGAGCTAAGAAAATTTCACTATTGTCGAGGCGTACGACTGGATAGGCGGCCGACACCCGGCTGAGCCAGCCCGAGCCTATCTTGCTCGCATTATTTGCTGCAAGTCTGTATGGCTTTTGCTACCCTGGTAGTCCATCATGATTAAAAAGGCTGGGCGATGAGCAGACCGTTGAATGCGGGTTCCTATGACCTTCTAATTACTTCTGACATGTTGCCTGCCTTGGCGGAGGTACCTGCACTCACCCGGGCAGTGAGCGACCTTCCCGATGGTGCTGTTTCTTATTTGATTGATGCGCTTTCGCGCCGGCTTGCAGACCAGCTTGAGGTCTTGGGCGATCAAGAGGCGGGGCAGCTCAGCGCTCAAATTGATCTGGTCAATCAGTTATTACTGGTTTTGCAGCAACGCTCAAATGGTGGTGCCAGCGCTGCCGCTTTGGTTCCCTTGCAGGAGCCGGCTGTTTTGCGTTGGGTGGGTGTTCCGGCTGCAGATCGTCGCGAGCCCGCAACAGGCTTGCTCAGCCCATGGTTGTTCACGGCGGGGCGTGGGTCACCAGACTTGCTCAATGAATTGCGCGCTGAAATGACAAGTTGCGACCGCTTGGACATTTTGGTGAGCTTTATCAAGGTGTCCGGTTTGCGAAAAATTCGCGACATTCTCGATGCGGTGACGGCCCGCGATGCCGAAGGCCGTCAAAGAACCACCATTCGTATCATCACAACCACTTACACTGGCGCAACAGAGGCGAAGGCCATAGAAGAACTGGCGGGCTTTCCGGGTTGCTCCGTGAAAGTTTCGCTTGACGCGCAACGCTCCCGCTTGCATGCGAAGGCCTGGATATTTCACCGCTTAACCGGTTTCAGCACAGCCTATGTTGGCAGTGCGAACTTGTCGCATTCTGCGATGATGGGCGGCTTGGAATGGACAGTGAAGTTTGCTGAGCGTGGCCAACCCGGCATGTTTTCCCGGGCGGCCGCAAGTTTTGAGGCGTTGTGGGAGGACGATGAGTTTCAACTGTTCAACCCGAATGATGCTGCCCATGCCACAGCATTGCGCAATGCCTTGCGCCAACAACAGTGGCGCGGTGGTGACGACACGGTTGTGAATATCGGTTTTTTGGATGTGACGCCAAAACCTTTTCAGCAGGACATTCTCGATCAGTTGGCTTTTGAGCGTGAGCATGGTCGAAACCGCAATCTGCTGGTGGCGGCAACCGGCACGGGAAAAACGGTGATGGCGGCGCTGGATTATCGCCTGCATGCCAGGGCAAATGGCGGTAAACCCCGTCTGCTGTTTGTGGCGCACCGAATTGAAATATTGCGACAAGCCCGTCAGACTTTTCGGCAAGTAATGAACGATTCTCAGTTTGGTGAGCTGTTGTCAGGCAATACGCAGCCAGAGAATTTCGACCATCTGTTTGCGGTCATCAACAGTGTGCACAGTCAGGGCTTGCTTGCGCGCTTCGGTTCACAGCATTGGTCCATGGTGGTGGTGGATGAATGCCATCACATTGCTGCAGATCAGTTTTCCCGTTTTGTAACAGCGGTTAAGCCCACGATTTTATTGGGATTGACCGCAACCCCCGAGCGTGGCGACGGGCAGTCCATCATGGGCTTCTTTGATGCGCGCCCCGATGGGTCTCCTGCGGCTGAGTTGCGTGTTTGGCAGGCGCTGGACCTGCAGTTGCTGTGTCCGTTCGAGTATTACGGTTGTGATGATGAAACCGATTTTTCCGAAGTGAATTGGGGGCAGGCAAGTGAGCTTGCGCAAATTGCCAACGTGGTGGAAGGCAACGCCGAACGGGCAAAAAGCATGTTGCGTGAATGGCAGCGTCTGGTTGCAGACCCCAGGCAATGCAGGGCCTTGGTGTTTTGTGTCTCCATTCCCCATGCCAATCAGATCGCAAGCTTTCTCAATGAGGTGGGCCTGCCGGCTTTGGCGGTTCATTCTGGCAGCACGCCGGAAATACGAAATAATGCACCCGCAAAGTTAAGGTCGGGTGATGTGTGTGCATTGGTGACTGTGGATCTGTACAACGAAGGCATTGATTTGCCTTTCGTTGATACCTTGCTGCTGCTCAGGCCCACGCAAAGTGCCGTCGTATTTCAACAGCAAATAGGTCGGGGGCTGCGTTTGCATGAAGGCAAGAGTGCTTGCCTTGTCATGGACTTCGTAGGGCAGCACCGGCAAGACTTCCGTTTTGACCGCTTGCTGGGCAGTATTTCCGGCCTCGGTCGCCGCCAACTGAAAGAAGGGTTTGAGCTTGGGTTTCCCACGCTGCCCTCGGGTTGCTTCATACACTTGCAAAAGCAAACTCGCCAACAGGTATTGGGACAGTTACAGCGCATGGTTTCCCAGCGCTGGAATTTGTTGGTGCGTGAATTACAGGCTTTCGCTTCGCTGAACCGGCAAAGCCGCACATTACCTAGGTTTCTAAGTGACTATAACCTGACGGTGGAAGATGTATTTCGGCCTGTCGGAGCCTCTGGTTGGCTTAACTTGCAACAGGCAGCAGGGCTTTTACAAGCGCAATTGTCAGAGGGTGAGGCCGGATTCAGCAAGGTGTTTCA
>JAJTDO010000061.1 GCA_021300475.1 Burkholderiales bacterium | reverse complement strand
CTTTAAAATTTTTTAAAATAAAACACCCCACCCTCCGCGAAAAAACAAGTTCCTACGCCTGCCCAAGCATTATTAGCACCCAAGAGGGGTGGTGGTTGAGCGGCCGGGGTGATTCACTTGCGAAGGGCATTCAGGGCGCGGGCCCTGTCGACCCCGCACAAGCCGAAGGCGCCGCAGGCGACCTGAAAAACCGCCATTGCGGTTTTTTGGCGAGGCTTGCAGGGTTGAGGCAGGAAACAGCCCGCGTCCGCCCAAGCAAGAGAATCACCCCCAGCCGCCCAAACGCCACCCCGACGCCCACCCACATTGTAAATTTTCCCGCCTTTTGATTGGAGCAAACCCCAACCTTGAGTACACTACAGGTCATTGTAAAGATACAGAAAATGCCATGTCAGACAACACACTCACCCTCAGCCCCGCAGACGTCAGCCCAGAAGGCACAATCAATAACAGCGCAGTCGCAGCGGATGCAAAAGTCGTTGTCGGAAAAACCCCTTCCGGCGACATCACGGTGGTGCGAAATGGCAGCAACGTAACGCTTAAAACCGGCGACCCAGTGCTCAAGGGCGATCTGATTTTGCCTTCGCCCGGCGCGGGCAACACCTTGGTAATGGCCAGCAACACAGCCGGTGAAACCACAGAAGTCAGCCTGCCCACAGACCAATCCGTGGCCTTGTCTGACGACTTTTACAGCGCAGGCGAAACTGTTGCTGTTGCAGAGGCTGACGTCGAGTCTCAAGAAACCAGTGGTCTGTTCGGTGGCTTGGCCGCTGCAGCCAGTTTGTCTGGTGGAGGCGCTGCCATCGGTCTGGCAGCCGTAGGCGTTGCCGCTGCCGGCGGCGGCGGAGGTGGCGACAGCAGCAATACGGCACCGGCACCCGCCCCCAGTCCGTTGGACCCAGGCTTGGAAGACAGCAACCCACCCGGTGGTGGTGCACCCGCACCCAGTCCGGCAGGTCCGTTTTCTGAGGGCGCTGCAATGCTTGCCGATGCCCTGCCTCTAGAAATGATCCCGACCGCAGGCCCCATGATCGAAGCTGGCTTGGTAAGCGGAGCAGCGCAACTGGAAAGCATGGCCCCTGCCAATTCAAACAACCCGCTGACAGAAATCGCAGCGGGTCTGGCAGGTGGACAACTGTCACTGCCCACCGCCTTGGCAAGCCCTGTGGAAGACTTGCTCGCCGTGGCGGGCAACACTGCAGGCATCAGCTCTGGCGCAGCAGACCCCAGCGCCCCACCCCTGCCCGCAGCGCCTGGCTCACCTGTCTGAAACACAGCTTGAGCAACATTGAGCACCACCCATAAAGTTCAATGGCTGGCTGCGCTGGGGCAAGCAAAAGCCCTGGCCAGCAAGCCGGGGCAGCCCCCTGAAACCGTGGAAACCGCCTTTCAGCGGGCCTTGGCTTTGTCACAAGAACACCATGAGGTACTGGCCGCCTACGGCGAATACCTGCGCGCACAAGGCCGTGCCCGCGAGGCACTGGCCCTGCTGCAACCCCACCTGAATGCACAAGCCTCTTTTGACCTGGCGTTCACCTTGGGCAATGCGGCGGCCGCCATCAGCGAATTCAAAACCGCACAAGCCGCGTACCGCCAAGCCTGCGACTCACAACCCTCGCACGCCATGGCACACAACAACCTGGGCTATGTGTGCAACATGCAGGGCCTGTTTGAAGAAGCTTATTTGGCACTGACAGAAGCGTTGGTGCTGAACCCCGGCCTGGCTTTGGCCATGGGCAACCTGATTGACCTGCTCATCAGAAAAAAAGACTGGCCTGAAGCAGAAAAGTTTGTAGATGCGCTGGTAGAAATGACGCCCACAGGCCACGCTTATTTTCAGCGAGGCAAAGTGCTCAATGCCGTGGGCCGTCTAAGCGAAGCCAGAAGCAGTTGGCTGCATGCACTCACCTTGAACGACCAAGATGAAACCACGCATATCCATCTGGGCGGGCTTTACTACAAAACAGGCGAGGTGCTGAAAGCGCAAACCCACTTTTTAAAAGCGCTGAACCTGAACCCAAAGAACCCGACCAACGTTTCAAACTATTTACTGTCCTTGAATTATTTGTACATGGACCCAGCGTTTGTTTTTGCGGAACACCAACGCGCTGCGGCATTTATTTGTCCACCTCAAGCCAACGACACAAATTTGAACCAGCGCCTGCAAACCCTGAGGCAGCTACTTTCCAAGGCGCCTGCAAAACTGCATCTGGCTTTTTTAAGCAGCGATTTTTACGAGCACCCGGTGGGGCAGTTAATCGAAGCCACGCTGATGCAATGGCCCGAGGAACAAGCCAACGTGACTTGCCTGCACCGTGGCACGGAAAGCGATGGCCTGACCACACGCCTAAGGGCACAACTCGGTGAGCACCGCTTTCTGGATTGCAGCACCTGGGACTCCGCCCGGTTTCAAACAGAAATCAAGCAACGCGACATTCATGTGCTTATTGAATTGTCCGGCCACACGGGCAACAGTTATTTGTCGCTTTTCAAACAACGTCTGGCACCTCTGCAAGCCACGTATCTGGGCTACCCGAACACCACCGGTATTGCATCCATAGACTACCGGATCACCGACACCATCGCCGACCCGATTGGCCACACCGAGGCATTTCATTCAGAACAGTTGCTTCGCATCTGCGCACCGTTTGTGTTGTTGCAAAAGCCCCGAACGGTGCAAGCCATGCAGTACCGAGCTCCTAAAAAAGACGGCAGTTTTTTGTTCGGCTGCTTTAACAACTTGCCCAAGCTGACGGATGAAACTTTGCGTGCCTGGGCCGTGTTGCTTAACGCCTGCCCCAATGCACGGCTGCTGTTAAAAGCCGGTGGTCTGGCGGATGCAGCCATTCAGGCGGAATTCAGGGAACGACTGACCCTGCTGGGTCTACCCGCCGACCGCGTGGACTTGAAAGCCCGCACTGGCTTTGAGCAGCACCTTGCGCTCTACCGCAGCGTAGACCTGGCACTTGACCCCTTCCCCTACAACGGCACCGCCACCACCATTGAAGCGCTGTGGTGCAACGTACCGCTGCTGACGTTGGCAGGAAACACGCATGTGGCCCGCGTGGGTGCTTCCATCATGGAAAGTCTGCAAATGCCGCAACTCGTGGCACAAACTGTTGAAAGCTACATTGCCAAGGCACAGGCTTTTTACAACAACCCGCAGGCGCTGGATGCCTGTCGGCAACACCTTGCGCAAACCCTGCCAAACACGGCTGCCAGCAACGCAGCACGCATTTCCCGCGAACTGATCAAGGTTTTCAGCGAGGTCATCCACAAAAGCTGAATCCGTTTTCAGCAATCGCCAGTAACACTCGGACTATCGCTCCCCTTTTGAGGAAAGTCCGAACATGGCGCTCATCGCAACCAACCTTCAAACCGAACTTCTCATCAACGCCTTGGACACTGACGGCGTCGGCGTAACCCCCCCGGCCAATGCCATGGGCGTGGTCGGAAATACGGGGAACGCGCCTTTGGAAGTGGTGCGCAACGGGCAAACAATCACATTGAACAAGGGCGAATACCTGTTGCAGGGCGATCAAGTTAAAACCGCTGCGGGCCAACCACAGGATATTTTCCTGTCCTCAAAAAACCCGGGCGCCCTGACCAAGGTCAGCATGGCACCGAACAGCGAATTTGCATTGTCAGGTGGCGAACTGGTGACCAGCACCGCCATGGAGATTTCAGAAGTCGCCGCCGGCGAGGCGCTGGGCAGCACAACAGAAATTGCCGAAGCAGAGGCAGTGTCTGAAACGGTTGTGGCAGCGGCAGAAGCCGAAGCAACAGAAGGCCTGTTTGGTGCAGCGCTGATGGGTTCAGCCGCGGTGCCGGTGTTTGTAGGCGCAGGTAGCGCAGGCGTGGCCTTGCTGGCACAAGGCTCGGGCGAAACGGGCACCGACACATCAACGGGCGCAGACGCAAGTGAGGGTACTGGCACCGGAGGTGCATCAGGAAACGGTACAGGCACAGGTACAGCCACGGGAACGGGCGGCAACACAGGCAGCGGCACGGGCACGGGCAGCAGCACAGGAACAGACACCAGTACCGACACGGGAACCGGCACCGAGACAAACACAGGAACAAACACAAACCCGGGGACGAATACAGGCACAAATACCGGGTCGAACACGGGTACGGGTGAAGGCACAAGTACGGGCGCAAGCACCACCTCTGCTTTGAGCGGACAAGACGCAATTGTGGGGTTTGGTGATGCCACCGTGGGCATTGGTGGCATCAGCGCAGGCGATATTGATGCAACCAACATGAGCGCAACACTCGTGGACCCCAGCGTTGAAGTGTCCACGGAACCAGACCGCTCTGCTGTGGGCATCGACAATTTTGTAATTGGTGAACTCAGCACGTCCCCAGACATCAGCGGCGGCATCACCAACGACGGTGGAAAAATCAACATCAGCGCCGGCTCTTTGGCCACATTCAGCGGTGTTGAAGCCAACCCGCAACTGGCCGACGTCGCCAACATATTAGTGATGGGCGCAGAATTGGTCAGCAGCCTGGCAAATGGTGAACTCAGCGAGTTCATATCACCAGACCTGGGCGGCGGCTCAGTGGGCGGCATGCCCCTGCAAGCCCCGGAACAAGCAGGTCCCGTCGCAGGTGCAGGCCCCAACGAAGGCTTGGCAGCGCTGCTGGGCGGTGTGGACATGGTTGTGAATACAGTACGCGATAACGGCGGAGCAGCCCTGCTGGACCCAGTTGCAGACGGCGCCACAACACTCGCAGATGCGATTCGCGGCGGTGCGGGCGACTTGTCCACATTCCCAGTTCTGGGTGAAACCGTTGCAGGCTTCTTACCTGCAGAGGGCAATGGGACGGGTACAGGTACTGGGACAGATACAGGCATGGGTACGGGTACAGGTTCTGGTACGGGTACGGGTACGGGTTCTGGCACAGACAATGAAGGCGGCGACAGCGGCGCAACGCCCAATGGAATTGAAGGCGTTGGCAGCGTAGACGTCGACCCAACCGCCATGAGCTTGGCACTGAACAACGATTCCGACATGGGCCCTGCCACCTTGCTGGGCGCCTCAGCCACAGAAATGACACTGGTTCTGGCCGACATGGCGTTTTCAGGAGGCACTGCGGGCAACTCGCCCGCAGGCGGTGAGGACATGCTGGGCCTGACGGGCAGCATGACGAGGATCGGCTCGCAAGCGGGCTCGCCCGACGATTTTAACCAACTGCCAGTTTAATTCCTCTCAACGCAACCAGCAGGGATCCAGCGCGAGGCAGCTCGCCCTGGATCTTTTTTTATGCCCCCCCCCATTCAGGGGAAATTATTTAATTCGTAAAAATTATTTTTTTGAATAAATTTTGAATCCGTTGGCGCGAGTGGGCGGTATTACTTACACAAACCCACTCGGAGACAACAACATGGCAGAAATTCAAAGCCTCGGAACATTGAAAGGCCAAGCAATTGGACTGGATGTTTCGACCAGCTCTGCCACAGTCTCCGGCAACTCCGCTGACGTATTGGGAATCGTAGGCACAAGCCCCGAAGGCAGCCTGAAAGTAGTTCGCAACTCCGAAGAGTTGGCACTGCGCAACGGCGAGTTTTTGCTGAAAGGCGACAGCGTTTTCAGCAGTGCAACCGGCACCTCCACCATTTATCTGGGCAAGAGCGGAACAAGCAAACTGACCGCCGTTCAAATGCCTGCAAATTCCAGCGCAACCATTGATGACACAAGCGAGGGCGAGCAGTCTGAAGAAGCCGCCGCGCTTATCGCCGAGTCCAACGAAGTAGAGTTGGCAGAGGTTCTGGCCGCAAGCGAAACCGAACAAACACAAGGTATTTTTGGCGCCGCGCTGGGCTTTTCCTCCGCTCTGTCAGTCGGAATAGCCAGTACCGTTGCTGCAGCTGCAATTATTAACGCAAACGCAGGTGTTACTGCATCAGAATCAGACAACGCCACCGGCACAGATACGGGCAACAATTCAGGATCAGGCAGCGGTACCGGAACATCGACAGGCATTGATACAAATACCGGAACCAACACCGGCGCAAGTTCAAACACAGATACTGGTACTGGCGGTGGAACATCAACAAACACTGGAACCAACACCAACGTAAATTCAGGTACAGGCACAGGCACAGGTTCAGGCAAAGGTTCAGGCACAGGTTCAGGCACAGGTTCAGGCACAGGTTCAGGCACAGGTTCAGGCACAGGTTCAGGCACAGGTTCTGGTACAGGTACTGGCACCAATACAAATACCGATACAAACACAAATACGGGCACCGATTCTGGTACCGGCATAGGAACAGTCGAATCACCCACTGGCATTCAGGCCTCTGAAATACTACTGGCGCCACAGTCTTTAAACACTGCCAACATCAGCGATGTTGTCATTGGTGATGCCGCATTAAACACGGATTCACCAGCAGACTCTGAAGTCACAGTATTGGACCCGGAAGTAAAAATTTTTGCAGGTGCCGACAATGCAATCATCGGTGCAGATGACATTAACCTGATTAACAAAGCCAGCGTAAACAGTGTCAGCAGCGATTTAGAATCTGTAAGCGAAGAAAGTTTTTCTGCCCCCACTCCTGGTGATGCAAGCTTTGAAAAAGGCTTGAGTTTCAGCGGTGCTGAAATTGACTTAGGAAGCGTACTTGAAATTAAAAACCTTTCACTGGACTTAAGCCGGGAAAACATTGCCTCTGCTTTTTCAAATACAGCATCAGCCGTCACCGCGACCACAGACAACAATCAACTTAACCTGGATGCAGGAGCGAATGTCGACGGGCTTAAATTGCTGTCCGGCCAAACTGCTGACCAGTCGCTAGCGAGCATCAACGCTGGTTTTGACGCAGCGGTTGCTCAGCTCAACGCAGAATCACCTAACCCGATGCAAGGCGCGGCGCTTCAAGAAGCATTCAAAAACGGCCGTACCGCAGTTCTGAAACAGTTACCTGCACTGGAAGTGAATGCCGATGCGGAAGGTATCAGTACGCCACTAGGCGCCCTACCAGGTTTGTCAGGCGAAATTCCGCTTCAACAACTTGCACCCGTTGCAAGTATGTTGGCAGGTGCTACCGCAACAATTTTGAATGCAGTTGCAGAAAATATTGCGCCTGCAGAGAACAACACAGACCCGGAAGACCCAACACAAATAATGTTGGGTGGTGGCGTGGATGCTGCAGTGGGATTGACTTACGACGCTGAAAAACTGTCTTTTGAAATTAAAAACCCACTGGGCGATTCACCTTCGATACTGCTGGCCGGTTCTGCAACAGAAATGTTTGTGACGGTCGCAGATATGAAGCTGCCCCCTAACGGTGGGACAGGTGGGGGTGGGGGTGTTCCGACGCTGCCGCCGGCACCCGGTGTGCCGGGTGTTCCTACCCCACCGGCACCGGCTCCAGGGCCGACGCCTGCTCCTCCGCCTCCGCCTAGTGAGTCGGGTGACTTTGAATCAACTGCTGAAGCGCTAGTGGTAGTCAGCGACTCTGGACTAGCAAATATCATCAATGCAGCAGCGAAAGACCTCGACCTAACGGTCACCATCTCACGCCATTTAGTTACAGGCATCAATAACAAAATAGGTGACGCGGGGTTTAGCCTTGCCTCGGTCATCTCAGAAGGTTCTCAAGGCAACTCAACTGATTTTTCTTCATTTAACTCTAACTCAACAGCAACAGGAGCACACAACATGCCTTCAATTAACGACTTCAAAGGTTACGCAGCAAACCCTGACGGTGAAAACGTTTTCACCGAGCAATTCGCCGCTTACTCAGCAATTGCCGCAAAGGAACAGGCCACGTTTCAACAAAACACTGTTACCGACTTGGCCGATGACTTGTTTGCCCGTCCTACAGAAGGAAACGACAAGCGCTTCAACAACCGCAACACTGATGACGGCAAATTGGACCTCAAACCTGCCAACGACTTTGCAAAGTACGGGACATTGGAAGCCGTTGAACAAACCCTGTTTGGCACTAGCCTGATTTCCGGCAGCGTTCGTGACAGCATCGTGGCTGGAGACCCCACATCCCCGACGATGCGCGTCGGAGTTGCCGACGTGAACTCTTACCAAAAGGGTGGTATCGTAGGTATTCTGGCCTCCAATCAACCTGACAGCGAAGGTGGAAGGAGTCCCAAGGAGCAATTCGATGCGAGCCAGAAATTCGCTGAGGAGTTTTCCCCCAAAACCGGTGATGAGTTCCTTGTTGGGGGCAACAAAGACGGTGAAACAGCAGCGGATATCTTCGCAAGGATGGTTGGTGAGACTCTCAACAGCCCGGCAAATGGTATCGGCGACAATCTGGTTGTTGCATCCGAGAACGTGAATAATTTTTCAAACGCCACCCTAAACGCTGCATCTTTGGTTGCTTCCGGCGTGAACACGCTGGCCAACGACCTCCGTGCAACTGGCATGCCGCCGAGCGACGACAACCGTGACCCAGTACAACAATTCGAAGATGGTGTGCGCTCCGGCGATGCAACCTTCGCGACTCTTGTAAACGATGGTGCGCTAGGCAGCTATGAAACCCTCGACTTGGCACGCGAGGGCTTCTCTGATGCGGTCGGCACGCTGCTGGGTAATGTTGGCGCACCGAACTACGAAACTGGTTTGGCGAATAACATTGATGACTTCTTCGTTGGTGAAAAGGACTTGATCAGCAAAGAGATTCTGGGGTTCAACCAATTCGACCCAAGCGGAAATGGCTTGTCTGTTAGTTTTACTCAGGTGGCTGATGACAGCGCTAAAGACTCAGCCAAGGGTCAAATAATCGTTGGCGGTGGCGAAATGCCCGGCGAAGTACGCGCCAACTTCTTTGAAGGTGTTGCCGTTAAGGGTGCAGAGATGAGCGGTCAAACTGGTTGGTTCAACCAGTCTGCATCACGTGTGGGTGAAGATGAGTACAACGTCCCCCAAATGATTGCGGATGGCATGAGTATGAATGGTGAGGGAAACACCTCGCCATTCAACCAAGCCGGAGCAGCGTTCGCTGATGGTGCCTCTGGCACCGAGTTTGCAACCGAAGTGGGATTCAATGAATCTCGCGGTATTCAGTTGGGCGATACTCCCGGAAATACTGAATCCACCTCAATATTTGGTGTTCAAACTGGTAACCCTGAGAACTATCAGGCAATCGGCGAGAGCTTTAGAACTGGAGACGATAGTGGCCTACAGGCTCCTAACATTTTTACGCCTGCCGGCGATGGCTTCACCCTATTCAATGCGGGTAAGGACATGTTCATGGAGCTATTAGTTCCAAACGCAATCACCTCGGCCGCAGCAGATCCCTCGACATTCGATTTTTCAGGCATGAGGTAAGATAACTAGATAGAGAGTTCTTGTCAGGAAAGGGGGCACAGCCCCCTCAAAAACAAATCCTCTACCAGCTTTACGCTTTTACTAGCCCTCGTTTGATAAAAACGGGGGCTTTTTTACGTGATCACACAGACCTCAAACCCATAAAAAATACTTATGGGCGTGATAAGGCAGGGTCTGAAAAGGAGACCCCGTAGCATTCAAGCCTGTACAGCCACTTTTAGCTAAGCGCTTCGATCCGTGTGCGATCAGTGAGTAACCAAACGATGGGGCCCAGTATCCTGAGCTTAATGGCATGCAGCCAACGATTGGCCACCTTGTGCCGCACAAACTTCAGCAAAATCTTTCTGAACAAACTCTCGGCATTTGCTTGATCCTTTTCGGCTGACTTAACAATGCGTTCGCCCTCTGTAACCTTAGGAACCTGAAACTTTTCAAACGCACCTTCTCTCGCCACTGCCGTCAAAGCTGACACGGCCTTGGCTTTTTCAAAAAACCATTTAGTAACTCGGGTCTTGATCTGGGCAACTTCAGTTTTTTCTGTCCGCATGGAGTTGCGTGTCTTAATACATCCTGTTTCTTTTTCAACATAACTGCGGCTGCATTTTTTTCGCTCGACCCAGTAAACCTTGATGCCGATAATTCTCGCACTCGGCTCACCATAGGAATTCATCGTTTCTTCTTTCAGCAACTCGAATTTATAGTAGGGTCCCTTTGGCTCAAACTCGATCGCTTTCATGCTTCCAGTGGCCATGATGAAACCCAAGGCATCCCCTCGAATACCCTCGCCTGCTTTAATTCGACCAATCTTGTCCGTGCCGCGAGCCAACGTCCATAGCTTTCTTGCATGTGAATTCTTAGGCGCAGCAGTTAATCTTCGCAGTTCATCCAAAACTTGCAGGCAGCGACTTAACCCGAAAAAATCATAGTCTCTGAAACCCAAAAGGCTCCATATGGGCGTTTTCTAAAGCATTCGCCGCTCAACCTCGGGCCACCATGACATAGTTACGGGGGCCTTTTCTTTGATGGCAATTTCTGCCATTGTCTGACATAGATATCTGATGGAGGAAAGCCATGTCCTTGAATATCTCCCTGCCAATCGAATTTGAAAAGCGTGTTCGTGAACACGTTCAATCTGGCATGTATGGCTCAGCCAGCGAAGTAGTGCGCGAAGCGCTGCGCATCCATGAGGTGTGGCTGGGAAACCGCATCGAACGACTCCAAAGCCTCAAGGCGGAAATTAAAATAGGGCTGGATGATCTTAACGCTGGGCGTTTCACCCGGTTTGATGCTGAAGAGATAAAACAGGCTGCACGCAAAGCTACAAAGAAGCGCTGTGTAGTGGTCAAGTATTTTCGGACACTAAGATAGGTTGTTTCTCAACTGCCATTTTTTGCTCATAGGCATTGGGTGGCAGATTTCCCAATCTGGAATGCAATCGGACGTTATTG
>JAJTDO010000013.1 GCA_021300475.1 Burkholderiales bacterium | reverse complement strand
CCACCCAATGCCTATGAGCAAAAAATGGCAGTTGAGAAACAACCTATCTTAGTGTCCGAAAATACTTGACCACTACACTCCATCATGCGCCAAACAAAGGGGGTGAAAATCAATTGCATGGCCAACTCCATTTTTCCACCCGGCACCACAATGGTATTGGCGCGCGACATGAAAGAGTCGTGAATCATATTGAGCAAATACGGAAAATCAATGCCCTTGGGTTTTGCAAAGCGAATCACCACCATGCTTTCGTCAGGCGCCGGAATTTCACGGGAAATAAACGGGTTTGAGGTATCCACACAGGGCACACGCTGAAAGTTGACATGGGTGTGTTCAAACTGCGGGCAAATATAATGGATGTAGTCCGGCATGCGACGCAAGATGGTGTCTGTCACCGCTTCAGTGGAATAACCGCGCTTTGATTTGTCGCGCCAGAGTTTTTGTATCCACTCCAGGTTAATCACCGGAACCACACCAATCAATAAATCCGGATAACGGGCAATATTGACTTCCTTGGTAACAACAGCGCCATGCAGACCTTCATAAAACAATAAGTCGGTGTTGGCGGGTATGTCTTCCCACGGGGTAAAAGTACCTGGTTCTTGTTGATAAGGCATGGCTTCTTCAACATCATGCAAATACTTTCGATGCTTTCCTCGCCCGGTTTCAGAATAACTCCTGAACAAATGCTCCAACTCGGGAAATAGATTGGTTCTCGGCCCAAAGTGGCTGTAATGCTTGTCACCGTTTGTTTCAGCCTCCGCCATCTGGGCCTTCATCTCTTGGCGATTGTAGCGATGAAAACTGTCACCCTCCACGATTGCAGCGTCCACACCCTCACGGCGGAATATGTTTTGAAATGTGCGGGTCACCGATGTGGTACCAGCGCCAGAAGAGCCTGTGATGGAAATAATGGGATGCTTGATCGACATATTATTCCTCAATCAATAAGCTTTGTGGGCTGTTCATGGACACCGTCCAGTCGCGGAATAAACTGCGCTCGCCAAACAAGGGGGCATCCAGATTTTTAACCTGGGGTTCGCGGTGATATTTTTGAATTCGCTCCACTTCATTTTTAGAGCCAAAAATAAATCCGATGCGTTGGTCCAAAGACTCCGGCTTGATGTCCAGCACGTGCTGGCTGCCCGTAATGGCGCCACCGCCGGCTTGCTCAATAATAAAACCCACCGGATTGGCTGCGTTCAGCAGTCGCAACTGCCCGGATTTCCCGGAGTTTTTTGTGTCTCTGGGATAGAGGCACACGCCCCCTCTCATCAAGATGCGGTGAGCTTCGGCCACCATGGAGGCGATCCAGCGCATGCTGAAATCCTTGTGGCGCGGACCGGTGCGCCCGGCCAAACATTCGTCTACGTATTGTTGAACGGGCGTCTCCCAAAACCTGCGATTCGAGGCATTGATGGCAAACTCTTGCGTATCTGCCGGAATTTTTAAATCCGGGTGTGTCAGCATGAATTCCTTGAAGTTTGGGTCTAGCGTAAAACCCACCACACCCCTGCCCACACTTAAAACCAACATGGTGCTGGGTCCATAAATGGCATAGCCTGCGGCCACCTGTTCCCTGCCCTCTTGCAAGAAATTATCGTCGTTCAGGCGCCGTTCATTGGACTGCAAAGGCTCCGGCGCGCGAAAAATGGAAAATACACTGCCCAGCGAAACATTCATGTCGATGTTGCTGACACCATCAATTGCATCAAACAACAAAAGGTATTTGCCGTTTGCATGTGTTTTTGGCAAATGTACCAACTGCGCCAAAGCGTCTTCGGAAATTTCGGACAATTTGTAAGGCATCAAGTCGCCAAAAGACACGGCGTGCGCAATTCGCTTGCAGGCCATTGCAACATCGAGCAGCAAATGATTGAAATCTCCGCTGGCTTCTGGAAATCGCTTTCTTTCCTCAATCAGAAACTGAGTCAGACTGATTCGATGTGCGGGTAACATTACATTCCCATCCTTTTTCAAGAGGCAAGCGCTGAAGACTGTTCAGCAAACATGGCATGCAGCTTTTTCAGCTCGTCCAAACCAGTGCCGGACAAATCAGGCAAACAAATCAAGGCTCCGTCAAAACTGTGGTGTGCCGTAAAGTCAGTTGGTGTGATGATGGTACCCAGACCGGCGGCTCTTGCGGCAGTCAAACCATTGTAGGAATCTTCAAATGCCAGGCAGGCATGCGCAGGTAATTTCAAACGGGCCAGCGTCTGCAAATACACTTGCGGATTCGGTTTTTTTCTAGGGGCGGTTGATGCATCCTCTATCACTGAAAACCGGTAAGACCATTCACTGCCCAAAGCCCTTCTAAGCAATGTCGTGATGTTCACAGGGGATGTTGTTGTTGCAATGGCCAATTGCACACCTGCAACTTCGGCCTCGTTGAATAAATCGACAATGCCATTGCGCAACTCAACCTCGCCATCGCGTACCGCCGCCTCATAGTAAGCTGATTTCAATTCATGTATTTTTGCAATGGTTTGTTCAATGGCATTTGCATCAATTGCAAAAATATCAGGGGAAACGCTTTTCCAGTAATGCGCAATTCGCTCTTTGCCACCAGAGATGGTCAGCAATTCCGTGTAGCGTTGAAGGTCCCAATGCCAGTCCATGCCAAGCTCTGAAAATGCTTGGTTAAATGCCCGCAAATGAACCTTTTCAGTGTCGGCCAAAGTGCCATCAACGTCGAAAATCAGTGCTTGTAACATGTTGTTCCTCACGCTCAATTAAATACCCTGCTGGATAAAATATCTTCTGGCAGCAGCGTCATTAACTCTTTTTGACCCAGCTTTTTATTCGGCTCAGAAAACAACCGGCTGGCTTGACGAAGCCGGGTTCTTTCCAACGCATTGCGAATGCTGCGCGCGTTGGCAAAATGGGGTTGCTGCTTGCGCAAACCCACATACCTTTCAAATGCCACTTCAGCCTCGGGGCTAAATTCATAGGCTTGGGTTTCCAGCATTTTTCTGGCGATGAACATCAAGTCTTCTTCACCGTAATCAGGAAACTCGATGTGGTGAGCAATACGCGAACTCATACCAGGATTCGATTTAAAAAATGTGTTCATTCTGTCTTGATAACCGGCCAGTATCACCACCAAATCATCGCGCTGGTTTTCCATGACCTGCAACAATATTTCAATGGCCTCCTGTCCGTAGTCTCTTTCATTTTCGGGGCGGTACAAGTAGTACGCCTCATCGATGAACAAGACACCCCCCATGGCTTTTTTCAGAATTTCCTTGGTTTTTGGCGCGGTGTGCCCAATGTACTGACCCACCAGATCATCGCGGGTAACGGACACCAGATGCCCTTTTCTGACATAACCCAAACGGTACAGAATTTGAGCCATGCGCTGCGCAACCGTGGTTTTTCCAGTGCCGGGATTGCCCGTAAAACACATGTGCAAACTCGGTTGGGTACTGCTCAAACCACACTGCGCGCGAAGCTTGTCGATGACCAGCAAGGCGGCAATGTCCTTGATGCGACTCTTCACAGGTTTCAAACCCACCAACTCAGAGTCCAGCTCCTGCAAGACGGACTCAACCTGAGAGTCCGCCAAGACATCTGCAATTGAAAGTAATGCTTCGCTCATCAGTCGTCCGTGCTGTAGCGCATGGTCTCGGGTTTGTTGGCGGAATATGCGCGCGTGGTGTAGCGCATGCTTCTGCCTTGAACTTCCTGACGCTCCAGCGCAAAGCCGGGTTCCTGACTGGGTCTGTTCACAATAAAAGACATCACAATGGACTCAACGCCGCGCGTTGAATCAAAGGCCATCAGGCGAATGTAGTACTGGGGAAATGCCTTGCGGCATTCCTTGACTTCAGCCAGCACGCCCGCTGCATCGGCAATGTCAAACATCGGCAAACCGAACATGTCCCAGTAGGTGTTTCTGGGGTGCGGGTCATCGGTGTATTCCACACTCCAGGAATAAGCTCTGTCCAGCCCATACTGTATTTGGGCACTGATTTCCGCATCAGTAAGCTCAGGCAAAAAACTGAATTGACCTTGGGTGATTCGACCCGTCGGGTTACTCATCATGGTTGTTCTCTCTTTCTGGTCAGGCTGCCACGGCAGGGGTTGGGACAAAGTCACTGCTGTCGGTGGACTGGTAGTTGAAAGTGATGTCACCCCAAGTGTCCAGCGCTGCTCTCAAAGGTCCGCAGTGTATGGCCGCCTGTCGCAGGATGTCCGGTCCTTCATTGAGAATGTCTTTGCCTTCATTGCGTGCTTTCACCATGGCCTCCAAGGCCACGCGGTTAGCCACGGCTCCGGCTTGAATGCCCTGAGGATGCCCAATGGTGCCGCCGCCGAACTGGAGAATCACATCGTCGCCGAAGAGGTCCAGCAACTGGTGCATCTGGCCTGCGTGAATACCGCCGGAGGCCACTGGCATGACCTTTTTCGTGTCAGCCCAATCCATGTCAAAGAACAAACCACGGGTCAGGTCGGTGCGCGTGTAACTGTCGCGACAAACGTTGTAATACCCTTGAACGGTCAAAGGATCGCCTTCCAGCTTACCCACCGCAGTGCCGGTGTGCAGGTGGTCGCAACCGGCCAGACGCAGCCACTTGGCGATTACGCGGAAACTCACGCCATGGTTTTTCTGGCGGGTGTAGGTACCGTGGCCTGCACGGTGCATGTGCATGATCATGTCATTGCGACGGCACCATTCAGCCATTGATTGAATGGCGGTCCAACCCACGACCAGATCTACCATCACCACGACAGAACCCAGCTCCTTGGCCAACTCTGCCCGCTCGTACATGGCTTCCATGGTACCGGCTGTAATGTTGAGGTAGCTGCCCTTGATTTCACCGGTGACAGCCTGCGCTTTGTTGACCGCATCCATCACATAAAGAAAACGGTCGCGCCAATGCATGAAAGGCTGAGAATTGATGTTCTCGTCGTCTTTCATGAAGTCCAGCCCACCCTTGAGACCTTCATAAATCACTCGACCGTAATTGCGACCCGACAAACCCAACTTGGGCTTGGTGGTGGCGCCTAGCAACGGGCGACCAAATTTATCCAGACGCTCGCGTTCAACAATCAGACCGGTGGGCGGACCCTTGAATGTTTTGACATACGCCACGGGAATGCGTATGTCTTCCAGACGGGCTGCCTTCAGTGGTTTGAAACTGAACACATTGCCAATGAGCGAGGCTGTCATGTTGGCAATTGAACCCTCTTCGAACAAAACCAGATCGTAGGCAATCCATGCGAAATACTGCCCTGGGTTGTTGGGCACCATTTCGACTTTATAAGCCTTGGCGCGGTAGCTGTCGCAGGCGGTCAGGCGGTCGGTCCACACCACAGTCCAGGTCGCTGTTGAAGATTCTCCGGCAACCGCAGCAGCCGCCTCTTCAGGGTCCACACCGTCTTGAGGCGTAATGCGAAACAGGCAAAGCGTATCGGTTTCCTTGGGCTCGTAATCGGGCATCCAGTAACCCATTTGCTTGTATTTCAAGACACCCGCGCTGTAGCGCTTTTTGGCATCCGTGATTTGAGTGGTCTGGCTCATGCGAACTCTCCTGCACAAAATAGTGGCTTAAGGTAAGTAATATAAAAATCTTTACATTTATGGTAAATTCAATTTAATTTCAATGTCGATTAAGTAAAAGCTTAATGAAGAACGCAAGTTTCAGACAATTAAGGGTTTTTAGTGAGGTGGCAAAGCATTTGAGCTTCTCAAAAGCCGCTGAAAAACTTCATCTGACACCCCCGGCAGTCACCATGCAGGTCAAGGAACTGGAGGCAAATATCGGCTTGCCCCTGTTTCACCGGCAAGGGCGTCAAGTCAGTTTGACCACCGTTGGCGAGTACATGCTGGTTTATGTCCGAAAAATCCTGTCCACCCTAAAAGACGCCGAAGACGCTGTTGCCCGCCTGCAGCACGCAGAAATGGGAGTGCTTCACGTTGGCATGGTGAGCACTGCAAAATATTTTTTGCTAAAAATGATGGCTGAATTCAGGGAAAAGCATGAGGCGGTGGACTTTCGGATTTCAATAGGAAACCGCGAGCAACTGGTTCGCATGCTGGAAGGCAACGAGGTGGACATTGCGGTGATGGGGCGTCCGCCCAAAGACCTTGAGGTTCGAGCAGAACCCTTTGCAGCGCATCCCCATGTTTTTGTGGCCAGTGTTGGCCACCTGCTTGCCAAGCGCGGACATCTGACCGTTGAAGACCTTCGTCAGTATGAATTCATTGCGCGCGAACAAGGCTCGGGGACTCGCGCGGCCATGGAAAAGTTTTTTGCAGACGCACGTCTTGATCCGCGCATTAAAATGGAATTCCCAAGCAATGAAACGCTCAAACAAGCGGTAATGGCGGGTTTGGGCATCGGTTTTGTTTCACTTCACACCATCGGTTTCGAACTGCAGCACCAACAAGTCGCGGTGCTGGATGTTCAATCAACCCCTGTGGTCAGGGCTTGGAACGTGGTTCACAAGCGTTCAAAAATACTTTCCCCGGCAGCTGAAGCTTTTCGGTATTTCATACTGGAACACGGCGAAGCGTATTTGGCCAATCAATTTGGAAGCTTTTTGGACATGGAAGGCAAATAACAGGATTAAAGATTTTTTTGCGCCCGGCCTTCACTGCGCTCGCGTATTGGCATGACATGTATCAAGTCGCTGTTCAAGCGCAAGAAGCAGGCATTTCCAGCATCAACCCCTTGCGCACCCGTCTGAGTCAGCGTCAGACGAAATTTCACGGCTTCAGCGGCAGACAACTGCAAATCCACCAACACAATCTCACCCAAAGCGCGGCAGGCAAGAACGTTTACTGCATGGTCTGAACTTGTGGCCTCGGCTTGCTTGACCAGCGTAAGGCCATGGTTGTGAATAATCCAGTCAACAGGGTGCCCCGCAGGAATCAATCCTTTGTCCCGGACTGAAATACGCAACGTGCCGGCGGCTTCGGGCCACAACCACTCCAAGGTGGCATACCCATGACGCTCAGCCCCACACCACACGCCCTTGAAGTGGTTTTGTATGCCCAGCAAATCAGCCACACGTCCGTTTCGGGGTGCTTGGTGTACCCGCTGCGGACTGGCCTGTTGCAACACCACACCGCCATCAAGCACCACCAATTGGTCGCACAACAGGCTGGCTTCCCGAAGGTCGTGGGTCACCAGCACAATGGGGATGTTCAACTCATGTTTGATGTCCGCCAGCAACTCGTAGAGTGCCTGACGTGTGTTCATGTCGACTGCGGAAAAAGGTTCATCGAGCAACAACAATTCTGGCGATCTTGCCATGGCCCTCGCAATGGCGACGCGTTGTTGCTGCCCCCCCGACAATTCAGAAGGCCGCCTGTTCCAATGGGATTGCGCAATGCGTGTTTTGCTAAGCCACTGCGATGCCAACAAGCGTCGCTTTGTACGTTCCTGATTGAGCAATGCCAGTTCAACGTTCTGCAGCGCAGTCAAATGGGGCATGAGGGCGTAGTCTTGAAAGACCAAACCCACGCGCCGTTGATTTGCAGACAAATAAATGCCTGAATCGCTGTCAAACCAGACTGCATTGCCGACGGCAACCTTCCCGGACTCAGGCTTCATAAGGCCAGCCAGAGCTCGAAGCATTGAGGTTTTTCCCGCACCGGAAGGTCCCACCAAACCCACGATCTGCCCTGCGTCACAACGAAAATGCCCCTGCAATGGCATGGGGGTTTTTTGCTGAAATGCAGCAAACAAGGCGTTGGTTGAGACCTGCATCAGCGTCTCACCAAGCGACTGGATGCGTAAAATGAAAGCGTCACCGCCAGCAGTGAAAACAACAGCAAGGCGGCAGACATTTGCTGTGCACCGGCCAGGTTGAAGGCCTGAACTTCATCGTAAATCGCAATGGCCAAGGTTCTTGTCTCCCCTGGTATGTTGCCTCCTAGCATCATGACAACCCCAAACTCGCCCAATGTGTGGACGAAGGTCAGTGCAATCGCTGAAACTATACCGGGCCAAGCTAGTGGCAGCTCCACCCGCAAAAAAGTCTGCCAAAGCGAAAGCCCGCTGACAAAGGCCGCTTCCCTTAATTGCTTGGGTATGGACTCAAAGGCTCTTTGAATAGGCTGCAACATAAAGGGAATGTTGAAGATGACAGAGGCCAGCAACAAGCCTGAAAAATTAAACACCAGACGAAGACCGGTTGCGTCCTGCAACAAGCGCCCCAAAGGCGCCTGCGAGCCCAATGCTGTGAGTAAATAGTAGCCCAGCACCGTGGGGGGCAGTACCAGAGGCAGCAATATCAACCCTTGAAACACCGACTTGCCAAAAAAATGCTTGAAAGCCATCAAGCGACCAAAATACAAACCCAGCGGCAGCAGCAACACCAAGGTGAACAAAGCCAACTGCAGCGACACTTTCAGCGCAGCGTAATCCATTAATGTGTCTCCGCGACCACAGCAAAACCGTGTTGCACAAAAACACCACGGGCTTGCTCAGACAACAAAAAGTCGTAAAAGGCTTGCGCTGAGGCGTCCGAATTTTTTAGCAAAACCATACGCTGAATCAGCGGTGCGTGTAAGGCGGCAGGTACCACCATGGCTTGAAGATGTGCCGGCAGCGGTTGCACTTTCAGCAGGGAAACCGGCAACAAACCTGCATTGACATGCCCGCCGAGCAAAAATTGACTGGCTTGCGCCGCATTGTCACCCACGACCAGTCGCGTCTGCAGCGCCGACCAAAAACCAACAGCCTGCAAGACTTCCCGGGCCTTGATGCCGTAGGGTGCGTGTTCCGGACTGGGAATTACAAACTTCTCCCCTTCCGTGGCAAGCCAGACCGCCATTAATCGCTGGATTTTTTCTGTTTCCGAAAGTGTTTCTGATGCAGGCAGTTTCAGGTGGGCTGGCAGCACAAGCAACAAGCGCCCTTGCGCATAAGGATGTCCGGCGTCCTTGGTTTTTCCCGCGTCAAACAAGCGTTTCACAAAATTTTGGTCAGCGGAAAGAAACATCTGGAAAGGAGCGCCCTGCACCAACTGCGTGTAGAGAACACCTGAGGCGGCATACGTGGGCTTGATCCGGTGCGGGCTGCCGGCCTGAAACTTGGCAATCAATTCGGGCAACACAGACCTAAGGTCGGATGCAGCCGCCACCAAAACCTGCGCCTGTACTGCGCCGCAGAAAGCCAAAAAAGAAAACACCAAAGGCAATCTGAGGCGAAGCAAAACGCTCATTACTCCACAATACTGAAAGTCAGCCCGCTGTGCGCCTCAAGGCGCTTGAGCAGGGCATCGCCCATCAGGGTAGAAGGCGTCCAGAACCCACCGGGTTTGCCTTCGTTGTCCAATGCCAGACACGCCGCGGCTTCGCCCAGCATTTTTGCTGTGGAACCATAGCCCGGATCGCGGTCGCCAGTGACTTTGACCTCCAGGTTTTTTCCAGACGCTGTGGCGCCGAAAAAGCGGATGTCAAAATGACCTTTTTCCTGAGACTGCGGGCTTGGCCCCTCACCGGGCTTGGGCACCACAAAACGCTCAAGTGCCATACGTGCCGGAGGAATGGCTGCCGCCACAAAGAAGCCGCCCAGACCGGCTGTTATACCCGTTGCCATCAGACGGCCTTTCAAACCGTCACCGGTCATCATCGCTTCGTCGTATTTGAAATCGCGCCCGTAGGCGCAACCGGTCAAACCGTTGGAACGGTGAACCACACGGGTATTGATGCCCGCCATGATAAAAGGCGCAACCCATGACTTTGCCTGCTTGTCATACTGGGGAATTTTTACTGAAGGTTGGCGAGTACCGGTGTTTTCCGGAGAAATCAGGTAGGGATTGCCCAGTTTTTTTGCCAAACTCGGGTTGGCTGACAATTCTTTGGTCACGTTCATCATGCTGGCCACCGTACCGCCGGAAAACTCGCCCTTCATGCGACGAACCCGCATTTTGACTTCGTTGCACGGCTGTTTGAACCGCGCCAGTGATTCGCGCTGCAGGAAATAGTTGCCCATGTCCGAAGGAATCGAATCGAATCCGCAGCAATGCACAATTCGGGCACCGCTGGCTTTGGCTGTGGCCTCATGCGCTTGAATCATGCGGTCTATCCACTGGATTTCACCGGTGAGATCGCAATAATCAACGCCCATTTCAGCGCACAGACCCACCAGATCAGAACCGTACAAGGCATAGGGCCCGACTGTAGAAACCACAACCTTTGTTTGCGCGCAGAGGTCGCGCAAGGCCGCTTGATCGCTTGCGTCTGCAACAATCAAATTCAATTGGCTGGAACCTGAACCCAGGTTGCCCCTGACTTCTTCAAGTTTGGACTTGGAGCGACCAGCCATGGCCCAGGACAATTCACCTTTCAGGCCATGGCGTTGCCACAAATAGCCAGACAGAATCTGACCGACAAAACTGGTGGCGCCAAATACAACGAGGTCATACTTTTTATTTTTCAAAACCGTCTCCTGGTTTAAAGCATTGTGAAACTCACCGCACCGACATCATCTAAAGCACGCCAAATGAAATCAGGCGGCTTTTTCCAAACCGAATGCGCGGTGCAAAGCACGAACAGCCAGTTCCATGTATTTGTCTTCAATAATGACTGACACTTTAATTTCAGACGTGGAAATCATTTGAATATTGATGCCCTCTTCTGACAGTGTTTTGAACATCTGGCTGGCAATACCCACATGCGAACGCATGCCAATACCCACAATGGAGACCTTGCAAACATTGGCATCACCAGTGACTTCGCGGGCGTTCACAGCCGGTTTGACTTGGGTATTCAATACGTCGAGCGTTTTTTGCAGCTCGTTGCGGTGCACTGTGAATGAAAAATCTGTGGTGCCGTCTGAACCCTGATTTTGAATAATCATGTCGACATCGATATTGGCATCGGCAATTTTTCCCAGAATACTGTAGGCAATACCGGGGCGGTCTGGCACACCGCGAACGGTGACTTTGGCTTCATCGCGATTGAAAGCGATACCGGAAACAACGGCTTGTTCCATGTTTTCATCTTCCTCAAAAGTAATCAAAGTGCCCGAGATCATTTCTTCATCGAGCGAAATCATTGGGTCAGTCAAACTGGACAACACGCGGGTGGGCACACGGTACTTGCCCGCAAACTCAACCGAACGGATCTGCAGGACTTTAGAGCCCAGCGACGCCATTTCCAGCATTTCTTCAAAAGACACCACCTTCAAGCGACGGGCATCTTCAACAATGCGGGGGTCGGTGGTGTAGACACCATCCACGTCCGTGTAGATCAGGCATTCCTGGGCCTTCATGGCCGCTGCCACCGCCACAGCGGAGGTGTCTGAACCGCCTCTGCCCAGGGTTGTGACGTTGCCATTGGGGTCCATGCCTTGAAAACCGGTGATGATGACGACACGGCCTGCATCCAGGTCTGCCCTAACGCGCACATCGTCTATGGATTCAATGCGCGCTTTTGTAAAAGCGCTGTCAGTGCGTATGGGTACTTGCCAACCTGCATAGCTGACGGCATCCAGACCAAGCGCTTTCAAAGCCATGGCCAGAAGGCCCACAGACACTTGCTCACCCGTGCACGCAATTGCGTCGAGTTCACGTGGATCAGGTTGGGCCTGAATCTCTTTTGCCAATGCAATAAGGCGGTTGGTTTCTCCCGACATGGCGGAGGGAACCACCACCATCTGGTGACCTGCCGCATGCCATTTTGCGACCCGGCGTGCAACATTCTTGATGCGATCGGTCGACCCCATTGAGGTGCCGCCGTACTTATGAACGATCAGAGCCATAAAAAAATCCGTTGTTGTTGTTGGAATCCTGCCGCCCCGCTGATTCGGGGCAATTTGCAGCGCCGCAAAGCTTAACGATCTAACCCTACAAAGGGCTTACTGATTGGAGGAATAACCTAAATTCAATTGCGTGCCCCCACCTGTTGAAACGGCAGGATGTTCGCGTGCCCATTCGATTCGGTCGAGATATTCGCTCGTTACATCGCCCGTGACGTAGTGACCATCAAAACAGGACGCATCAAACTTGGTGAGCCTTGGATTGACTTCCATCACGGCACGCTTCATATCTGCAATGTCCTGATACACCAGTGCATCACAGCCGATTTCTGCAGCGATCTGTTCATCGGTTCGGTTGCTTGCAATCAGTTCGTTGCGGCTTGGCATGTCAATCCCGTAGACATTGGGGAACCGAACCGGAGGAGCGGCCGAGGCGAACGTGACCTTGCGCGCACCAGACTCACGGGCCATTTGCACAATTTCCCGGCTGGTGGTTCCGCGAACAATGGAGTCATCGACGATCAGTATGCTTTTGCCCTTGAATTCAACCCCAATCGGGTTGAGCTTTTGGCGAACACTTTTCCGACGTGTGGACTGCCCCGGCATGATGAAGGTTCTGCCAATGTAGCGGTTTTTAATGAACCCCTCACGGTAGCTCAGGTTCAACCGGTGCGCCAATTCCATGGCGGCGGGTCGTGAGGAATCCGGAATGGGCATGACCACGTCAATGTCACCGGCAGAAAGTTCTCTGCGGACTTTGTCGGCCAAAAACTCGCCCATTTTTACGCGGGCTTCATACACTGACACACCATCCATGATGGAATCGGGTCTCGCCAAATAAACGTATTCAAAAATACAGGGGGTGAGCACAGGGTTTTCAGCGCATTGCTGGCTGAACAGGTTGAAATCCTGGTCGATAAAAATTGCTTCGCCCGGAGCCACATCACGTACGAATTTGAATCCCATGCCTTCAAGCGCCACGTTTTCAGAGGCGAACATGTATTCGGTACCGGCTTCGGTTTCACAGGAGCCGAGCACCAGAGGACGAATACCGAAAGGATCCCTGAAAGCCAGCAAACCCACGCCTGCAATCATGGTGACGCAGGCATACGCGCCCCGTGCCCGGTGGTGAACTGCCGCCACTGCGCGAAACAGCGTTACCGGATCAACTGTGTAACTCGTTGAAATGGATTGCAATTCATGAGCGAGAACGTTGAGCAACACTTCGGAGTCAGAATTGGTATTGATGTGCCGGCGGTCGTTACGGAACATCTCAGCCTTCAAGCGCTCAGCATTGGTCAGGTTGCCGTTGTGGGCCAACATCATGCCAAAAGGCGCATTGACATAAAAAGGCTGCGCCTCTTCAGAGTTGTTCGCTGAGCCTGCTGTCGGATAACGAACATGCCCCAGGCCGAAGTTACCGGGCAAAGACCGCATGTTTCTGGTTCTGAACACATCGCGCACCAAACCGCTGCCCTTGAACATATTGAATGTCTTGATGCTTTCTGTGGCTATACCGGCAGCGTCCTGTCCACGGTGCTGCAGCAGCAACAGGCTGTCATACAACAATTGATTAACCGGCGAACGGGTCGCAGCCCCGACAACTCCACACATACCTTCTCCTAATATTTCACCCACTTGACCACGCTAGGCGGCAAGTGCGGTTTAAGCAGACGAACAGCGTCTTCGGCATAACCCGACAAGACAGCCTCCCGCCAAAATTCTTTTTCAGGCAATGATGTTAGCCCTGCGGCGATCACCAGCATTACGACGATCAGCCCCCCCCTGAGGGCGCCAAACACAACGCCCAGGCCCCGATCAGCAAAACTAAGACCGGCCGCTGAGACCAAACGCGTAATAAGGGCAATAAACACCGAACCCAGCAACATCGACAAAACAAACACCACGCCGCAACCCACCAGGGCTTTCATCGGTGCAGACAACTGCTCTGCCCAAGCCAATTGCAGGGCAACTTCTTCGGAGTAGCGATTGGCGACATAAAACGCCGCGGCCCAATTGAGCAAAGACAAAACCTCTCTGACCAAACCCCGCAAAATCGAAATGGCGATGGACAATGCAAGAATTGCCAGCACCACATAATCAAATTCGGTCATTGAATCAAGGCACCTTCAAAACCGGATTTTGACAAATTGTCTTTGGCCTTGTTAGCCGATTCTTTGGTTTCCAACGGGCCAACCCTGACCCGGTAAAGCTCTCCGGAGGGGTTTCTGATGACTTCCGTAACAGCAGGGAAACCTTTTCCGCGGATCTGACTGGCGATTTCTCGGGCCTTCGATTCGTTGGAAAATGCACCGATCTGAACCCAATGGTTGGAACGAGCAACGGGCACATCAGACTTGGCGACTGCAGGGGATGCTGGCTTATTTGCAAAACCTGCGATAGGGTCATCCGCAGGCACCACCGGCAATTTGCTGGCCGGCTTGTGGGTTTCCTTCACAGGCTCTTTGACCGCATCTTTGTGGGAGTCCTTCGGTACCTCTTTGATGACTTCTTTGGGCACAACCTTGACCGGCTCCGGTTTCTGAACGGGCTCAGGCTTGCGTACCGCTTCCGGCTTGGCCGGTTCTGTTTTCAGAACAGGAACGTCCGGCTTTGCAACAGGCGCCTCCGGCTTGGCCACGGGTGGCGTGGGCTTGGGTGCCGCAGCTTCAGATTTCACTGCTGGCTGCGCGCTTGCACTTTCAGTGGGCGGCAGCACCGGCGCACTGGCTTTGTTCAAGTCGATTGCCGCATCTTTTGAAGGAATGCGCAGTTGAATGTCTTCCGGCACCGGTTTGGGCTCGTCTTCGAGAACAATTGGCAGCACAATAATGGCGATCAGCAGCAAGGCCACAGAACCAATCAGGCGACGCCTCGCCTTGAGCTTCTGTTCATCAACGGGCTCTGGACGAGACGACTCATTGCGCGGTGCGCTTTTCTTTGATGTCGCTTCTTTGGAAGCCCCCAAAACTGATTTCAACCCCATGGAAAGTACGCCTATAGCGCCCTATTTGACCTTTTGACGAGCTTTCATGACTGCGGCGACAGTCAGGAAAGAGCCGAAGACCACGATTCTATCATTCTGATCAGCCCCTTCTTTCGCAACATTGAATGCTTGCGCGATCTCATCATAAATTTGAACGGTTTTTTCAGGTGCCTGCTTCGCAATTCCACCCTGCCGGCGGGCTTTTGCGTTTCCAGCCCAGTCAAATGCTTCACCCTGAACGCCCTGACTGCGCAGCTTTTCCAACAACTCGCTTGCTGAAAGGCCCCGGGCACCGGTTGTCGAAACCAGATGCCAGTGGTCCACCTTGTCTTTGAGGTGATGAATGACAGCCTCAACATCTTTATCGGCCAACATACCGAACACGGCGTGGGTGAAAGGGTGAAAACCCATACCATCCAGATTGGAACGCAAATGCGCAGCCGCGTGGGGGTTGTGCGCCACATCCAGCACAATGGCGGGCAATCCTGGAAGCACCTGGAAACGACCGGGCAAGTCCACCAGCGCAAAACCCTGACGCACAGACTGTGCAGGAATTGCCAAACGCCCCCTCAGGGACTCAAAAGCCGCCAATACAGCGGAGGCGTTCAACAACTGATTGGCGCCTCTCAATGCGGGGTAGGCAATTGCACCACGGCGCACAGCCCTGCCTGCGTAACCCCACTGCTGACGGTCTCCTTGATAATTGAAGTCTCGTCCGAACAACCAGACATCGGACTGTAGCGCTGTGGCCACTTCGATTAACGAGGCTGGTGGTTGGGGATCACTGACGATAGCAGGACGACCTGCCCTGAAAATACCGGCTTTCTCACGCCCGATGTGTTCGCGTGTGGGGCCCAGATACTCAGCATGGTCAATGTCGACACTGGTCACAACGGCGCAATCCGCATTAATAATATTAACTGCATCCAGACGACCGCCCAGACCCACCTCCAGCACCAGAACATCGAGCTGCTTGGTAAAAAACAAATGCAGTATGGCCAGCGTGGTGAATTCAAAATAGCTCAGGCTGGTTTGTCCACGCTCAAGCTCTACTTTTTGCAAAGCTGCCACCATTTCAGCGTCTTGAACCACTTCGCCGTTAATGCGGGCACGCTCCGTAAAATTTAGCAGGTGCGGGGAGGTGTACATGCCCACCTTGTAACCGCTTTGCAACAAAATGCTCTCAAGCATCGCGCAGGTCGACCCTTTGCCGTTGGTACCGCCAACCGTAATGACAACCGGTTCGTTCGCATTAAAAACCGCTGTGCCGTCGAAACCCTCGCCTGCGTTGTCCAGCAGGTAGGAAGACAGATTCCAGCCCATTTTCAACGCCACAGCCCGCACCCGTTCCAGCCCCATGTCGATTGGTTTGGCGTGAATGCTTTCTACGTAGGACAGCCATTCATCCAGAGAGGCGTCTGTACCCGGCACAGGAAGCGCGGTCATGTATTGGCTGCCGGAGAAGGTTGTCTGAGCAACATGGCAAGCAAACGGCCCAGTGTAGATCTCATGTTACGGCGATCCACAATCATGTCGAGCGCCCCTTTTTGCATCAGAAACTCGGAACGCTGAAAGCCGTCGGGTAATACTTCGCGGACGGTCTGCTCAATAACACGCGGACCTGCAAAACCAATCAGGGCCTTGGGCTCACCAATCACGATGTCGCCCAAAAACGCAAAACTTGCGGACACGCCACCCATGGTCGGATCTGTAAGCACGGAAACATAGGGCAAGCGGGCTTGGCCGAGTTTGGCGATCATGGCGGATGTCTTGGCCATCTGCATCAGGGAACTCAGCCCCTCCTGCATTCTGGCGCCGCCCGATGCAGCAATGCTGATGAAAGGCACGTTTTGATCAATGGCAACCTGAACGGCGCGGCAAAAACGCTCACCGACCACAGACCCCATGGACCCACCCATGAATTCAAATTCAAAGCAGGCCACGATTACGGGTTGCTCATGTATGCAGCCGCCCATGACAATCAATGCGTCTGTTTCGCCAGTCTCTTCAACGGCCTGACGAATCCGCTCTTTGTAAGGCCGACTGTCGACAAAATCCAGACTGTCCACAGGTTCAATTTCCTGACCCAACTCAAAGCGTTCATCGGCGTCTAAAAGCAGATCAAGGCGCGTACGTGCATCAATTCGCATGTGGTGCGAACAGTTGGGGCAAACAGATGAGTTTTTTAGTAAATCGGTGTTGTATAAAACCGCATCGCAACCTGGGCACTTAACCCACAAACCTTCAGGCACCGACTTTTTAGGCGCCTCTCCTGGTGCCCGCGACATGCGCGGCGGCAATAAATTCTCAATCCAATTCATAAGAGCACGTCCCTGAGATTCAAATACTTGTAAATTTTATTTTTTATGTGAAAACTGTTGATCCAACGCTGCCCGGATAGGCGCTAAAAAGGCTGTCACCACCGCAGGGGCGCGTTCCGGACTTTCAGACTCCAGCGCCTTGATCAAGGCCGAACCAATAACAACCGCATCCGCTGAATCCGCCACTGCACAGGCAGACTCCGCATCGCGAATACCAAAGCCGACACCCACAGGCAGATCCGAATGCTGTCTGATGATCGGAATCTGAGAACCCACCGCCTTGGAATCCAGGTTTGCAGCCCCGGTAACGCCGAGCAAGGAAACATAATAAATGTAGCCACTGGCGGCCTTGGCCACCTTTTCAATGCGGGCTTCTGTTGAAGTGGGCGCCAGCAGAAAAATTGGGTCAAGCTGCGATGCCTTGAGCAGTGCCGCGAATTCAGTGGCTTCCTCGGGCGGGTAATCCACCACCAGAACTCCGTCTACACCGGCAGCTTTTGCCCGCTCCACAAACAATTTTTCGCCCATGCGCTCTATCGGATTGGCATACCCCATCAGCACAACCGGCGTAATCTGGTTGGTTTCCCGGAACTGCCTTACAAACTCCAGTACTTTTAAGGAACCCACACCCTTGGCCAAAGCCCTTTCGCTTGAGCGCTGAATTACAGGGCCATCGGCCATGGGATCAGAAAACGGCACACCCAATTCAATGACATCAGCGCCGGCAAGCGCCAATGCGTGCATCACTTCCACTGTATTTTCCGGGCTGGGATCGCCGGCCGTGACGAAGGGAATCAAACCCTTGCGACCTTCCGATTTCAATTTTTCAAAACACTGCTTGATTCTGGACATATTCATCAACTCTTTGTTTGCCGTGGAGCTTTAAGCGCCACAGGCTTTTTGTGCGCCCGTGCGGCAGTCTGGGTGACAATAAAAATCTGCGCCGGACTGACGCGCCACCGTGTGCATGTCTTTATCGCCACGCCCGGACAAGTTCACCAGAATAATTTGGTCTGATGGCAAGGTGGCCGCCAACTTGGCTGCGTAAGCCAAGGCATGGCTGCTTTCCAGTGCTGGAATAATGCCCTCAATGCGGCAGCAATCGTGAAAAGCCTGCAGTGCCTCAGCGTCAGTGATACCAACGTATTGCGCACGACCACTGTCTTTGAGCCAAGCATGTTCAGGCCCTACGCCCGGATAGTCCAAACCGGCCGAAACCGAATGCGTTTCAATAATCTGACCATCTTCGCTTTGCAGGAGATAGGTGCGGTTACCGTGCAACACACCCGGACTGCCTGCAGCCAGTGACGCAGCATGACGACCGGTTTCCATGCCCTCGCCCGCGGCTTCCACGCCGACCAAACGAACATTTTCATGGTTGATGTAAGGATGGAAAATGCCCATGGCATTGGATCCGCCCCCCACGCAAGCCACCACGAAATCGGGTTGTCGCCCCGCTCTGCCCGGCATTTGCTCTATGCATTCCTGTCCGATGACGCTTTGAAAATCACGAACAAGCATGGGATAAGGGTGGGGACCGGCCACGGTGCCAATAATGTAGAAGGTATTTTCAACGTTGGTGACCCAGTCGCGCATGGCCTCGTTCAAGGCATCTTTCAGGGTTTTTGAACCGCTGGTCACGGGCACTACGGTTGCGCCGAGCAATTTCATTCTGAAGACGTTTTGCGCTTGTCTGGCAACGTCTTCCTGGCCCATATAAACAATGCATTCCATGCCATAACGGGCGGCAACTGTTGCGGTGGCCACACCATGCTGACCGGCACCGGTTTCTGCAATGACACGGGGCTTGCCCATGCGGCGGGCAAGCAAGGCCTGACCGATGCAGTTATTCACCTTGTGGGCACCCGTGTGATTCAGATCTTCCCGCTTGAAGTAGATCTGTGCTCCGCCCATGCGCTGTGACCAGCGTTTTGCATGGTAGACCGGGCTGGGACGCCCTACAAAATGCTTCAATTCATCCTGAAACTCTGCGATGAATTCGGGATCAACACGGTACCGTGCATACGCAGCCTTTAACTCATCAAGTGCGTGCACCAAGGTTTCAGAAACGAAAGCGCCACCGTAAGGGCCGAAATGCCCCGAAGGGTCTGGTAAATCATAAGGCTTGTTCATTCAAATTCCTGTCAGCTGAAACCACAGCTTTGCAAAAGGCCTGCATTTTCGCGGGAGATTTCTCCCCACGCGACACTTCAATACCACTGGACACATCCACTGCATAGGGTCGTACTTTTGAAATGGCCAACCCTACATTGTCAGGATTCAGCCCACCCGAAAGAATCAGAGGTTTGGCAAACTTGGCTGTATCGGGCAGCAACGTCCAGTCAAATGCATGTCCGCCACCGCCATAACCCTCTACAAATGCATCCACCAAAATAGCGCTTGCGTCTGGAAAATCATTACAAAACGCGTTTAAATCCAACCCTGACTGCATTCTCGCCGCCTTGAAGAAAGGTGCCCCGAACTGCCGGCAAAATTCGTTTGTCTCATCGGCGTGAAACTGCAAGGTGAGGTTCGGTATAGCTTTGAGACAATTTTCCACGCATTGTTCCCCGGGGTTCACAAACAAGCCCACAGGGGTCACCCAAGGTGCAACTGTTTTTAGCCATAGCGCCGCTTGCAAGGGGGTAACGGCTCTGGGGCTTTTATCGTAAAACACGAAACCCAAGGCGTCTGCACCCAACATGACGGCAAGATTCACGTCTTCAAGGGACTTTAAACCGCACAATTTGATGCGGGTTCGCAATTGAACGAAAGCTGGCGCATCAACCATAAGAAATCACTCTTCCAACGTTGGGCATTACAAAACGGGCATGGGAGCAAAAGCGCTGTTGTCTGCCAATGGCAAACCGAAGGCATTATCATAACCCACCTGCCTTAGGGTGAGCCCGCAAGCGGGAGCGGTTTTGGCTGCCTTGCGCCTGTCTTTTCCCTGCAAGATTTCATAAAGCCACTCTGGCGGCTGATTGCCCAAACCAATTTCCAAGAGACTGCCCATGAGGTTCCTGGCCATGTGGTGCAAAAATGCATTGGCCTGCAACGTGATTTTCAAATAAGGCCCGTGCGCTTGCAGATCAAAAGCCTGCAGAGTGCGTATGGGTGTATTGGCTTGGCATTGGGCGGCCCTGAACGCGGAGAAATCGTGCTGACCCAGCATTGCGGGCATCGCAGCTCGCATTTTTTCCAAATTCAAAGGCTGAAACACCCAGGCAGCGGTTCTCACCAAAGGGTGCCTGTTGGGCGCACAATAAACCCAGTAATGGTATTGGCGATAGCTCGCACTGAAACGCGCATTAAAATCTTCAGAAACCGGCTTTGCCCACTGAACAGCACAAGCTGAGGGCAACAAGGTGTTGCACCCTCTTACCCAGGCTTGCAGAGGTCGGTCGGCTTGTACATCGAAGTGCGCGACCTGCCCTGTTGCGTGCACACCGGCATCCGTGCGACCGGCACACACGGTTTTTACAGGACCACAGGCAATTTCAGCGAGTGCTTTTTCAAGCACATCCTGAACTGTATGACCATGAGGCTGGGTTTGCCACCCCTCGAAAGCTGAGCCATCGTAAGCAAGCCCTAATGCGATACGCGGCACGCTTAATCCGCACGACTCATCAAGTCTTTGGCCTTGGCGATCTGTGCTGCATCGCCCCCCTTCATGACCTCTGAAAGCAATTCTTTGGAGCTGTCTGAATCACCGATCTCGATGTAGGCCGCGGCCAGGTCAAGCTTGGTTTCCATTTCCTGCCAGGCGGCAAGGTCTTCACGTTGCGCCGGCATTTGAGCAGAGTTCATGGCGGCAGCAAAGTCACTCTCTGCGCCAGACGCTGAAGCGGGCTCCTCACCGAAAGGATCATTCGGCAAAGCCCCGAGATCTGAAGGCAGATCAAGATCAATCTTGCCCAGCGCGTCGTCGATTTTTTCACCGGCAACTGCATCGAATGCTGCATCGACCCGCGAAGCGGGCGATCCATCGAAATCATCGTCCAGCGCGGAAAGGCTTTCCGATGGACCGGCCTGCTTGAGTTGCTCAAGCGCATCGCTGGCTTTTCCTGCTTGCGCTGCGAAGTCGTCAAGCTCTTCCAAAAACTCGGCGTTTGGCTGTGCAGGCTGAGGTGCATCTCCTGCCTCAAGCTCTGGTGGCAAGAGGGATTCCCCGACGGCAGTGTTGGTCTCAAAGTTGAGATCCATTTCAGATTCTGCCGGCTGCGATTCAAGCAACGGCTCATCTTGAAGCGCCGTTTCCGGAGTCTCAAGCTCAGGCTCAGCACCGGCCTCTTCTGCGGAGGCAGTTGCAGCGGCCAGATTATCGTCGAAACCGGCACCTGTATTGAGCAGGTCATCGTTTTCTGAATGCGGCGCTTGATGGCTTGGCGCTTCTGCATGATTCTCTGCATCAGCCAGCTTCTGCTTGCGACGCTTCAGGAAGAAAAATCCGGCACCACCACCGCCAATTGCTAGCGCGCCACCCAAGCCACCCAACAACAAGCCATTTTTATACCAGGGCTTCGACTTTTTGTGGTCATCGGATTCCTCATCGGACTCTTCATGCTCACCGTCTTTTTTGCCTTCTTCCTTGACCTCAGCCTCGGGTTTTAAAGCGGTTTCATTGGAAACCTCTGCGGATTTCTGTTCTCCGTCGACCTTGGCTTCGCCTTCTTTGGACGGATCCACGGGCAGAGTTGTTGCATCTTTTGCAGCATCAGCCACCTTGGCGGGACCCTCAACCTTGGTCGCATCAGCCACCGCAGGCGTACCGGCCGCCTTCAACTCCATTAAACGTTGCAAATCTGCAATGTTTTTTTCCAGAGCAGCGATGCGATCGTTCGCTTCCTTGATCGCCTTGTCCTTGATCACCAGTTCTTCTGCGAGCGCATTGCCAGCCGCAGCTTCGCCCGCTGCGCCGTCCTTTTTGGAGCGGCTGACTTTCAGCTTGTCTTCATCCGCTAAAGGTGCTTTTTCTTCCTTGACCTTGCCAATGACGCCTGATGAGGCGTCTGCCTCTGCCGCTTTGGCGCGACTTGGCAAAGGTGCCGCTGCCATCCGTTGAAAATACGGCTCCGCGCGATCATCAAACTCTGCCAGTACTTTCAATGCCTGTTTGGAGTTGCGCGCGAGAATGGTTTCACGGTCTGGCAGGGTAAGTTGAGCGCCCTCGCGGATTTTATGAATGCTGCCACCAATAAAGGCAGCCTTGTTGGCCATGTAAATGGCCGCCATTGTTGAGTTCACGGCACCGGCGGCAGGAGTAACCTGTTTTGCAATCTCACCGAGCGTATCGCCCCGTTGAACCCGTCGCACCCCGCCTGACTCATCGGCCTGCTTGGCTTTCACAGCAACAGTACTGGCTTTTGAATCGATGGGCGCAGCATTTGGCGCCAACTCTGGCGAGCTCGCAGTGGCACTTGAAACGGTGGGAGATGGCAGCGTGGGCGATTCATTGACCCGCTTGTCCATGACCAAGGTGTATTCACGCACCAGCCTTCCGCCAGCCCATGAAATTTCCAGCAAAGTGTCCAGATAGCGAGCGGGCACTGCCTCTGCGCTCGTCATGCGTACGATTGCTTTTTCAGGCGTTAGGCCTTTGACCAACTCGAATCTCAAGCGTGTCAGTAGCGGAGAAGGCTCAAGCTGGGCTTTTTTAAAGCTTTCCGAGTCGGCCAGTTTGACTTGCAAGGTGGATGCTTCATCAGCAGAAATGTTGTCGATTTCAATTTCTGCCACCAAGGGCTGACCGGGTGAAGACAGAACCTGAACAGGCCCGAGCGATGCGGCAAAAACACCTGCGCCCCACCCCGATAAAAGGGCAGCAATCGCCAGCGGTAAACCACGCTTCGTAAATCGTCTCAATCAAAACTCCTGTCTTAACCCGCAAAAATCAACGACGCCACGCAACCGCAACGTCAGTGAAACAATACAATCAATGGTCCAGCACGATTCTGAGCATGCGACGCAGGGGTTCAGCCGCCCCCCACAACAGTTGATCGCCCACTGTGAAGGCACTCATGTACTCGCCACCCATGGCAAGCTTGCGCATGCGCCCCACTGGGATGTGCAAATTGCCAGTGACCGCAGCAGGAGTCAGTTCACGTATGGTGACATCGCGCTCGTTTGGAATGACCCGGACCCAGTCATTGGCTTTTGCCAACATGTCATTGATTTCATCCATGGGAACATCTTTGCGCAGCTTGATTGTCAGCGCCTGCGAATGACAGCGCATTGCACCGATGCGCACGCACAGGCCATCAACAGGCACGCAACCGGGCGTGCCCATGGCGGGCTTGCCCAGTATCTTGTTCGCCTCTGCTCCGCCCTTCCACTCTTCCTTGGACATGCCGTTGCCGAGGTCTTTGTCAATCCAGGGAATCAGGCTGCCGCCCAAAGGTACGCCGAAATGTTCAGTCGGGTAAGCATCGGAGCGCAAGGTTTGCGCCACGGTGCGATCAATTTCAAGAATTGCAGAGGCAGGGTTGTCGAGCAGGGGCTTGACGCTGGCATGAACTGCACCCATCTGGGCAATCAGTTCCCGCATATTTTGCGCACCGGCCCCAGATGCAGCCTGATAGGTCATTGCGGTCATCCACTCAACAAGGTTGTTTTGAAACAGTCCACCCAAAGCCAGCAACATCAGGGACACGGTGCAATTGCCACCCACGTAAGTGCGAATGCCGGAGGACAAGCCCTGTTTGATGACATCCATGTTGACTGGGTCAAGGATGATGATGGCATCGTCTTTCATGCGCAGCGTTGAAGCGGCATCAATCCAGTAGCCGTTCCAACCGGCGGCGCGCAATTTCGGGAATACCTCGGAGGTGTAATCGCCACCTTGGCAGGTAATGATGATGTCTGTGGTTTTAAGTGCTTCGAGATCGAAGGCATTTTCAAGTTTGCCTGCATTAAGGGCAAACGAAGGTGCAGATCCACCCGCATTTGATGTCGAGAAAAATACGGGCTCGATCAGAGAAAAATCCTGTTCCGCCTGCATGCGCTGCATCAAAACCGAACCCACCATTCCACGCCAGCCAACCAAACCAACCCGTTTCATCTTGAAATCCTTTCAATCCCGTTTTTTATTCGTTAAACCGCGGCCAACGCTTGTACAACTGCATCGCCCATGGCTTGAGTACCCACTTTCGCCTTGCCCTCCACCCACAGATCGGGCGTACGTGGACCATTGGCCAACACGTGTTTTACCGCCCGCTCAATTCGGGTGGCATGCGCTTCCTGTCCAAAGGTGTAACGCAACATCATGGCTGCCGACAAAATTGTGGCCAACGGATTGGCCAAATCTTTGCCTGCGATATCTGGCGCTGAACCATGAATCGGTTCGTAGAGCCCGAAACCATGCTCATTTAGAGAAGCAGACGGCAGCATGCCGATGGAACCCGTGAGCATGGAGGCTTCATCCGACAAAATATCGCCGAACATGTTGCCTGTCACCACCACGTCAAATTGTTTTGGATTTTTTAACAACTGCATTGCACAGTTGTCCACATACATATGGGACAACTCTACATCCGGATACTCGCGTCCCAACTCGATCATGACATCGCGCCACAACTGCGTGGTCTCAAGCACATTGGCCTTGTCGACGCTGCACAACCGGCGGTTGCGCTTGCGGGCGGCTTGAAATGCAACATGCCCGATCCGGCTGATTTCAGACTCTGCATAGCGCATGGTGTCGTAGCCTTCACGCTGGCCTTTGAAAGGGCCTTCTTCCACGATATGAATGCCTCTGGGTTTGCCGAAGTAGATGTCACCAGTCAGTTCGCGAATGATCAGAATATCCAGGCCGGCAATGACCTCCGGTTTCAAGGAAGACGCATCAGCCAACTCTTCATAGACCAAGGCAGGTCTGAAATTGGCAAACAGATTCAATTCTTTGCGCAAACCCAAAATAGCCTGCTCAGGTCGCAGATGGCGGGGCAAGGAATCAAGGGAAAAGTCGCCAACGGCACCAAACAAAACAGCCTGTGAACGCTTGCAAACCTCAAGGGTCTCCGGTGGCAAGGGGTGACCTTGCTCACGGTAACCGGCGCCCCCCACCGCTGCATATTCCAACTCAACAGACAAGCCGTCTTTTTCAAGCGCCTTGAGCACCTTGACGGCTTGCTCCGTGATTTCCGGGCCGATACCGTCGCCGGGCAATACTGCAATTTTATAAGTCATGTTTGAATCCAGAATTCTGTCGTCAGATAGTTTTGGCAAGCCAGGGTTGCGCACTTAGACGGTTTGCCTCGAAGGCCTTGATTTCAGCGGCGTGCTGCAAAGTCAAGCCTATGTCATCAAAACCGTTGATCAGGCAATGCTTGCGGAATGCATCCACGGAGAAAGCTGCGTTGATAGCCGCACCAGTAGCCTTCGTGGCGGTGACAGTCTGCGCAGACAAATCAATGGACAATGTGGCGCCCTCTTCCTCATGCACATATTGAAACAGGGCTTCCACTGTTTCCTCTGGAAATACAATGGGTAACAGGCCATTCTTAAAGCAATTATTGAAAAAAATATCAGCAAAACTCGGTGCAATCACGGCTTTGAAACCATATTGCTGAAGCGCCCAAGGTGCGTGTTCGCGACTAGAGCCACAACCGAAGTTTTTACGGGCCAGCAAAATGGATGCACCCTGATAGCGAGGAAAGTTGAGGACGAAGGCCTCGTTCAAGGGGCGCTGACTACAATCAACACCGGGCTCGCCTTGGTCAAGGTAGCGCCATTCATCAAACAGATTTTCGCCAAAACCCGTGCGCTTAATGGACTTTAAAAACTGTTTGGGAATGATGGCATCGGTATCGACATTGGCCCTGTCAAGGGGAACCACAACACCGGTGTGTTGATTAAACTTTTCCATAATTCATTTCATTGCTCAGGGTTTTTGCAAAAACAGCCAGATTCACTTGGCTGCGCCTTCTATGCTTTGACCAGCCTTTTTAATGTCCTTGCCCAAGCCTTCCATGGTGTTGCATGCACCTAGACCCAACAGCAACACGCCCGCAGACAACAAGCCCAGAACACGACACACCACTTTTTTAACGCTCTTTTCCATGAAGATCTCCCATTGATCAAACAAACGAAGACAAATCGGTAAAGTGACCTGCAACTCCAGCTGCAGCCGCCATGGCTGGACTGACCAGATGCGTACGACCACCCGCCCCCTGACGACCCTCGAAATTGCGGTTGCTGGTTGAAGCACACCGCTCACCCGGCTCAAGCCGGTCTGCATTCATGGCCAGACACATGGAGCAGCCTGGCTCTCGCCATTCGAAACCTGCCGCCAGAAAAATTTTATCAAGGCCTTCAGCCTCCGCCTGAGCCTTCACCAAGCCGGAGCCAGGAACAACCATCGCCAACTTGACGCTCGCCGCTTTTTGACGACCCTTGACCACAGCCGCAGCCATGCGCAAATCTTCAATGCGCGAATTGGTGCAGGAACCGATGAACACTTTATCGACAGGAATTTCATTGATGGGCGTATTGGCCTTCAAACCCATGTATTTAAGTGCACGTTCCCAGCCTTCGCGACGAACCGGATCAGACTCCAGGGATGGATCCGGCACTTTGTCGAACACTGAAGCCACCATTTCCGGCGAAGTCCCCCAAGTCACTTGGGGCTTGAGCCCAGCAGCGTTAATAACCACGGTGGCATCGAAAGCAGCACCGGTGTCGGTGTGCAATGTTTTCCAGTAAGACACCGCTTGCTCCCACTGATCGCCCGCAGGGCTGAAGGGACGACCTTCAAAGTAGGTCAATGTCTTGTCATCAACGGCAACCATGCCGGAGCGGGCACCCGCCTCAATTGCCATGTTGCAGATGGTCATGCGACCTTCTACGGACAGGTCGCTGATTGCCTGACCGGCAAACTCAATTGCAAAGCCAGTACCGCCAGCGGTGCCGATCTCACCAATGACTGCCAGCACAATGTCTTTGGCTGAGCAATCAGGGGGCAAGACGCCCTCGACGCGCACCAGCATGTTTTTTGCCTTTTTCATCAGCAAACACTGGGTGGCCATGACGTGCTCGACCTCAGAGGTACCAATGCCAAACGCCAAGGCCCCAACCGCGCCGTGGGTTGAGGTGTGGGAATCGCCACACACCACTGTCATACCCGGCAAGGTTGCGCCCTGCTCAGGCCCGATGACGTGGACGATACCCTGACGGATGTCGGTGAGGTTAAAGTAGGTCAGTTGGTGCTGTGCGGCATTTTGATCCAGGGTTTCGACCTGCAAACGCGACGTGGCGTCTGCAATACCACCGGAACGGTCCGTAGTGGGCACATTGTGGTCAACCACGGCCAGATTGGCGCTGTTACGCCAAAGCGGACGCCCTGCCAATTTCAAGCCTTCGAACGCCTGAGGGCTGGTGACCTCGTGAAGCAGGTGACGATCGATGTAGATCAGCGAGGTGCCATCGGCTTCGGTGCGAACAACGTGTGCATCCCAAAGCTTGTCGTAGAGGGTTTTTGCCATTATGTCCAGGCCCAACAGGGCATAAAAATAGGGTTAGGAAACAACCCGACATTATGCCACAGGCCACCCACAGAGAAGCCTATCCGTCTGTGCGCACCGCAGCAAAAACTCACCGCGCCTTGTTGGCAGCCTGATAAAACGGGTAGACCAAGGTCGCATCGCGCCTTAAAGCCTCAATGCGCGACTCCGGGGCGGGATGCGTGGACAACAATTCCGGGGGTCTGGATTCGGACAAACGCCCCATTTTCTCCCAAAGCGTTACCGCCGCCTCAGGATTGAAACCCGCGCGGGCGGACAACTCAACACCGATACGATCAGCCTCGGTTTCATGCTGACGACTGTGTGGCAGGGACAAAGTCACATCCACGGCTTTTGACAACGCATCATTTCCCAGCTGACCAAACCCCAATACCGCACCGCCGATGGCAACACCCAACTGAGTGATCATTTGCTCGGAAGCACGCTCTCGGCTGTGTTCGCGCAAGGCATGGGCAATTTCATGTCCCATGACTGCTGCCACTTCATCATCGCTTAGCTTTAGAGTGTCCAGCAATCCGGTGTAAAAAGCGATCTTCCCACCTGCCATGCACCAAGCGTTCACCGTTTTGGAGGAAATCACATTAACCTCCCATGCCCAGCGCGGAGCATCCGGCCTGAAAACACCTGTTTGAGGAATGATTCTAGATGCGATGGCGCGAATGCGTTTCACTTGAGCAGCATCAGCATTCAGATTGCCTTTGCTGTTTTCTTCTTGCAGGGTTTTTTGGTAAGACTTGGCAGAGCTTTGCTCCACCTGACGGCTTGAAACCGCCATATATTGCGTGCGGTCTATGCCAACCGCTCCACCAGCCGTTGTATTGACAGCCTGACAGGCCCCTAAAAACAGCGTTGCAAATGCGATAGGCCACACCGCTGAAAACTTAATCGGAAAACTGAAGTTTTTTGATTTTTTAATTTTTCGGAACATCCCCATCACACCACCCGCCTCATTTTTAAAACACAAAAATAAGTTGCCACACCAAAACAGGCCGCCATTACAAAAGCGGCTGAAGGATCTACCTCCGTCCACAAGCGACCCGCAAGCCCGGTTCCGAGAAAACCTCCCAAACCATAGGCAATGGTTGTGTAGGTTGCCTGCCCTCTGGCCAGCATTCCGGGGCCGCAGTGGGTGCGCAGCCAAGCCATTGATGCCGTATGATGCGCAGCGAACGTGAGTGCATGGGCACATTGTGCCATCAGAAGTATGGGCAAGGATGCAGGAACGCTGGCAATCACGGCGAAACGCAGCATGCAGGCCAGCGCACCATAACGCAGCCAGGCCACGGTTGAAAACCGGCCGAACCAACTGCCCTGAAACCAGAAAAATATCACTTCTGCAACCACACCGACTGTCCACAAGGCGCCAATGACATCGGTGCCATAGCCATGGTGCTGCAAATAGAGCGAATAAAAACCGTAGAGGGCGCCATGGGCTGCGATCATGCAAAACGAAGCACACCAGAACCAGCGCAATGCAGGCGCCATCAACAAACCTTTGAAATGGGTAACCTGGTGTTCTTCATGCTCGGCAATGTGCTGTGCCGCCGGTTCCTGCATGTAAAAGGTGCACAGCAGCGTCAGTAGCAAGGCCCCCACAACAAACAAGGGGTAATGCGACAGACCAAAGGAAACACCCCACTGCCCAAAACCCATGACACTGAGGATAAAACCCAAAGAACCCCACAGGCGCACACGCCCATACATGCCAATGTCTTTGCCGCAAACTTGCATGGCGTGAGCATCAGACAAAGGAACAACGCCGGAAAGCACTGAATTTAGCAAGACTGCAAATACAATGACCCAAATCGGATTTTTGTCATTGAGAAAGAAAACGCTGGCCGAAACCACGCCGAGTCCGCAGCCCATGCGCAACCACTTCACTCTTTCCTTTGAGCTGTCCGCCAACCAACCCCAGAACTGGGGACCGAAGAAACGCATGGCCTGCATCATTGCCAGAGCCCAGGCAATCAGCTCAACCGAATGCCCCAGTGATTTCAGGTAGGGACCGAAATAAGGCGAATACAGCCCGACAAAGCCAAAGTACGCTGCATAAAGTGCAGCCAGCCAGCGCATTTAGCGACTCAAACGGCGCCCGGGGCGCGTCCTGGAATCATCGGTGTATCAACAAGCACATCAGCGCATTGAGCTCTGTGCCGCAATGCATGGTCCATTAAAACCAGCGCCAGCATGGCCTCCGCGATTGGGGTGGCCCGAATGCCGACACAAGGGTCGTGGCGACCGAACGTTTCCACCGTGATGGGATGCCCCTGCTTGTCGATGGACTGCTTTTTAACCCGGATGCTTGACGTCGGTTTGATGGCAACGCGAACGTCAATTGGCTGACCTGTAGAAATACCGCCCAGCATGCCGCCGGCGTTGTTGCTCATGAAACCTTCGGGCGTGAGTTCGTCGCCGTGTACGCTGCCTTTTTGGGAAACCGATTTAAAGCCAGCACCGATCTCCACACCCTTGACCGCGTTAATGCCCATCATGGCGTAGGCGATATCAGCGTCCAGCTTGTCAAACAATGGCTCACCGAGGCCGACCGGTACATTTTCAGCGGTCACCCTGAGTTCCGCGCCACAGGAGTCGCCGGATTTTCGCAGTGCATCCATGTAGGCTTCAAGCTCTGGAACAGCCTCATTGTTGGGCACAAAAAACGGGTTGTCATTGACCACATCCCAAGACTTGAAAGGCACTACAACTTCACCCAACTGTGTCATGCAGCCACGAATGACGCAGCCAAACTGCAACGCCAACCATTTTCTGGCCACCGCACCGGCAGCCACCATGGGCGCAGTAAGACGCGCGGAGGACCGTCCGCCGCCACGGTAATCGCGAATGCCGTATTTGTGCCAGTAGGTGTAGTCGGCGTGCCCGGGACGAAAGGTCTCCATGATGTTGCCGTAGTCTTTCGAACGCTGGTCTTCATTGCGTATCAACAATGCAATTGGTGCACCCGTTGTCAGCCCCTCAAACACACCAGACAGAATTTCCACGGTGTCTGATTCCTGACGCTGGGTCACATGGCGGGAAGTACCCGGTTTGCGTTTATCAAGGAAAGGTTGAATGTCATCAAGCGACAAAGGCATGCCGGGAGGGCAACCATCGATGACGCAACCAATGGCCGGACCGTGACTTTCCCCAAAGTTGGTGACGGTGAAGAGATGCCCGAAAGTGCTACCTGACATGTGCGAGTGCTTAAAAAGGTCAATGCCGTATTTTAGCAAGCCTGAGCGACTTGCGTTGGAAATGCTTTTTAGTTGGGAATTGATTGCCCCAGCGCCCAACCGCTGAGCCACGCGCTTTCGACACGCCCGCCCTTGATCCAGTCACCACAGGCAGCCAAACCCAGGTCAGGGTCAAGCAAAAACTCGGCATCCAGCGGATTCAATGGCGTTGAGTAGAGCCACCTGTGTGCTCTGTAACTTGCGGGCACCACTGACAAACCCAAGGCAGACAAGAACACGTCGGCGAGTTGCCGCCCTGCTTCGTCAGCAGACAAATCGATGTGCTTGAAAGACCAGTCTGAAGTGGCTTGCAATACCCAGCGTTCGTGGTCTGCACGCCCGGGCTTGCTGCTGTCTCGGGCAATCCAGCCTATCGGTTGGTCATGAACAAATGCACCATCAAACGGGACGACCAGCGGTTCAG
>JAJTDO010000118.1 GCA_021300475.1 Burkholderiales bacterium | reverse complement strand
CTGAGTTGCCGGACAGACTCCATCCACTGTTTGTAAAACGTGGCGATGTGCTGCACCTTCAAGGAGCGGAATGCTTCGGGAAACGACCGTGACACTGTCAGGCGGTTTTCCAGTACGTAGCCCAGACCCGAGGGCGCTTGCGTGCGGTGGTTCACCACCCACCAGCGGCCATCTGCAGAGCGCCCCATGTCAAGGGCGGGCAAATGCAGCCAGATGTCTCGCGGCGGTTTGTATCCCTTCATGGGCCTGAGATAACCTGCATCGCCGTAAATCAGGGCCGGAGGCACCAGGCCTTCCTTGAGCAGGCGCTGGTCGCCATAAATATCGGCCATCATCAGGTTGAGCAGGCGGGCGCGCTCTTCCACACCCACGGAAATTTTTTGCCATTCCTCGGGCGTGATGATGAGCGGCAGCAAATCCAGCGACCAAGGCCTTGAAGGGCCGGACTTTGCATCGGCGTACACATTGTAGGTGATGCCGTTGTTCAGTATGGTTTTTGAAAGTGCCTGTTGCCGGGCTTCCATTTCCTGCGCAGACGCATGGCTGCCCAATGCGGTCATGAAGCCGTTGTAGACCGGTTTAAGGCGCCCGTTGGGCGAGACTTCGTCGTAGATGTCTTCATACCCGCCCGCGGACAGCGACGCCACAAGTGCATACGCATCCAAGGGTGGGTTGGTGGGTACTACGCTCAAACTGACTCCTGTGCTTTATGGCAACGCCGACCGTCTTAGATCCAGTGTAAAGGGATGTTCCAACGATTTCTGTAAGGTATTGCCGCGTAGTGTACCTGCTGTGTGCCCCATGCGGAAGAAACGGGCCAGCCGGCGACTTTCAGCCTCGAAGCTGTTGATCGGGAATGTGTCATAGTTGCGACCACCCGGGTGGGTTACATGGTACTGGCAGCCACCCAGGCTTCGGTTGGACCAGGTGTCCAGCAAGTCAAACACCAAGGGGGAATCCACGCCAATGGTGGGATGCAGCCCGGAGGCGGGTTGCCATGCCCGGTAACGTACCCCGGCGGCATATTCACCGACACGCCCTGTGGATTGAAGCGGTACTTCCTCGCCATTGCATAAAAGGCGGTAGCGTTCTGCATTGAAGCCGCAAACATGGGTTTCCAGGCGTTCCAGTGAAGAGTCCACGTAACGCACTGCGCCGCCAGCTGCACCTTCTTCGCCCATGACATGCCAGGGCTCAAGCGCATTTCTCAAGGTGAGTTCGATGCCCCGGGTCTGCAGGTCGCCGATGCGTGGAAAGCGGAATTCGAAGTGTGGCGCAAACCAGTCGGTTTGCATGGGGATGCCTGCATTTTTTAAGTCAGCCAGTACGTCTTCGAAATCCATTTTTACAAAAGTGGGCAACATGAAGCGGTCGTGCAGCTCCGTGCCCCAGCGCTGCATTTTTTGTTCGTAGGGGTGTTGCCAGAAATGTGACACCAGTGAGCGCAGCAGCAATTGCTGTACCAGACTCATTTCCGCATGTGGCGGCATTTCAAAGGCACGCAATTCCAGCAAGCCCAAGCGTCCGGTGCTGGAATCGGGGGAGTAGAGCTTGTCAATGCAAAATTCGCTGCGGTGGGTGTTTCCCGTCACATCCACCAACAAATTGCGCAATATCCGGTCGATCAGCCAGGGTTGTGTGTTCGAGCCGAAGTATTGCTGCTGGCGTTTGAGTTCTGCAAAGGCGATTTCCAGTTCGTGGACTTGATCATTGCGGGCCTCATCTATGCGGGGCGCCTGACTGGTCGGGCCGATGAAGAGCCCGGAAAACAGATAGGACAGGCTGGGGTGGTTGTTCCAGTAGCGAATCAGGCTGGCCAGTACGTCCGGTCTGCGCAAAAAAGGACTGTCTGCCGGTGTGGCGCCGCCCAGCACAAAATGGTTGCCGCCCCCTGTGCCGGTGTGTCTGCCGTCCACCATGAATTTTTCTGTGGACAGTTTGGTCTGGCGGGCTTCCTCATACAGGGTTTGCGTGCGTTCCACCAGTTCTGCCCAGTTTTCGCTGGGGTGAATGTTGACTTCCACCACGCCAGGGTCGGGCGTGACCTGCAGCAACTTCAAGCGCGGGTCGCGTGGCGGTGGGTAGCCTTCAAGTACCAGTTTCAGGTTCAGGCTTTCCGCGCTGTCTTCAATGGCGGCCAGCAAGGCCAGGTAGTCTTCTGCATAGGTCAGTGGCGGCATGAAAACATACAGCGAACCATTGCGCACCTCAGCGCACAGGGCGGTTCTGACGGTGTCTTTGGCCGATTCATTGCGTTTTGGCGCCTGGCCTTCCCTTTTTTTAATTTCACCCTGTTGTGCTGACTGCTGTTTGAGGGCGGTGCTTGCGTAGGACTTGAGCGCTGAAGAAAATGCTTCGTCGTAGGGGTCGCGTTCTGGTTGCCCGATGCGGTCGCTGCTGTTGGCCCAGGGCAGGCTGTCCAAGGGAAGACGGAAACCCATGGGGGAGTCTCCCGGCATCAGGTAGAGCCGTTCATCACGCAAAAACCAGGAACCTGTTTCCCAACGCTCTGTTTGTGCGGGGTTTTTTCGCAAGGGCAGCGCATAGCCCACCACGGTGGTCAGCCCTTGGGTAAATACCTTGCGCAGACGGGTGCGCTCCAGTTCGTCGTCTGTTTTTGCGTCAAACGGGTCTACGTTGGACGGCAAGCGCCGTTCGCGCCACAGGTAATACCAGGTGTCTTCAAAGCCGGGCAGCATGCAGTCGCTGTCCAGTGCCAAGCGATTGCACAGGTCGGTCATGAACAGGCGGGCATCTTCTGTTTTAAGTAGATCTCCACCCCGTTCGTCGGAAAACCTGTCCGGGTTGCGCCACAAGGTGCTGCCAGTCTTGGACCACACCAGCGACAAGGCCCAGCGGGGCAGTTGTTCGCCCGGATACCATTTCCCTTGGCCAAAATGCAGAAAACCACCGCCACCGTAATGTTTTTGCAGCCGTTTGATGAGTTCAACGGCATAGCCGCGTTTGGTGGGCCCCAAGGCTGCGGTGTTCCACTCTTCGCCTTCACGGTCGCGGTCTGCCACAAAGGTGGGTTCACCGCCCATGGTCAGGCGCACATCATCAGCCAGCAAATGCGTATCCACTTGCGCACCGAGCGCAACAATATCGGCCCACTGGGCTTCGGTATAGGGTTTGGTGGTTCTGGGTGACTCATACACCCTTTGCACTGACATTTCATGGGCAAAAGCGACCTCGCATTCGTCCACGCCACCAGAAATGGGCGCAGCATCGGTGGGGGTACTGGAGGCGGCCAGGGGAATGTGACCTTCGCCTGCAAGCAGGCCTGAGGTGGGGTCCAGCCCCACCCAGCCAGCGCCCGGCAAGTAAACTTCGCACCAGGCGTGCAGGTCTGTGAAGTCTTTTTCAGCGCCCACCGGCCCGTCGATGGCTTTGACGTCTGGTGCCAACTGAATCAGGTAGCCTGAAACAAAACGTGTACGCCGGGTTCCATGCGTATGGTGTAGCTGATGTCTTTCCACAGTTGCTGGTTCAGCCCTACCAAGTAGTCAATTGTCTTTTCTTTTGTTGCCTGATGTTGCGCCAAATAAGCACCAAAACGGGGTGTGAGTGCGCCGCGCACCAAAAAGGGTGCCAGCTGTTGGACATCGCTTTCTTCATACTTGAACGGGCAGAGGTCTGCATGGGGAGCGAGAAAGAAGTCGAACGGGTTGTAAACGGCCATTTCCGCAACCAGATCAACCGTTACCTTGAAGGCATCAGTCTTTTCTGGAAACACCAGCCGTGCCTGATAATTGCCCTGCGGGTCTTGTTGCCAGTTGATGAAGTGCTGCGCGGGCTCTACGTTCAAGCTGTAGGAGAGGATGCGTGTGCGACCGTGCGGGGCGGGTCTTAGACGTACGAGTTGTGGAGACAGATTCACCAAGCGGTCGTAGGTGTAGGACGTAACATGCTTCAGGGCAACGTGTATGGACATGGGACCTTGGAGGGTTGGTGTTGTTGGGTGAGGTCTGCGTTGAAGGATGATAAGCAAAAACTATACTCGGGGGAATGGGCTGTGATTTTTGTTTTTTTTAGCGGGGTGGGTGGGGGCCTGAAGCGGGTGAGTGCCGCAGTGGACGGATCACCTGCTGGTTCCAAGCTCCGCCCTGGTTGCCTGAACGAAAACCGCAATGGCGGTTTTCTGGATCACCTGCGGTGATTGCGGCAACTGCGGGGTCGCTTGGGCAGGTGTCCTGACTGTCCACTGCGGCACTCACCCGCTTCAGGCCCCGGAGTATGCCCCTCTAAAACGACAGCCCAAATCACAGCTTGGGTACTACGCGCGATGCTGAGCATAAGTGAGGGGTGGGCTCCGCGTAGTCGGGTTGGTGGTTTGGTTGGTGGTTTGGTTGGTGGTTTGGTTGGTGGTTTGGTTGGGGCGGGTGGATTTGAAGACGATTTTTAAAATTTCATCGCGAAATGAGTCGGTGGCTGAAAATAAGCTGAATGGGTAGCCTGCGTAGTAATGTCTCTTTTTGGAGTGTGTATGGACGATTTGAAGCGGTATTGTCTGGATACTTTGGTGCGTGCTGTGCATGACAGGCACCACGGATGGCGTGTACCGGTGATTTCTACGGTGTCTGCGCGGGGGCCGCAGGGGCGTTGTGTGATTCTGCGTGGGGTTCAGCGTGACCCGTTGTTGCTGGAGTTTTTTACGGATCGGCGTTCGGGGAAGGTTGTGGACTTGGTGGCGGACTGCCGGATGCAGTGGACTTTCTGGAACCCGAAGGCTCAGGAGCAATTGCGGGTCTGGTCTGAGGTTGAGATGCTGCTGGAGGGGACTGTGGTGGACCAGGCATGGTCCAGGGTTCCGGCTTATGCGTGGCGGGATTACGCGACGGCAACGTCTGGTACCGCTGAGGTGGACATG
>JAJTDO010000012.1:31920-95143 GCA_021300475.1 Burkholderiales bacterium | reverse complement strand
GTTCTGCTGGACTGGGCCGTTCCGGTTGAAAAACCGGGTCTTCGCCGAACAGAATGTCGCTCACGCCTTCCTCCATTGCTTGATTTTATCAAGCAGACTCACCGGTGCTGCCTGTCCCAGCAAACCCAGCTCAGTGGCCAGTGATTCAATGCCTTTGCTGTAAGGGTCACGGGGGTCGGCCAGACTCAGCACTTTCCCGAGATTAACGGCACTGATGAGGCTTGAGCGCCTGCTGGGCAGCGTAAAGAAGCGCTTTGCGTTGAGCTTGCTTGCAATGCTGGCGGCACTCAATGCCAGAGCCGGATCGTACTGATTGACCAACAGGTTGATTCTGTCGGGTGTGACGCCCCTGTCATTGAGCGCTTTCATCAGTTCTGAACAAGACACCACTTTGGGGACGCATTGGTCGGTCATCATTACAATGGTGTCTGCGGTGTAGAGCAGGTTGGCAACAAAATCGTTGTTGCTGAAACCGCATAAATCAACCACCACGTTGCCGAAAAAGGATTTGATCAGGTTCAAGAACTTCAGAGCGTCTTGCGAAGAAATTTCTCTGAGGTCGCTCACATTTCTGGGCAGTGAAAGCAGCGCCACCCCGGAGTCTGCATTGCGCCTGAAAGCGGTTCTGGCGAGGTTGGAATCGAAGCGGCGAAGGTTTCTGACGCATTCCACGAAGTCCATGGAGCCTTGTTTTTCATCGCAGGGCAAATGGATCAAGCCATCGCCCACCGGCAGGCCAAAATCCAGCATCAGCGTTTCAACACCCGTTTGTTTTTTAAGCTGCGCCGCCAAATTAACTGAAAAAGTAGTAGCACCAACACCCGCACGTGCACCCAGCACCACAATGGCGTGACCTTCCTGTTGCTTGACAGGGGCCTCGGAGCGCTCCAACACATGAGAAAACGTGTTGATGGCATCGGCATGCGACGCTTCGATGTCGATGAAGTCGCGCGCGCCGGAGCGCAGGGCGATCATCACCATCTCGGCGGTGGATTTTCTGCCCAACGCCAGAATCGGCAATCTCGGCTCTATGGTGCGCAACTGGTCCACCACGGTTTGCGGATCGAAATCTGCCTGTGCGGTGAAATCAACAATACCCAGTTGGGGCGCCACTAAATTGACACGTTGCGCAACGCTTTGAAAATTGCCCGATTCCTTGACCACCAGAAATTTATCGGCGCACACTTCATTTAGCCAAACCCAGTGGCTGTCATTGGTGGTAAGAAGCAGTAACTTTGGGGTACTTGGCATCTCGCGCACCTTTATTTTGAAAAGCCAGGCAGGCTACCGTCTGACGACGGCAGGAACATCTGACCCCAGGTCGGTCTGGCATCGCCGGACGTACCGCCTGGCAGAGGCAGGGCAGGGGCGTCTTTGCGACGCGGCTTTACAAAACGGGGGGTGGCGATGATCAATAACTCCTTGTCCTGTTTGTCGTATTCCACGCTTCGGAAAAATCCGCCCAGAATGGGTAGATCAGCCAGTATCGGGAATTTTTCCAGGCGTGAACTCACATTCCGGTTGATCAGGCCACCAATGACGAAGCTTTCTCCGTCGCCCAGTTCAACCGTGGTTTCTGCCCGCCGTGTCAGCAAGGCCGGCACTACGATCTGCCCCAGCGTAATGCCGTTGGCTTTGTCTATGTCGCTGACCTCCGGTGCCACTTTCAGCGCAATGGTTCTGTCGGACAAAATGGTGGGCGTAAACGCCAGTCGAATGCCGAATTCCTTGTATTGCACTGTAAACGCGCCTGAGCTGCCACCGGCAGGTACGATGATCGGTATTTCGCCACCTGCCAGGAACGAGGCTGATTGACCGGATTGCGCCACCAATGAGGGCTCTGCCAACACACGCGCCAGGCCTTCGCTTTCCAGTGCGGTCAATTGCACCAGCAACTGCGTGGGGTCTATGCGGTTGTAGGTTGCGCCGAAGCCTTCCACCACGGTTTGGGCCTGACCGAATCCAAAAGAAAAGCTGCCGTTGGTTTTGCTGAAATTAACGCCCAACCGCTTTGAATCCGTGCGGCTGAATTCAACGACTTTCACATCCACCTGTACCGTGCGGGGCACGGCAATGGTGGTGGTATCCGTCACTTCGACGGGTTTGCCGCCTATCGAGCTTTTAATCAGGTTGTCCTTGGCCTGCTGGTATTCCAATACGTTACTGACCGTACCCGACAATTTGACCGCATTGCCCTTGTTTTCAATTTTCAGACCGGGAACCGCGGTCATGGGCAGTATTTGTGCACCCGTCACATTCACAGTGTAGGTGGTTGGGTTTTCCTGATCCTGTCCCCAAACCAACAGGGATGTGGTGCCCACTTGTTTGGCCACCACCAGAATCCCTGCACCCTGTCCGGTTTTCTTCGACGGTTTTAGCAGCGTGATTTCTGCAGTTTCCGGGTCTGCAATTGCAATTCTCAAGGGCAGTCCAGATAACGGAATGATTTTCTGGAATCCCAGAGGCACGGTCAGGGGTGTTTCCACCGCCTCTGCCACAGGTTCAGGGCCTGCCTCGGTGCCGGCGCTCAGCGCAGGCGATTTTTGTGCAACTTGATTTTTTTTACGTGTGTCTGCGGTGTTTCTTTTCGCGATGGTTTTTTCCGCTTGCACCGGTGTTGTGGTCGCTGGCGTGTTCTGTGTTTCCGCCCGGATGACGATGGGCACGGAATACGACATCGGAGCAGTGATGGCGCCACCTGAAATCAAGGACAATGCAAGCATCAGTCCGCTTTTTTTGACGGGCTGCAAATTCATTGTGCTGCCTCCGAGGTGGCTTTGCCTTTTCTTATCATTTCAGTCTTTGGCGCTTCTTCTTTTGGCTTGCTGTTTTTGTTGCCTTCAGCCTTTGCAGTGTTGGCTGCCAATGCTGCGGTAGGTACAGGACCACCCACCACACTTGCAATGCCGATGCCGCCATACGCCTTGTCTTCAGGCGAGGTTGTCGCAGGCTCTTTTCTGGTTTTGTCCTTGTTGTCTTTTTTCTTCAAGACGCTGGTTGGCTCCGGAAACTCCTCGCGTGCCGGCATGGCGTTGTCTTCCGGGTTGCGCAAGGCCAGCATCAAGGTGCCTTGTTGTTGCGCCAGCAAGAGTGAATTCACGTCGGCAACCAACACTTCCACAGTTACGCTGCGTTGCGGGTTGTTGCCCTGTGCAGCTTCAGCTTCTTTTTCCTTGGCTTTGTCCACCACTTGACCCACCACTTTCGGACCCACGGTAATAATTCTCACCCTGGGCAAGACTTGCCTGGACTGTGTGCTTCCTATGTCTCTGTCGTCGCGGCGAAACACTGAGAACACATCCACCAGATCGCCCGGCTTTAGTTTTCCAGTGCCGGCCAGATTGTCGTCGATGCGGATGGCGACAGCCCGGTAGCCTGTGCGGATTTGGTCGGACACTGCATTGGATTCAAAAATATCGGGTGTCAGCGTCTTGCCTGATTGAACGGACAACACTGGAATTCGACCGATAACGTCGTTGGGGTCGGTAAAAACGTCTTCACGTTTCGTGCTTGAACGTTCAATGGCGACCATGTCGGCGGAAATGGGCTCGCCAAACACAATGGCGTTTTTCGCCACCAGAAAGGGGAATGTGGTTTCGACCACGGCGGGCGTGGATTCCTGCGGGCTCTTTTTCGGTGAGGACAGCAAGGCCACCAGCACCAGAAGCACCCCCATCATCAAAAGGGCTGCCGCTAAAATTTTTAATCTACCTGTCATATCGTTTTAGTTTTCGTACAAAGCAGAAGCTGACGCACTCAGCGTTTGGGGCACGAGTTTCTCCATGCCCGGTAAAAGAATAATAGCGGGGTTGCTTGCAAACGGATACGTCATGGTGACGCGAACGCAAAAAAAACCGTCGGTTGTTTTCAACACTGAACTGCCACATTCGCTTGCTGGTCGCCCCGTTTGTATGGTGGGTGCAGGAAGCTTGCTTTTCAATGCTGAGGGCAAAGAGGTCAGCACGAAGTTAACGCGGTCTATGGCGAGTTGGTCGCGGCTTTTTGCGGTAGAAATTGCGGCCGCTCTACTGGCTTCCGAAACTGCGTAAGTCATGCTTTGCTGGAGCAAGAAAACCAACGAGTAGACAACGATTAAGTAAATAGACAGCAACAGGGCTGGAAAGACAAAAATAAACTCCAACAGCGAGGCGCCCCGCGCTTTCGTTGTCGCAAAGGAAGTTGTTTTCCTTTTCATCAGATCAAGCCCTGCTTATGAGTGCCCCATCGCACAGACGAGGCAGCTCAATGGTGTTATTACTTGTTGGCTTCTGTGGTCACTTTCGTGCCGACTGTAGTGAAGGCTGTCTTGATTTTGTCGCCGAATGTGGTGACACCGGCTACCGCCGCCACGGCGATGATCGCAACCAGAATCGCATATTCAACCATTGATGCGCCTTTTTGGCTTTTGACTGTAGCTTTCATGACATTTCTCCCGGAATGAGGCATTTTAATTTTGAACAAAATTTGCTGATTCGAAAATTACTTGTTGGCTTCGGTGGTGACTTTGGTCCCCACAGAATCGAACGCAGATTTCAATTTGTCGCCAAAGGTTGTGACGCCCGCCACAGCCGCGATTGCGATGATAGCAACAAGAATGGCGTATTCGACCATTGATGCGCCCTGATTATGTTTCTTTGAATACATAATTAACTTTCCCTGCGTTTGGAGACGGAAATTTGCCACATAAATGTCTGTAGTTAAATCGGTAAATTACCGACTTTTTGAATATAACGCCTAAATAGCAGTCCATAATTAAAGAGTACATGGGCTAACATAGGCCCTAATTTCAAGAAAGATTAGAAGAAACCACAATGGCACTTTCAAACTTGCCTCTTTTGGTCATCAAGCCTTTGACGGGGCTGGTGTCTGCCGCGCTCGGCGGCGTTCCCAAACCCAACGAGGAAGTCGCAGCCCGCCCCTTGCAGCGCGCAGAAGCCATTGCCAAGCGGGCTTCGGCAAAAGCTGCGGCCATTTCCGGCAGTCTGGCTTTGCCACCTGGGCCCATGGGCTTGCTCACCGTGTTGCCTGACATGGTGTTGGTCTGGCGCATTCAGGCCCAGATGGTGGTGGACATTGCTGCAGCTTTCGGCAAGTCTGACCGCTTGTCCGAGGCGGAAATCACCGCCATTTTGTTCAAGCACGTGTCCAACGCCGCCATGGCAGATTACAACCGTAATTTACCGATAGAACAGCCCGAGGCACCACTGACCTTGCGTGAAATCATAGAACGTATGGCGAGCAAGCGCGGTGAGGTCATCAACCGTTTTGCCAACGAAGTGGCAACTGCCGCCATTGAAAGAATTACGAAACGACTGATCACCCGCCTGGTGCCTTTGGGGGGGGCCTTAGTGGTTTCCGCGCAAGCTGCCTTGGACACAACAGCGGTCGCAAAAACTGCCATTGAAATGTTTTCCGGCGAACGTTCCAAGCCACCACACCGGCCGCGGGTACGGCAACCCAACGTTCCCTCCAAGTCATAAGGCTGACTGAAAGCACCGCGCAGGTTTAACCTGTTGCAGTGCTTGTGATAACGCCCGGGTTTGGCTACAGTAGGTGTGCAGTCCAACCGACGTGCAAACTGAAGGGGGTCTTATGAATGCACCGACGTCTCTGGGTGTTTCTGTGGAGCCTCCCCTTTGTCTGCCTGAAGTACAACTCAACGACAAATATCAGCAAAACAGTGGTTTGGTTTACATGTCCGGCACTCACGCGCTGGTCCGCTTGCTGATTTTGCAACGTCAGCGCGACCAGGCAGCCGGGTTGAACACCGCCGGTTTTGTGTCTGGTTACAGGGGGTCTCCGCTCGGGGCACTGGACCAGCAACTCTGGGCTGCCCAACCCCATCTTGCTCAGCACCACATTGTGTTTCAGCCCGGTTTGAATGAAGACTTGGGCGCCACAGCCGTTTGGGGGTCTCAGCAGGTCAACCTGTTTGAATTGCCACGCTATCAGGGCGTATTCGGCATGTGGTATGGCAAGGGGCCGGGGGTGGACAGGTGCGGCGATGTATTCAAACATGCCAACGCAGCCGGAACCGCAGCCTTGGGCGGCGTGCTGGCGGTGGCGGGTGACGATCACGCAGCCAAAAGCTCAACCCTGCCACACCAGTCAGACCATATTTTCAAAGCCTGCCTGATGCCTGTTGTTTTTCCCTCCAGCGTTCAGGACATTCTCGATTTGGGGATTCACGCTTATGCCATGAGCCGGTACGCCGGCGTTTGGGTGGGCTTCAAGTGTGTGGCCGACATTGTTGAATCTTCTGCGAGGGTGGATGTGACCATTGACCGGGTGCAAACCCGCATGCCCACAGATTTTCAGTTGCCCCCGCAAGGCGTTTCAATACGCTGGCCAGACCCGCCGCTTGAGGCCGAGGCCCGTTTACTGGATGTCAAACTCTACGCCGCAATGGCGTATGCCAGGGCCAACGGTTTGAACCGTGTGGTGATTGATTCGCCCAGGCCCCGGCTTGGTTTGGTGGCCAGCGGCAAAGCATTTCAGGACACACGCCAGGCACTGGAAGATTTGGGGCTGACGCCGCAGATCTGCGCAGACATCGGGCTTACGCTCTACAAGGTAGGTATGGTTTGGCCTTTGGAACCGGAAGGGCTGCGTCAATTCGCCACAGGGTTGCAGGAAATTCTGGTGGTTGAAGAAAAAAGGCAGGTGATTGAATACCAGATCAAGGAGGAGTTGTACCACTGGCACGCCAATCTGCGACCCAAGGTGTATGGCAAGTTCGATGAACGTTTCGACAACGAAGGTCGCCATGGTGGAGAGTGGAGCATTCCGCAAGCGCCTTGGTTGCTGCCAGCCCACCACGAGCTGAACCCGGCGCTGATTGCCTGCGCCATTGCACAGCGTCTGGAGGGCTTCGAATTGCCAGAGCGCTTGCAGCAAAGCATCGAATACCGTTTGCAGGTCATCAGCGCCTGTGAAGCCAAAGCTGCTCGCCCCCATGCCCCTGTGGAGCGCAAACCGTATTTTTGTTCGGGCTGCCCCCACAACACGTCCACCAAGGTGCCCCAAGGCAGTCGCGCCATGGCGGGCATCGGCTGTCACTACATGGCTGTCTGGATGGACCGGGCCACCTGCACCTACACTCAGATGGGCGGTGAGGGTGTGCCCTGGATAGGACAGGCACCCTTCACTGAAACGCAACACATGTTTGCCAACCTCGGCGACGGCACCTATTTTCACTCGGGCATTCTCGCCATTCGCGCGGCTGTGGCGGCGAAGGTGAACATCACTTACAAACTGTTGTACAACGACGCTGTGGCCATGACTGGCGGACAAGCCATTGATGGCATTATCAATGTACCCATGCTGACTTGCCAGTTGGTGGCAGAAGGCGTGTCATCTGTGGTGCTGGTTTCAGATGAACCGGAAAAATACACCGCCGCGCAACGTGCTCTGATGGCGCCGGGCATTGAGATTCACGGGCGCGACCGGCTGGACGGTGTGCAGAAAAAACTGCGTGAAACAGCAGGCACCACGGTGCTGATTTACGACCAGACCTGCGCTTCGGAAAAGCGCCGGCGGCGCAAACGCCTTGATGAAAACGGCCTGCCGCTCTACCCGGATCCGGCACGCCGGGTGCTCATCAATCCGGCCGTATGCGAGGGGTGTGGCGATTGCAGTTCTGAGTCGAATTGCCTTTCCATTGAACCCTTGAACACCGATTTTGGTGTGAAGCGAAAAATCAATCAGTCCAGTTGCAACAAAGACTTTTCCTGCCTCAACGGTCTTTGCCCCAGTTTGGTGACAGTCGAGGGTGGGCAACTTAAAAAGGCTCAGCCCTTAAAGTCTCAGGACTGGCCGGTACTGCCCCCGCCGCAGTGGGATTTTCTAACCCAGGCGCAACCCCGCTGCTGCATTATGGTGACAGGCGTTGGGGGCACAGGCGTGGTGACAATTGGCGCCTTGTTGGGCATGGCGGCGCATTTGCAAGGTCTGGGTGTCTGCGTGCTTGATATGGCGGGTTTGGCGCAAAAAGGCGGGGCGGTGTTTTCACATGTGCAAATTGCGCGCTCTCAGGACGACATCAAAGCCACCCGCATTGCGACCGGCGAGGCCGATGTGCTGCTGGGAGGTGATCTCATTGTTTCTGCCGGACCGGAGGCCTTGACGAAATTGCGCCCCGAGGCAAAAGCCGTCGTCAATACAAACACCACCGCGACTGCCGACTTCATCAAGAACGTAAGCTGGCAGGCGCCCGAGCAAACCCTGAAGCAAGACTTGCAAGCCGCTGTGGGTAAGGGCAACCCTGATTTGGTATTTTTACAGGCACAGGAGTGGATGCGAGTCGTCATGGGAGACACGCTTTACGCCAACCCGTTTTTGCTGGGTTTTGCTTTCCAGAAGGGCTGGATTCCGTTGGCGCTTGAGGCCCTGAAAAAAGCCATCGAATTAAACGGGACACAAGTTGAAAAAAATCTGGAAGCTTTTACTTTGGGGCGTCGCGCAGCGGTGTCCCTGCGTGAGGTGGCGGACATGGTGGCCGGGTTTTCACGCGGGGCGGGTGAGACCGAATTGCCCATGCCGGAATCGCCCCGACAACAATTGGAGCGGCTGAAAGCCCGCTTCGCTCAAGAGCTGACGCAGTATGACAACAAAACACTGGCACAGCGATTTTTGCAGCGGGTTCAGGCTTGTGAAGAAGTGGAAGCAAAGTTTCAAGGCAGCAAAGCCCTCAGTCTGTTGTTTGCACGCACTTATTTTCATGTGTTGTATGTAAAAGACGAATATGAGGTTGCCCGTTTGCATTCAGCACCGGTTTTTTTAAAATGGGTGCGAGATCAATTTGACGGGGATGTTCGGCTGAATTTTTACTTGGCACCGCCTGTTTTTGCCAAAATGCACCCAGACACCGGTCGCTTGGTTAAAAAACAGTACGGCCCCAAGATGCTGTTTGTATTCAAGTGGCTGAGTAAATTGAAGTTTTTGCGCAACACACCATTTGACCCGTTTTTTGCGCATCCGCAACGCAAGGCAGATGCAGCATGGATTGTATTTTTTGAGGATGTGTGGCGTCAGGTTCAAGCATTGTTAGATCCGCAAAACATTGATTCCGCATTTAATTTGCTTCTGGAGTTTCAAAAAGTGCGTGGTTTTGACACGGTTCGCGAAAACAACAGGCAGTTGGCACGCTTGGAAATAAATCGCTTGTTGCATTGCATCATTTTAGGGCAAGATAAGAGCCCAGACATCCCTGTTCGAGCAATTCAGCATGGCAGAAAAACAACAAATACCTAAACCCACTCCGCGAAAAGCTGAACCATCGAAAAAAATGGAAGCGCCTCCGCTGACCGGACCCTGCGCTGTTTCCGATGCGCAATGGGACACGCTCAAGCAAGGCTGCATGGTGGCTCCGGGCTACTTTCGCTTGCGCCAGTGGGCAACAGCGCCAGACACCTTTCCCTCAAAAGAGGAAATGACGGACAAGCTAAACCAGTTGTCGGTTCGCATGGACCAACTGCTGACCTGCATGCACGCGCAAAAAAAGCAGCGGCTTCTGATTATCCTGCAAGGGATGGACGCTGCCGGAAAAGACGGCGTTGCCAGAAAACTGATTGCTGGCCAACACCCCATGGCCATTCGCATGGTCACTTTCAACGTTCCCACCCGGCTGGAAGATTCCCACGATTTTTTATGGCGTGTGCATCCGTATGTGCCGGGCGATGGTGAATGCGTTATTTTTGACCGCAGCCACTACGATGCGCTCATCATGCCCATGGCCAACGAGCAGCCCAGCGAACGCTGGATAGAAGCACGGGTGAAACACATCAACGATTTTGAACGGATGCTTACGGACAACGGCACCCACATCCTGAAAATCTTTCTGCACATGTCCAGATCAACCCAGCACGAACGCTTTGTGGCGCGCTGGAACGACCCGGTCAAGCGCTGGAAACTTACGGCGGCTGATTTGCACGCCGGTGAGCATTACAGCGTTCATGCGCATGTCATTGAACAGGTCATAGACCGTACACACACAGACAATGCGCCTTGGTGGGTTTTGCCGGCCGATGTAAAAGGATTTCGCAACCTGATTGCTGCAGAATTGTTTGTTGGCGTGTTGGAACGCATGGGCCTGCAGTGGCCGGCCGCAGATCCTGCCGTGGCGGCTTCAGGTTTCTGGAAAACCTCTGTTCAGGGCTGACAAGCCCTGAGATCTGTTTAAAGGCTTCTGATTTTTGCCAGTGTGGCGGTGGTTGAGCGGTCGTGGTCAAATGCGATTGAAACGGCCTTGCCACCCCAAGCTTGAACTTCCTTGGCACCCACCATTTTTTCCACTGGCCAGTCGCCACCCTTGACCAACACGTCTGGCTTGGCCTGCAAAATCGCATTCAGTGGCGTGTCTTCTTCAAACACCGTGACCAGACTCACACATTCCAACGCCGCCAGAATGGCCATGCGGTCGTCTTGCTGGTTGATGGGGCGGTCCGGTCCTTTGCCCAAGCGTTTTACCGATGCGTCGCTGTTGAGCGCCACAATCAGGCTCACGCCTTCCTGTCTGGCTTGGTCCAGGTAGGTCACATGGCCGCGGTGCAGAATGTCAAATACGCCGTTGGTGAACACCACAGGTTTTGGCAGTTTTGCAGCAGCCTGCGCCAAGTCTTCCGGGCGGGTTATTTTTTTCAGGAATGCCGGGTCACGGTTGCTCATGGTCAGTTGGTTACCGCTGTAGAGGGGGTATTGCTGCCGAGCTCGCTGAGTTTTCTACCTATCTCTTTTCTGAAGCGGTTCAAGTCTTGCACCGAGGCGAAAGAGCGGTCCATCAACAGGCTCAGGTTGTGCAAAATGCGTTCAACCACTTTGGTTTCCCAAGTTGCGTCGAATTGAATTTGCTGGTCCAGCCAATGCTCCAGCCAGTCCGGGTTGGGCAAGCGGGATTGAATGGTGTCCAAGGGAAACAGGTCTTTGTTCACATGCAGGTTGGTGGGGTGCAGTGCCTGACTGGTTCTTCTTGCTGAAGCCATTAAAACACCGATTTTGGCGAAGGCCTCGCGTGCGTGGTCGCCGATTTGTTCCAGTGAGCGCTTCATGTAGCGCAAGTAGGCACCACCGTGGCGGGCTTCATCTTGAGAGATGATTTTGTAAATCTGCTTGATAACCGGTTCTGTGTGCCAGTCTGATGCGCAGCGGTACCAGTGGTTCAGGCGGATTTCACCACAGAAGTGCAGCATCAGGGTTTCCAGCGGCGGTGCGGGGTCGAATTCAAAGCGCACGGCGTGCAACTCTTCTTCTGTGGGCACCAAGTCAGGCCGGAAGCGGCGCAAATATTCCATCAGCACCAAAGAGTGTTTTTGCTCTTCGTAAAACCAGATGGACATGAAGGCCGAGAAATCGCTGTCGTGGCGGTTGTCGCGAAGAAACATCTCCGTGGCCGGAAGCGCAGCCCATTCGGTGATTGCGTTCATTTTGATGGTTTGTGCCTGCTCCTCGCTGAGCAAAGACGCATTGAAGTTGTCCCAAGGAATGTCTTTTTCCATGGACCAACGCACACTTTCCAACGATTTGAATAATTCCGGGTACAACATAAGGGCCTTGTGATTCCTGTCGACATTAATTTAAAGATTAGCAGAGGTTTGCGACCTTTGCATGACACGCCACGCTTTTCAGTGAAATTCAGACATTGTTTAAGACGGTTTGTTCAACCCGCTGCCCGACGTTTTATCCAGCGCATCAATCCACCCAGATACGGGATTTTCTCATACAGCTCTTCCGCCGCATCCCAGTAGTCCCTATGGTAGCAAACCCGTCCGTTTTCAGAGAATTTCAGGTGTGTGGCACCGCGGATGCACTGCAGCACTTCTGGTTGTGTATCTTTGAATTTAAAAATAAAGTTCCAGGACAGAAACGCCTCATTGCCCTTGCCGAAGTTGGCAGTCACCTCAAAGCGGGGTTCGTTCAGTGCAATGAACATGTGGCCAAACACCCGCTTGATGGCGTTGCATCCGATTCAGGCACGTGCATTTTTGCCTCCCATGCCCGTGGTTTTTTTCACTGCGGCAAAATACAAGGTGTAGGGCAGCAAGCGCAAAAATTTCAAGATGCGGGTGAATTTTTTGGGGAAATGCATTTCAAAATCGCCACGGGCAAAGCTGTCCACCATGGCTTTTGCCGCTTCTTCCACCGTGATGATGAAAGGCATGGGGAATTCATTTTTTGCCGTCAGCGGTGTTTCAACAAAACCTGGACACACCAAGCTTACATCCACGTTGTTTTCACTCAGGTCTACCAAGAGCGCCTCTGCCATGTTGATCAAGGCTGCCTTGCTGGCGCCGTAGATCATGCCATTGGGCAAGCCACTGTATCCGGCCACGCTGGACACCAGGCTGATGTGCCCGCTGCCTTGCTTGATGAGTTGCGGCAACACGGGAGCCAGCACATTCAACACGCCGTTGATATTGACTTCAACCTGGTGCTTGGCTGCTGCCAAATCAAAATTTTGCGCCCGCATTTCAACGTAGGTGCCCGCCATGACCACCACCACATCCACGCCACCCCATTCCGCAAACACCGTTTCAGCCGCATGTGCAACAGCGGCTTCATGTGTCATGTCAAAGGGCAGGGCGCGCGTTGCGTTCAATGCACCGGCCAGCAACTCGAGCTTGTCTTTGCTGCGTGCGGAAATGAACAACCTGGCACCCGCGTGCGAGAGCTGCTTGGCCAAGGCCTCGCCAATACCGGTGGAGGCGCCTATGATCCAGACTCGTTTGTTGGACCAGTCCTTGATGGGGGTATTCAATGGCATTGGCTATTCCTTACTTGCGTTTTCGAAAGCTCAGCGTCACTTCACCGAGTTTCACGCCGAACTTGCTCATTTCGGCTTTGTTCAACATCACTTCGTCGTCCATCAGGTACATCCAGTCGTTGAACTGCACGTTGTAGACGGTACCATCCACCGGCAGCGCCATGGTGTAGTACCAGAGCAGGGCATTGCCACTGGCCACGCCGGTGGCTTCGCCCACCACGTCGGCTGCGGTGCCTATGTACTTGTCACCTTGTTTTTTGATGGTCCAGACCCGTTTTTGCTTGCTGCCATCGGAATAGGTGAAGTCTTCGTCCAGCACGCCGGTATCGCCTTTCCACTGGCAATCAAGCACCACGGTAAAGCGTTTCACTACCTTGCCGGAGCGGTCTGTGAACACGCCCCAGGCGTCCACTTTGCCATTGAAGTAGTTCTGCAATTCAAATCTGGGCTTTTCCTGCGCGTAAATGGAAGGATCAACCGTTGAACAGGCACTCAAGCCCAGTGCAGACCCGGCCACCAAGGCCGCAGTACACAACCGCAGACCGTTTTTACGGAGAAAATTGCCGACTTGATTAAATTTCATCATAAAGTGACGCTCCTTCTTTTTTCCAACGCCAGCATGCCCAGCGCAACGATTTTCAAAATACAAGGAATGATTGAATACACGACAAGCAGCGCTTCGGTGTTTTGCGCCACCCCCGATGTGCCATCGCCCGCCGCCTCATAGCCCAACAGGCCCAGCAATGGCAGCGCCAGCGCAGGAGCCACTGCCAGATTGAATTTATTCACCCAGTTCCACAAACCGAAATAGGCACCTTCCCTTTGGCCTCGGTCCCCGACTTCTGAAATCAGTTTCGCCAGTATGGCAGCTGGCAGGGCCAAGTCTGTGCCCAAAGCAAGGCCTGTCAGTATGCAAATCAGAAGGAAGCCGTAGAGGCTGCCCACTTCCAGTTGCAACACACCCAGAAACGCAATCACCGTGAGAAAAATACCGATCATCCAGGTGCTCATCAGACCGATCCGGTCCGCCACTTTCACCCACACCACGGTAGAAAACGCACCCACCAAAAAATAAACGCCCAACGTCCATTGCGCACTGTCGGGCAATTGCAGCCGGTCGCGCAGAAAAAAGGGCACCAGTGTGGCAGGCAGCGCTCCGGCGATGCCATTGACCAGAAATATCATCAGCAAACGTCTGAACCTGGGTTGCCGCAGCGGTGCCAGAATGCTTTGCCCGGCCGTTTCCGTAATGATGGACGCTGTGGTGATTTCAGACACATGGTGAGGGCGTGGCGAATATTTCAGCAGTATGAACAAGCCAATGCCGGTGGCCACCGTGAATGCCAATGCCAGCGGGCCTGCATAGTGGGTGGCTGGCAGAGAAACCGCCAGCACCACGCCTGCAATGCCAATGCCTTCGCGGGCCGCCACAAATTTTGAGCGCTCTTGGTCTGTTTCACCCAGTTCCGCACCCCAAGACTGGTAGGCGATGGTGGCCAGACTGAAGCCGAAATGAACGATGATGAGGGAGACGCACAGGCTGATGGCTTTTGCCATTTCAGTGTCGCCAACAGGGAAAAACACCCCCCACATGCCCAGCACCATTAAAGGAGCGGACGCCACAATGGCTGGCACATAGCCACGCTGCGCCTTGATTCTGTCTATCCATAGACCGATAAGCGGGTCGGCCACGGCATCAAGCAGACGCGTTAGTAATAAAATGGCGCTCACCCAACCCAAGGCTACGCCAAATCCGCGGGTGTAGAGGAAAGGCACTTGTATGTAGAGGGGCACTGCAACTGCACCCAAGGCCCAGCCAAAGGCGCCATACCCCAGAAGTTGCTTCGGGCCTGCATTCACCGTGGGCCCCTTATTTCTTCAAGCCAATGAGTTTTTCTCGCAGCACAGGTTCCGAGGTTTTCGGATCCAGCCAAATGCCCATGAAGGCGGAAGCCAGTTCAGGGTCGCTCACTTCACCCACCGGTAGCCCATCTTTAAGCAGTGACATGCCTTTGCCAGGCACATAGAGGGCGGCCAGACGGGTGCCCTTGTTCACGTTGGGAATGATTTCTGTGAGTTTCTTTTGCCATTGATCCAGTTGCGCGCTTTTACCCACGCCTTGGTTTTCAATTTCCTCACGCGACTTTTCAGCGATTTTCTCGCCGTCGAAATTGCGCGCATATACCAGTTCCAGGTAATGCTTGTCGGTTTTGAAATTAAACTGCCCAGGCGCTTTTTCTGACCACAACTGACAGTCATAAAGTTTCAGGCCAAACCACCGCATGGTGGCTTCGCCCATTTTTTTTGCATTCGGCAGTGCTGCCGCAGCAGCAGTGCTCAAGACAGCGGCTTCAGCCGTGCCTTGCTGCGCCAGCGCTGTTTGAAGGGGGGCTACACCCAAGGCCAGTGCAGTTGCAAAAACGAAATGCTTAAGCCTTGGGTTTTTCAAGGTAGAACTGAACCACATCGGTATTTTTTTCCATGAAGCCAGCCTCGCAATAGGCCAGATAAAATGTCCAGATACGAATAAACTTTTCATCGAACCCTTGCGCCCTGACTTCCGCCAGATGGGTCGTGAAAACATCGCGCCAAATTCTCAGGGTTTTGGCGTAGTCCAAACCGAATTCTTCAGCTTTTACCACACGCAGACCCGCCTTTTCAGCCAACTGCCTGAACAAGGTTTTGCTGGGGAGCATACCACCCGGGAAAATGTATTGCTGAATGAAGTCCGTGGACTTGCGGTAGCGGTCAAACAGGCTTTCATCAATTGTGATGACTTGTATGCCGGCGCGACCGCCCGGTTTCAAGCGGTCAGCCACCGTTTTAAAGTAACTTGGCCAGTATTGCTCGCCCACCGCTTCAAACATTTCAATGGAAGCGATACCGTCGAAACTGCCACCGCAATCGCGGTAATCCTGGAAACGCAGATCGGCTTGCGTGGCCAGACCTGCATTTTGCAGGCGCTCCTTCGCGTATGCCAACTGTTGTGAAGACAGTGTCAGACCTGTGACATGTGCACCCAGTCGACCGGCCGCTTCAGCAAAACCACCCCAACCACAACCGATTTCCAAAAGCTTGTCGCCGTTTTTCGGCTGTATCCAGTCGAGTATGGCCTGGTATTTTTCATGCTGTGCCTGCTCCAGTCCCATGTTTTCATCGCCTTTGAAAAAGGCGCTTGAATAGGTCATGGAAGGGTCCAGCCACAGCTTGTAGAAATTGTTGCCCAGATCATAGTGCGCATGAATGTTCTTTTTAGCCTGCGCCTTGGTGTTTCTGTTGAGCAAGTGCTTCAAGCGGTAAAACAGGCTGCCCAAAAAACTGCCGTAAATCATGGATTCCACTTCCTTGCGGTTGAGCAGGAAAAGAATCAGCAACTGGGTCAGGTCTGTGGTGGCCCATTCATCGTCAATGAAGCTTTCTGCCAGACCAATATCACCGGCCTTCAGCACGCGATTGCACAAATTCCAATCTTTAATGTGCATATTTGCGTGTGGTTGTCCGCCGTGGCCAAATTGCAAGTGCGCACCGTCCGGCGTGGTGACTTCCAATGTGCCGTGTTTCAGGCTGTTCAGTACTTTTAGTACCCAACGGGCTGCGGCGGGTGCGTTGTGTGGCAGTTCAAAAGACAAGGTGGTGCTGGCGGCTTGGTTCATGTGGATTGAATATCTGATTGCGTTGTAAGGTGGGTGGGTGGTTCAGGCTTGGAGAAAAAAGGAACGCCCTTGATCCAAAGCCTTAGCGCTTGGGTGTGAATCCGTATCATCACGCCCAGCGTAAACCACTTGTACTTGAACAAGGTGGTTTTCCAGAGTTGTGTGTCGGGCACTGAAAACGTGCCGCAAATGCTGGTTGATAAACGGTGTCCGTCATGACCGTCGAGGTCGACCCTGGCCACACTGCGTTCATCTGTGTTGTGAAAGCGGAACCGGTACTGCCCCATCACTTCAAAAAACGGGCTGACATGAAATTCCTTGCTGGCATGGTGCTCCTGACCGTTGAGCAGGGTGGCGCCATGGTTGCTGAGCAGGTAACAGTGCTTTTCACCAAAGGTGTTGTTGACTTCGCACACAATGGCCAGCAGTTCACCGTTGTGCCCATGGCAGAACCAGAAGCTCACTGGATTGAATACATAGCCCAACATGCGTGGGAAGGTGTGCAACCAGATGTCGCCGAGTTCAAGTTCAAGGCCGTTGGATTTCAACAGCGATTCCAGCCATGAGCAAGGGTCTGCAATGCTGGCTTCTCCCGTGCCATGGTTGGCTGGATCAAATGAAAACACGCCGCCTTTGCCTATGGAGAACCAGCGGTTGCTTTCAATGTCCTTTAGCCTTCTCAAATTCACACGAATAAAGAAGGAGGACACCTCGAAGGCATGCTTGCGTACCGTGTAACGGGCGTGGCGAACCTTGCCCCACGCCAAATACAGCGGAGACTGAACCGGCCCGGTCATGCGCGAGCGGTTCCGGTCTGCAAGTCCTGGTTGCGCTGCGTAAGGAAATTGCGCAGTAACTCGGCTGCCCTCAGGCCCGCCTTGTGTCCGTCCTCATGGAAGCCGTAACCGACCCAAGCGCCCGCCAAAAACACGGCGCCTTCGCCTTGAAGGGCGTCGAGTCGATGTTGTGCCTCAATGGCAGGGCCATCAAAAATCGGGTGGCTGTAGTGAATCTTGCGAATCACATGCTTTGCGTCCGGTTCGGTAATCGGATTTAAAGTGACCATGACATCGGTGGTGAACGGCAGCGGTTGCAAGCGGTTCAGCCAGTAAGTCACGGAAACGCTGGGTTGCGGGTTGGTGACATCGCTGAGGTAATTCCAGGAAGACCACACCTTTTTACGCTTGGGCATTAAATTCAGGTCGGTGTGCAGGTAGGCAATGTTGTCCTGGTAGCGGATGTTTTTCAGCAATGTGCGTTGCTGCGGATTGCTGCCCTCGAGCATGGCGTGTGCCTGATCGCTGTGCGCTGCAATTACAACGGCATCGAAGGTTTCTATGCCCAAGCGGGTTTCCACCTCAACGCCACCACCAGTCAGTGGTGTGACGCGCAGCGCCGGACACTTGGTTTCCACCCTGAGAATGAAAGGCAGTATCTTTTGAACGTAGTTGCGGGCCCCTGCCTTCACTGTGAACCAGCGCGGGCGGTTTTCCACCTGCAACAAACCATGGTTGTGGCAGAAGCGTACAAACGTGGCCATCGGAAAAGCCATCATCTGGCTGGAAGGGCAAGACCAGATCGCCGCTGCCATGGGCAGCAGGTACCAGTTAATGAATTCTTTGGAGTATTTGTTGATCTGGAGAAACTGATCCAGCGGCATTTGCATGTTCTGCCCGACACTGGAGTCCGCTTGTGCCAACGCCATTTCGGTCGATTGCTTGTTGAAACGCAAAATATCTTTGATCATGCGCAGAAAGCGCGGCGACAACAGGTTTTTGCGCTGGGCAAACACGGTGTCCAGATTTGTACCCGACCACTCAAGGTCAATTTCCGGCAGGCACACTGCAAAAGACATGTCAGACAAAGCGGTTTCAACGTCCAGTTCATCAAACAGGGCAATCAGATTCGGGTAGGTTCTTTCGTTGAACACCAGAAAGCCGGTGTCTACAGGGAATTTTTGCAGCGCTGTGTCCTCGGGTGCCCATCACGTCACCCACCAAATGAAGACTCATAACATCCTTAATGAACAATAAAGAACACGGATAAAAGACATACTGGCACATACAAGCAGCCAGAATCATGGGTCACTAATACAACCTTGACCTATGTATTACCGTATTTTGCGCTGACCACCCTTTTTGAGCAAACATTTAACAAGAAGTTCCCTTCAAAAAAGGGTGGTGCGACAGTTCAGATGTTAAAAGTCACTTTTAAAACAAGAAATCCACCCTGGTTTGGGTGGACAAAACCCATTACCGACCAAGTCTTTTATTGCGCTCAATCCAGGCCACCGCAGAGTGGTTGTGTATGGATTCGAAGTTTTCGCTTTCAACGCGGTAGCGGGCAACCCGATTTTCATTGTTCAACTCGATGGCAATGTCGCGCACCAGATCTTCAACAAATTTCGGATTTTCATAAGCGCGTTCAGTCACATATTTTTCATCCGGGCGCTTGAGCAGTCCGTAGAGCTCGCAAGAGGCTGCCTTTTCTGCAATGTTCACCAATTCTTCCACGCTCATGCTTTCGTCGATGAGTACCTTGATGGTGATGTGTGACCGTTGGTTGTGCGCACCGTAGTCAGAAATCTTCTTGGAGCAGGGGCACAGGCTGGTGACCGGAACCACAACCGACATCCAGAAGTCTGTCAGGCCACCATTGCAGTCAATGTCCAACACCACCTGATAATCCATCAGGCTTTGAACGCCTGAAACTGGAGCAGTTTTGCGAATGAAGTAGGGGAACTTCATGGTGATGCTGCCAGACTTGCTTTCAAGGCGATCCAGCATGGCCATCATCATGTGGGTGCCATGTTCAAAGTTCAGCATTTCGCCATGAGACTGCAGCACTTCCAGAAAGCGCGACATGTGCGTGCCTTTGGTGTCCCCGGGCAAGTAGACCGCCATGTCGATGTGGGCCACCGAGGGCATCGGGCCGTTCGGTGTTTCAACAATCACGGGATGAACGATGGCACGCACGCCCACCCGGTTGATTGCAATATTTCTTTCGTCCAGGTTTGACTGGACATCGGGCAGCAGCATTTTGTCGGGAGCGTTCATTGAGTTTCCTTGATCTGGCGGGCCAGAGCGGTTTTGATGTCGTTTGTAATGCGGATATCGGTGGGTTCCACCGAGCTGTTGTACTGCGCAACTGCCTTGCCGTCTCTTCCAATCAAATACTTGTGGAAGTTCCAGCGCGGTGCTCCGCCGGTTTGTTGGGTAAGCTTTTGAAACATCGGATTGGCTTTGGCGCCACTCACCACGGTTTTTGAAAACATGGGGAATTTCACGTCAAAGGTGTTCTTGCAAAAGTCTGCGATCTGCTTGTTGTTGCCAGGTTCCTGAGAGCCGAAGTCGTTGGACGGGAAGCCCAGCACCACCAGCCCGGCTGATTTGTACTGGCTGTAAATTTTTTCCAAGCCATCGTACTGCGAGGTATAGCCGCAGTAACTTGCGGTGTTCACCACCAAAATCACTTTGCCCGCGTATTGGCAAAGGTTTTGCGGTTGCTCATCTTGCAGTCGGCTGAATTCATGGTTAAGCAGTTCCGGACAACTGGCGTGTCCCACCGCTGGATACATCCAGAAACAAAACAGCAAGCAGGTGGCGCTAAAAAATTTCATCGATTCGATTTCTGCTGAATACGGCGGTAAAATTGCGGGTCAAAAATCCGTGTGAGACTAGATTTCGCTGCTTTTGTCCTAGTCAAACCATGGACGCGGATTTATAATAGGACGTATTGTGTGCTCAGTCAATAGAATGTCTTAGACAATTATCAATTTAACAATGATGTCTAATACATTTGATTGCCGAGTGGTGTTTTCCGCCTGACCTTAAGAACAGTGAACCATGAACGACAGAGCCTTATCTTCTTTGCTGCGTTTTAGCATTGCCGCCGTTGAAAGAGACACGGGGCTGTCTAAAGACGCCCTCCGGGTCTGGGAGCGCCGCTACAACTTCCCCCAGCCGGAGCGAGATGAGTTCGGTGAGCGTATTTATCCGGCAGACCAAGTGGAGAAGCTGCGTGTCATCAAACGGTTGATAGACGCAGGGCACCGTCCAGGCAAGATTATCAACATGGACGTGTGCTCGTTACATACACTGGCAGAAAGCGCTGCGGCAAGGGCCTCGGCCCCCGTCAGCTTTGACGGCAGCGATGATGTGCAGTCCTACCTCGACCTGATAAAAACCCACCGCATTGATGAATTCCGCAGGTCTTTGTCCCAGTCTGTTTTGCGCTTGGGCCTGCACCGCTTTGTGGTTGAGGTGGTTGCGCCCATGGCCGTGATGGTGGGCGAGGCGTGGTCGCGTGGTTATTTCCAGATTTTCGAAGAGCACATATTTACTGAAAACATTCAGGTGGTGATGCGCAATGCCATCAACACCATTCCCGATTCGGTTCAAAAACCAAAAATTTTGCTGACCACTGTGCCCAATGAAATGCACGGACTGGGGCTTTTGATGGCCGAGGCCATCATGGCGTTGGAAGGCGCAAAGTGCGTTTCTCTCGGGGTTCAGACCCCTATCTGGGAAATCGCCTTGGCGGCTACCAGCCACCACGCCGACGTGGTGGCGCTGTCTTATTCTTCCCTGAGTAGCAATGCCTCGGTGACGGAAGGTCTGGAAGACCTGCGTCGCAAATTGCCGGCCAGCACGGAAATCTGGTGTGGTGGTTCGTCTGCAGTCTTGCGCAAACGCCCCCCGGAGGGCATTGTTATCATGAACAGCTTGGATGACATACCCAAGGTGTTGAAGCGCTGGCGCGAAACCCACGGGGTTGTCTGACCTTGGGTGCCAAGAAGCAAGGCTTTGCCGGCAACAAGTCTTTTTTGCCCACCAAAACCTGCGTGGCCTGCCAAAAGCCCATGACCTGGCGTAAAAGTTGGGAAAAAAACTGGGAGCAGATTAAGTTCTGTTCTGACCGTTGCCGCAAGCAGGGCGACACCACCTCCAAATCGGCGTCACGCTAAATGAACAAAGCCCTGCAACCCCGCCCTGTCGTCTGGATACTGGGCGACCAACTCAGTTTGAGCAATCCTGCCTTGTTGGCAGCAAACCCGGACACCACCACCGTCGTAATGGTTGAAGCACCGGGTGAATCCACCGTTGTCTGGAATCACAAAGCGCGTCTCGTATTGTTCCTCTCTGCCATGCGCCACTTTGCAGAAACCCTGCGTACGCAAGGCTGGCAGGTTCATTACACATCGCTGGATGATGAAGGCCCTGCAGCACTCACTGACCGGGTGGCGGCTGTACTGAGTGCACTCAATGCCACCCAACTCGATGTTGTCGAACCTGGTGAATACCGGTTGCAAGTCGAGCTTGAACAGATGGCACAGCGGCTTAACCTGAGACTTAACCTGCATTCCGATTCCCATTTTTTGTGCAGCAAAGCCGAATTCGCGAAGTGGGCCGAGGGCAGGAAAAGCTTGCGCATGGAATTTTTTTACCGGGAAATGCGCCGTCGCTACAAAATATTGCTGACGGACCAAAGCGAACCCGAGGGTGGGCAGTGGAACTACGACGCTGAAAACCGCTCTGGTTTTCCCAAGGCCGGCCCCGGTTTGATTCCCGATCCCGAGTTTTTCGAGCCAGACGACATTACCCTCGCTGTGATGCAAACCGTTGAGCGACTGTTCCCCGATCACCCCGGTGAGTTGAAAAACTTTAAATGGCCGGTGACCCGCGCGCAGGCGCTGCTCGCCTTGAAGTGTTTCATTGAAAGTCGCCTGACAGATTTCGGTACCTACCAGGACGCCATGTGGACGCACACTCCGTTTGGCTGGCATGCCTTGTTGTCCACCAGTTTGAATCTGCACCTGATCTCCCCGTTGGAAGTCATTGCCGCTGCAGAGCAGGCCTACCGCGACAGCGCCGTGAGCCTGGCCAGTGCAGAGGGTTTTATCAGGCAGGTGCTGGGTTGGCGGGAATTCATCCGGGGTGTGTATTGGCTCGATATGCCGGCCATGGCCAGCGACAATTTTTTTAACCACCAACGGCCCTTGCCCGCCTGGTTCTGGAACGGGCAGACCCAGATGGTTTGCATGCGCGAAACCGTGGGGCAAACCCTAAAGCACGGTTATGCGCACCATATTCAGCGTTTGATGGTGACGGGTAATTTCAGCTTGCTTGCGCAATTGCAACCCGAGGCGGTCAGCCACTGGTACCTTGCTGTGTATGTGGATGCCGTCGAGTGGGTTGAACTTCCCAACGTGGCGGGCATGGCACTGTTTGCCAATGGCGGGCGTTTCACAAGCAAACCCTACATCGCTTCCGGTGCCTACACCAAGCGCATGAGCAATTACTGCAAGGGTTGCCGCTACGACCCCGCCAAGCGGGTGGGGGCGGATGCGTGTCCGGTCACCACCTTGTACTGGAATTTTCTGGACACTCATGAAGCCATGCTGATGGGCAACCCCAGAACGGCCTTGATGGCGAAAAACATACAACGCTTGTCGCCTGAAGAGCGAACAGCGATAAAATCGCAGGCGCAACAGGTGTTGAATCAACTTGATCAATGCTAACTCCCCCATACGCCCGTTCCCATGACATCACCGCTTTCTGCTGTTCGTCTGTCCGGCTTTCACCCCGATGCCCGTTTGGCCAAGCTGGGTGACGGCGTTCGGGTCTACGTGGTGGGCGGTGCGGTGCGCGACGAACTGATGGGTCAGCCTTCTTTCGACCGCGACTGGTTGGTGGTCGGCGCAACGCCACAGGCAATGAAAGAAGCGGGCTTTAAGCCCGTGGGTGCAGATTTCCCCGTTTTTTTACATCCCGAAACGCAAGAGGAATACGCCTTGGCTCGGACCGAGCGCAAATCCGGCATGGGTTACAAGGGCTTTGTTTTTCATGCGGATCCGTCCGTCACGCTGGAAGACGATCTGCAGCGGCGCGATTTAACCATCAATGCAATGGCCATGGACGCGCAGGGGTTGGTGTTTGACCCTTGGGGCGGTTATGCGGATTTGCAGCATCAAATGCTGCGCCATGTCAGCCCTGCGTTTGCCGAAGACCCGGTGCGAATTTTGCGCCTGGCGCGTTTCGCTGCACGGTTTCCTCTCTTTTCAGTTGCGCCTGAAACCCTGGCGTTTTGCCGGTCCATGGTGGCGGCAGGCGAGGGCAGTGCACTGGTCGCTGAGCGGGTATGGCAGGAACTGAGTCGCCTGTTGATGTCAGCGTGTCCGGCCCGTGGGGTGCAAGTGATGTTTCAAAGTGGCGTTCTGGCAAGCTTGCTGACTGCCGAGCTGGCAGCATTGCTTTACAACGAACCCGTATTGGACAGCTTGGGCGGCGCTGAGGCAAGTGTTTGGAGTCTGGAGCAGCGCTGGGCGTTTTGGGGCGTGGCCTGCGGTCTTTCGCAGGCGCAGCAGCAGTGGCTTTCACAGCAATTTCGGGTGCCCGCCGATTGCGCTGATTTATTACGTTTGGCTGTGTTGGTGCGGCCTTTGTACCAGCAGGCCTGCTCAGCCCAAGAAGTTCACGCCTTGTTTACGCAGGTGGATTTGTACCGCCGTGCTCCGCGTTTCCGCCAATTGGAAGCCGTGCTGGCGAGCGTTTGTGCCCTTGAGGGCAAACCCGCTGCGCTTGACGCATCCGCCTGGCAGTATCTGGCGCAAACCGTTGAGAAATTGCCCATGGGCGATGTGGCCCGGCAAGCCGCAATTCAGGGGGTCAGTGTTCCTGACGCCGTTTCCAAGGCCAGGCAAGACTTGCTTGGTCAAGCACTGCACGACTTGCTAAAATAGCGGGTTGTTTCCACCAAAGACCTTTCCATGTTGCTTTCCCACCGCAAGCTTATTGTTGCCGCATTCACAGACGCCTTGCAGAACAGCCTGGGTCACAGACCCGAACAGCTTGTCCTGTTGGAGCGCCCGAAACAGGCCAGCCATGGCGATGTTGCGTGCAATGCAGCCATGCAGTTTGCAAAGCCTGCCAAGCGCAATCCCCGTGAGTTGGCGCAGGAACTTGTAACGTTTTTACAGTCCCGGCCAGAATTGTCGGGGCTTGTGGAAAAAATTGACATCGCAGGTCCCGGTTTCATCAACCTCACCCTCAGTGCCGCCGCCCGTCAGGCCGTGGCTGCTGCCGTACTGGCTGAGGGCGAGCGGTTTGGTCGCTCCGACACCCATGCCAACGAAACCGTGCTGCTCGAATTTGTCTCTGCCAACCCCACCGGCCCCCTGCATGTGGGCCATGGCCGCCAAGGCGCCTTGGGCGACTGTCTGGCCAACCTGATGGAAACTCAGGGCTGGCAAGTGCACCGGGAGTTTTATTACAACGATGCCGGTGTTCAGATCCAAACCCTCGCCATTTCAGTACAGGCCCGTTGCGCGGGTGAGGCGCCCGGCAGTGCCGGCTGGCCTGAAAATGCCTACAACGGCGACTACATTGCAGACATCGCACGCGATTTTCTTGCGGGCGCGACCGTACAGGCCGCTGATGTGGAGCCTGTCACCGCCAGTGGCGATGCCTCTGATTTTGAATCCATACGGCGCTTTGCCGTGGCCTACCTGCGCCGCGAACAAGACCTCGATTTAAAATCTTTCGGAGTGCGCTTTGACCAGTACTACCTTGAAAGTTCGCTCTACACAGACGGCAAGGTGGAAGATGCGGTGAACCGCATGGTCGCTTCCGGCAACACCTACGAGTTTGAAGGCGCCCTGTGGTTGAAAACCACCGACTTCGGCGATGACAAAGACCGTGTCATGCGCAAATCAGAAGGTGGCTACACTTATTTTGTACCCGATGTGGCCTACCACGTCACAAAATGGCAGCGTGGCTATCAAAAGGTCGTCAATATTCAGGGTTCAGACCACCACGGCACCATTGCGCGTGTTCGCGCCGGCTTGCAAACCGTGGGTCTGGGCATCGCAAAGGGCTACCCTGATTACGTGCTGCACAAAATGGTGACCGTGATGCGCAACGGCGAGGAAGTGAAAATTTCCAAGCGCGCGGGCAGCTATGTGACCTTGCGCGACCTTATTTGCTGGTCCGGCAATGTGGCCGAGCAGCAGGCTTGGGACACTCAGGAGGCTGACACCGAATTCGTTTTCGATGTTGATCTGGCGCTTTCGCAGTCCGATGAAAATCCGGTTTATTACGTTCAATATGCCCATGCCCGCATCTGTTCCATCCTGAATAACTGGGGTGGCGATGCCACGCAGCTTTCAAAAGTGAACCTTTCTGCGTTAGTGGCGCCTAAAGAGTTGGCATTGATGAACCGCATGGCGGCCTATCAGGAAGCGCTGTCACAAGCGTCTGAGGAAATGGCCCCCCACCAGATTGCATTTTATTTGCGCGATCTGGCGGCGGATTTCCACGGTTTTTACAATGCAGAGCGTGTCCTGGTGGACGACGAGACCCTGAAAATGGCTCGTCTGGCCCTGTTGCAGGCCACCCGTCAGGTGTTGCGCAACGGCTTTTCCGTGTTGGGCGTTTCTGCGCCCGAACGCATGTGATTGAGCTACAATCCTCTTTTAGAAGTATAGGGAATTTATGAACGCGCCCACCACTTTGCACAAGTTGTTGCCCCATGCAGACGACACCGTTCGTTTGCGCGAAATTCCTTACAACTACACCTCTTTCTCAGACAAGGAAGTGGTCATCCGGTTGCTGGGCGAAGACGCTTGGAATATTCTCCAGTCGCTTCGTGTTGAACGCAAAACCGGCCGTTCGGCCCGCATGCTTTATGAAGTGCTGGGCGATATCTGGGTTGTGCGTCGCAATCCCTACCTCCAAGACGACCTCTTGGACAATCCGTCGCGCCGCGAAGCACTTATCGAGGCCATGGAACATCGCTTGAACGATGTTGAAAAGCGCCGCTTGTCCACAGAAAACACTGACGCCCCCGAGGTCAAGGACCGCAGCACAAAGGTTCAGGCCCTCATTGAGTTGGCGCGCGCCGCCGTCCAGAAATTTTCTGTCGAATTTCAGGAAACCGAGCGCCTGCGCAAGCAAACTTTCAAGGTTTTAGGGCAACACACTGCCAAGGGCAACATCAAGTTTGATGGTCTGTCCCGTGTGTCGCACGTCACTGACGCCACTGATTGGCGCGTTGAGTACCCGTTTGTGGTGCTCACTCCGGACACAGAGTTTGAAATACCAGGCTTGGTCAAGGGCTGCGTCGAATTAGGCCTCACCATTATTCCAAGGGGGGGTGGCACCGGTTACACAGGCGGTGCAATTCCCCTGACAGCGCTGTCTGCTGTCATCAACACCGAAAAGCTGGAGCAACTCGACGAAGTCGAGCGTATTGTCCTGCCCGGGCTCGACCATGAAGTGGCCACTGTATTTTCTGCTGCCGGCGTGGTTACAAAACGCGTCTCTGACATCGCAGACCGAAATGGTCTGGTGTTTGCGGTAGACCCCACTTCGGCAGAAGCTTCTTGCGTCGGTGGCAACGTGGCCATGAATGCAGGCGGCAAAAAAGCCGTCTTGTGGGGCACCGCGCTTGACAACCTCGCTTGGTGGCGCATGGTGGACCCACAAGGCGACTGGCTGGAGGTGACCCGCATTGGCCACAACATGAGCAAGATTCATGATGTGGACATGGCCCGCTTTGATCTCGTTTGGTCAGACGGTAACCGCCAACCGGGCGAGCGTGTCTTGCGCACTGAAACCTTGAATATCGCCGGCCAGCGCTTCCGTAAAGTGGGTTTGGGCAAAGACGTTACCGACAAATTCCTCGCGGGTTTGCCCGGCATACAAAAAGAGGGTTGCGACGGTCTCATTACCTCTTGCCGTTGGGTGCTGCACCGCATGCCCAAGAACGTCAGGACGGTTTGCCTCGAATTTTACGGCCAGGCCAAAGACGCCGTTCCGTCCATCGTTGAAATCAAGCGCTACCTTGACACCGATGGCAAAGAGCGTGGCGCCATTCTGGCTGGTTTGGAGCATCTCGACGAGCGCTACTTGCGTGCCGTTGGTTACAGCCCGAAATCGCGCCGCGGTCAGTTTCCGAAAATGGTTCTGATCGGCGACATCGTAGGCGACGATGAAAACGCAGTGGCGCACGCCGCTTCGGAGGTCATTCGCCTTGCCAATGGCAGAAGCGGGGAGGGCTTTGTCGCCGTATCAGCAGAAGCACGCAAAAAATTCTGGCTAGACCGTGCCCGCACAGCGGCCATCGCCCGCCACACCAACGCTTTCAAAATCAACGAAGACGTCGTGATTCCCCTGCCGCGCATGGGCGAATACACCGATGAAATCGAACGCATCAACATTGAGTTGTCCATTAAAAACAAACTCAAGTTGCTAGGCGAACTCAACACCTATTTCGAGGGCGATCTGCCCATTGGAAAAAGTGAAGATCCTGAGCTCGACAAACTCAGCAGCGCCGAACTGCTGGGCGAGAGAACCACTCAGACCGTTGATTTGCTTGCAAAAACATACGCGCGCTGGAATTGGCTGCTCAGCAACATGAACATGCCGCTGGCAGAGGCCTTGCCGATGTTGGCTGAACTGGGCTTCGGCGAATTGTCGCCTGAGTTGCTGCCTGCATTGCAGGCGCGCAGCCAGACACAGCCTGACGCACGGGTTTTCGAGGTGCTGCAAGACAGAACCATTCGCGTTTCCTGGAAGCGTGAAGTGAAATCCACACTGGCCGCCATTTTCACCGGCAACCAGTTCGCCCCCATTCTTGAGGCCTGCGTAGGCATTCACAAGCGGGTGCTGCGTGGTCGCGTATTCGTGGCTTTGCACATGCACGCCGGCGACGGTAACGTGCACACCAACATTCCGGTGAATTCCGACGACTACGACATGCTTCACGAAGCCGAAGGCGCCGTGGTTCGCATCATGCAAATTGCGCGCAACCTTGATGGCGTCATTTCCGGCGAGCACGGCATTGGCATTACCAAGCTGGAATTTTTATCAGACGAAGAGCGTCGCCCGTTTGAGGAATACAAGCAACGCGTTGATCCGGAAGGCCGCTTCAACAAAGGCAAGCTCATGTCTGGCGGCGACTTGCGCAACGCCTACACACCGAGCTTTAACCTGATGGGGCATGAAAGCCTGATCATGCAGCAGTCTGACATTGGCGCTATCGCCACTTCGGTAAAAGACTGTCTGCGTTGCGGCAAGTGCAAACCAGTGTGCTCAACGCACGTGCCGGGAGCCAACCTGCTGTATAGCCCGCGCAATAAAATTCTCGCCACTTCCTTGCTGGTTGAAGCCTTCCTCTATGAAGAACAAACCCGCCGTGGCATCTCAATCAAGCACTGGGAAGAATTTGAAGACGTGGCTGACCACTGCACCGTTTGCCACAAGTGCTTAACGCCATGCCCCGTGGATATCGACTTCGGTGAAGTCTCCATGAACATGCGTGCGCTTTTGCGGAAAATGGGCAAGAAGTCCTTCAACCCCGGTACGTCGGCGGCAATGGCTTTCTTGAACGCAAAAGACCCGGCCACCATTAAAATGTTCCGCTCCGGCATGCTTGATGTGGGCTACAAGCTGCAGCGATTTGCGCACAAGGTCGGCAAGGCCATGGGCCTGCTGGAAAAGCAGACCACCAAGCCGCCAGTGACTTTGGGCAAGGCGCCCATACGCGAGCAGGTGATTCACTTCATCAACAAACCCATGCCCGGCAATTTGCCCAAGAAAACCGCGCGTGCACTGCTTGACATCGAAGATGACAAAATCGTGCCTGTCATTCGCAATCCGCAGAGCACCAACTCAGATTCCGAGGCTGTTTTCTACTTCCCCGGTTGCGGTTCCGAACGTTTGTTCTCGCAAGTCGGTTTGGCCACCCAAGCCATGCTCTGGCATGTGGGTGTGCAAACGGTACTGCCTCCCGGTTATTTGTGCTGCGGTTACCCGCAACGCGGAACCGGACAGTACGACGTGGCTGAAAAAATGATCACGGACAACCGTGTGCTCTTCCACCGCGTAGCCAACACATTGAATTATTTGGACATTAAAACAGTGGTGGTGAGTTGTGGAACCTGCTTTGATCAACTTCAGTCCTACCAGTTCGACAAAATCTTCCCTGGCTGTCGCATCATGGACATTCATGAGTTTCTCATGGAGAAGGGCGTCAAACTCCATGACGTTACCGGTACCCGCTACATGTACCACGAACCTTGTCACAGTCCCATGAAGCAGCATGACTCCATCAAGGTGGTAAACACCCTGATGAACAGCGATGTTCAAGGTCACAAGATTGAGAAAAACGACAGGTGCTGTGGTGAATCAGGCACCTTCGCGGTGTCTCGCCCTGATATTTCAACGCAGGTTCGTTTCCGCAAGGAATCCGAAATGCGCAAAGGGGCAGACAAACTGCGGGCCATTCCAATCAACGGTCAAACCCAGACGAAAGAAGACGCTGTCAAGATTCTGACCAGTTGCCCTTCTTGTTTGCAGGGGTTGGCCCGTTATACGGACGATGCCAATGTCGAGGCCGACTACATCGTGGTTGAAATCGCCAAACATGTGTTGGGTAAAAACTGGTTACCTGACTATGTCAGCGTTGCCAACGCCGGCGGCATAGAGCGTATTCTGGTTTAGGGTTTGTATATTGGCGGTTGCTAATGAGGGGAGTGCCTGGGTTCAGGCATTCCCTTTTTTATTTTGCCCGCCTTAATTGCTTGCGGGCGCCCGCCTTGAAGCAGGCAGAACCGCAGAAAACGTGCTGCCGTAGCCGAACTCGCTCTTGATTTCCAACTGGCCGTTGTGCCGGGTCAGCACGTGTTTAACAATGGCCAGACCCAAACCTGTGCCGCCTGTTTCACGTGAACGGCTTCTGTCGACCCGGTAAAAACGCTCCGTCAGCCTGGGTATGTGCAAGGGCAAGATGCCGATGCCACTGTCTTTCACGTCAAAATGCAGATCGCCGTTTTCTGCTGTAAACCACTTGACCGAAATCGCCCCGCCTTCTGGTGTGTAGCGGACTGCGTTGGAAATCAGGTTTGAAAATGCACTGGTGATTTCTGCTTCCCGTCCCCTGAGGTTCAGGTTGGGTGTCACTTCAAACTGAATTTTATGGTGTCCGTCTGACAAGGCAAGCGCGTCGGTTTTCAACCGGTCCATCAGTTTGTCGCAGAAGATGGTTTCATCGTTGCCTGTGCTGATATTGGCTTCCAGGGAAGACAGGGTCAGCAAGTCATCAATCAGCGTACGCATCCGTCCGCCTTGTTCCAGCATCAAGGTCAGGTATTTCTTTTCTTGTTCTGGTGGCAGGTCAATTTCTTGAACCGTTTCAAGAAAACCCAACAAAACGGTCAGTGGGGTTTTCAGTTCATGTGAGACGTTGGCAACAAAGTCACGGCGCATGTGTTCCAGTTTTTCCCGGTCGGTGACGTCACGGGTCAAAATCAGCATTTGATCTTCACCATAATTGACCCGTTGCAACGCCAGAATCTGCCTGCTGTTTTTTGGGGATTTAATGAGCGCTGATTTTTCTGTCGACTTTGCCTTGATGAAGGCCACGAAGTCAGGGTCACGGATCAGGTTGGTGATGACTTGTCCGTTGTCACGGGGCGAGCGCAACCCCAATTGCGCCTCTGCGGTTTCATTGCACCAGTTAATCTGATTTTCTTTGTTGATGGTGATCACACCGTCAGGCAAGGCCTGCGCTGCATTGCGAAACGCCAGCAGTGAGTTGCTCAGCAGTTGCTGTTGGCGGTGGTAGGTTTTCAGGTTGCGGTAAATGCGTGAACCCAGTTCGTCCCACCAGCCAGACAATTCGGGTGCATTGTCCAGTCGTAGGTCGTTCATCCAGTTTTTCAGGCGATAGGCGGAAATCGCATGAAAGCCCACCATGAACAATGCGGAAGCGATCACCACCACAATGGCGAAGTCTGCCCCCACGATTAAACGGGTGATCATTGCGACGCCTAAAAAATAGGCGCCGGTTGCAATCAGTCTCAGGATGACATTAAACATAGGGCGCAATTGTACGGTTTAAAACCGACTTTTGGGCAAGGCCAAATTGTTTAATTGCATGTCTTACGGCTGATTTGCGGGTCACTGCAGACCAGGTTTAACGCAAAATCGGTAACCCGCGCCCCGAACTGTTTCAATGTGAGACTCATGCCCTGAAGGCGTCAGCGACTGGCGCAAGCGCCTGATGTGCACATCCACCGTACGTTCTTCAACAAATACATGGTCGCCCCAGACCTGATCCAGCAATTGGGTGCGACTGTGCACGCGTTCCGGACGTGTCATGAAAAAATGCAGCAGCCTGAACTCCGTGGGTCCCACATCAAGTTGAACCTCTTTGCCAAACACCCGGTGTGTGGTGGGGTCCAGCGTCAGACCGGCGACTTCAACGCGGTCATCTGTCAGTTGAGGTGCCCGTCTGCGCAACACCGCCTTGATCCTCGCCAACAACTCCTTGGGGGAAAACGGCTTCGTGATGTAGTCGTCTGCACCCACCTCCAACCCCATGACCTTGTCATCTTCGTCCGCACGGGCGGTCAACATGACGATGGGCGTGTCTTTGGTGCGCTCGTCCTTGCGCAGGATTTTTGCAAACTCAATGCCAGTGGTGCCCGGCAGCATCCAGTCCAGCAAAATCAGGTCGGGCAACTCTGCGTTAATGATGGTTTTTGCCTGTCCGGTGTCACTTGCGCGCAATACCTTGTGTCCAGCGTGGCTTAAGTTGACTGCAATCAGTTCCGCGATCGCCGGTTCGTCTTCTACCACCAAAATAGTGCTACCCATGTTCTAGCCTTGTTAATGTAATCGTCCAATCATGATGATTACAATAATGCACTAATGTGACAGTCACATGACACAGAAAAGTCTTTTCATGAAAACCTTGCTTGTGCATGTTCAGTTGCAAAGCAGATAAAAACATCGGCCGTGGCTGCGGTACACTATGCTCACACTTTAGAAAAAGATTGAGGCAGTTTATGGCTGGTTTAAGCGCGGGCACCCCCATTCCAACCCGCATTGTGGTTCACCAACAAACCCGTCGCGTTGAGGTTGAGTTCGATGACGGCATCACTTTTTTCTTGCCCATGGAACTGATGCGTGTCTACTCCCCTTCAGCTGAGGTGAAAGGCCACGGGCCGGGCCAGGAAGTGTTGCAGGTCGGTAAGCGCGATGTCGCATTGAATTCAGTCGATGCCGTTGGGCAATATGCAATACAGCCCACATTCAGCGATGGTCACGACACTGGCATCTACTCTTGGGACTATCTCTATTGGCTGGGAGAAAACCAGACCGAATTGTGGGACGACTATTTAAAGCGTCTTGAAAATGCAGGCGCAAGCCGCGATGCAAGCGCACCTGAAAATGCAAAATTCGAAGCGCCCTCAGGCGGTGCTTGCGGACACCACCACTGAGGTTGGCATGGCAGATACTCATTTTGGTTTCAGTTCAGTGCCTGAAGAGGAAAAGGCCAAACGCGTCGCCGGTGTTTTTGACTCGGTTGCGGCCAAATACGACGTCATGAACGACGTCATGTCGGGTGGCATGCACCGCATCTGGAAAGCGTCAGCCATTCGTCAGGCCGCCATACGTCCGGGCATGAAAATTCTGGATATTGCAGGAGGAACCGGTGATCTCGCCAGAAAGTTTGTCGATCTGGTGGGGCCCAAAGGCGAAGTGTGGCTGACCGACATCAACGAATCCATGCTGGGTGTGGGTCGCGACCGCTTGTTCAACGAGGGTCGCATGCCCAAGGTGGCGCTTTGCGATGCCGAAAAGTTGCCGTTCCCCGACAATTACTTCGACCGTGTCACCGTGGCGTTCGGTTTGCGCAACATGACCCACAAAGAAGTCGCCTTGGCTGAAATGTGCCGCGTGGTCAAACCGGGCGGGCGGGTGTTGGTATTGGAGTTTTCCAAGGTGAGTCCGTTGCTGGCACCGTTTTATGATGTGTATTCATTCAAGGTTTTGCCAAAAATGGGTGAATTGGTTGCCAATGACAGTGAAAGTTACCGTTATCTGGCCGAAAGCATTCGCATGCACCCCGATCAAGAAACGCTCAAGGCCATGATGTTGCGTTCCGGTTTCGACAAAGTGGATTACTGGAACTACACCGCCGGTGTTGTCGCATTGCATCAAGGTGTAAAAATTTAATCTTGACGTGTAATGTGTACCGACGTTTTCATCTTTCGGAGGTCTTGCCTTGAACTTTCAGGCACCGTCCCCATCTAAAAGTCAATGGTGGTGATTTTTAACGCCGCCCAAACCCGTGTGAGGATCCTTTCTGTGAATACTTCCGCAAGAAAAAAAGTTGTCAGTGTTGTCATTTCGACAACAGTGGCCAGTGTTTTTATATTGTCTGCGTTGCCCCAAGAGGCGTTTGCCAAGCGTCTCGGAGGCGGTCAGTCTGCCGGGCGTCAAAGCTCAGGGCTCACCAACAAGCGGGCTGAGCCTTCTAGCCCGACGTCAGCGCCGGCTCAAAATGCGGCACCCACTCAGGCCGCCAAACCCGCGCAGCCAGCAGCCTCGCCTGCGGCCGCCACGCCACCTCAGCAACCCGCCCGAAATAGGTGGTTGGGGCCTTTGGCGGGCTTGGCAGCCGGTCTTGGAATTGCAGCCTTGTTCTCCCATTTGGGCTTGGGCGGTGAATTGGCTTCATTCATGAGCAGCTTGCTGATGGTCGGTCTGTTTGCGTTCGGTGCATTGTTTCTTTATCGCATGTTCAAGAAGTCCAACACGCCAGCGCAAACGCCAGCCTACGCTGGAGCGGGTGCAGGTGCAGGTACTGCCGGTCAGGCGCCAACAGAGTTTCGGGGCTATGAAGCGCCTGCTCAACCTGTCGCTCAACCTGTCGCTCAACCTGTCGCTCAACCCGTTGCTCAAACATTCGGTCAGCCAGTGAGTCAGGCACCTGCCGCGTCAGGCGTTCAATACAACGCATTCGGTCAGCCTTTGAGCAGTCTGGCGCCTGTTGCTGAAACCGCTGACGAGGCTGCCTTGGTGTTGCCTTATGATTTTGACAAGGAAAGCTTCCTTGCTTCCGCCAAGTCTGTTTTTGTGCGTTTGCAGGCCGCGTTCGACAAAGCCGACGCCTCAACCCTGAAAGAGTTTGTCAGCGACGAACTGTTCACTCAATTTTCCAAGGAAATGGCCGAGCGCGGAACAGCCGTCAATCAGACCGACGTAGTGACGCTGAACGCCGAGTTGTTGGCCTATGAACAAGATCCATCTGAGCACATCGCTTCCGTCCTGTTCACCGGCACCATCCGCGAAGCTGCAAATGCACCTGCAGAGGCCTTCGAAGAGGTCTGGAACTTGAGCAGGCCGGCCAGCGGCAAAGGGGGTTGGTTGCTTTGTGGATTGCAGCAACTCTAAGTCGCCCGCTTGTTCGGTAAACTCGGGTACACTTTCAAGTCGCCGAGGAGAAAGCCCACCTATCGGTGGGTTTTTTCATGTGTGGCCTGTCAGAATTGTGTAGAACCCCTTACCGTTTAAAGAGTCTTGAATGGCGCAGAATCCCGCAGCCGCATTGTTGGGTGTGTTTGGCAGCTTTTTAAAGCCTTTGCAGCAGCAAGGCTTGTCCGCATTTTCAAATCCGGCTCTGTTTCTGGCGCCGGCTGCCAATCATTTGCTGGCACGCGATGCTGACTGCCAGCGCCGTTTGAAATCACAGGCCAACAAGGTGTTGGAGCTCAGAGCCACGCCAATTGTCATTCGTCTGAAAATCACCGAGTCCGGTTTTTTTGAGCCGGCAGCCCCCGTGGTGCCTGCAGACACCACCATTTCCGTCGAATTGAAAGACGCCTTGCCAGCGCTGCGCGACCGTCAAAAGGCCATGTCGGCCACCAGCATCGAAGGCGACGCCGAGTTGGCCGCCACCGTGTCCTACTTGCTGGAACACCTTCGTTGGGACCCTGAAGAAGACTTGGCCCAAGTGGTGGGTGACGAGCGGGCCGTCATGGCCATGCGCTTTTTCAGTCAGGTGGTCGAGGGTGTGCTGGGCACGGGCCAACGCTTGTCCGAAGCCACCCGTGAATACATGTTGCATGAGCAGGCCATTGCCGTGGGTCAAACCGACATGGATCGCTTTGTCGAAGAAGTTGCCCGTTTGCGAGACGATCTGGCCCGGCTGGAAAAACGTGTACAGCGACTGGACATTCCAGAGGGTGGCGCATGACCTTGCTTCGCCTTTTTAAAATTTTCTCTGTGATGCGCCGGTACGGGCTCCACGAAATTATTGTGGATGCCATCAACCATCCCATGTTGTGGCGTGTCTTCAGGTTGGTCAGCGCCAACCGGTTTTACGCCATGCCCCGTGGCGAACGTATGCGCCGCGCTTTGGAAGATCTCGGCCCCATCTTCGTAAAATTCGGTCAGGTGCTTTCCACCCGCCGAGACTTGTTGCCCACAGACATTGCAGATGAACTTGCCTTGTTGCAAGACCGCGTGCCTCCATTTCCCAGCAACATGGCCATTGCCCAGATCGAGCTTTCGCTGGGGCGCACCATTGACGAAATGTTTCTCGAATTCGATCCCGAACCCGTTGCCAGCGCCTCAATTGCTCAGGTTCACTTCGCCACCTTGCGCCAAGGCGTGCATGCTGGCAAGCAGGTGGCCGTCAAGGTGCTGCGCCCGGGCATGGCGGAAGTCATTGGCAAAGACTTGGCCCTGATGCGCATGGGCGCACGTGTGCTGGAAAAAATTTCCCACGACGGGCGCCGTCTGCGGCCGCGCGAAGTGGTGGCTGAATTCGACACCTATCTAAATGACGAACTCGACCTGATGCGCGAGGCAGCCAATGCCGCACAACTCAGGCGAAACTTTGCGCCGGGTACGCCAGACGGCTTGCTGTTGCGGGTTCCGGAAATGTACTGGGATTACTGCTCCACCAGCGTCATTGTGATGGAGCGGATGTTCGGTGTGCCCATTTCCCAAATCGAACACCTCAGGGCCATCGGGGTTGATTTAAAGAAACTGTCCAGGAACGGCGTTGAAATTTTTTTCACTCAAGTATTTCGCGACGGCTTTTTTCACGCAGACATGCACCCGGGCAATATTTATGTCGGCAACAGCGGCAGCGATTTTGGCCGCTACATTGCGCTCGACTTTGGCATTGTCGGTACCCTCAGTGACACTGACAAACACTATCTGGCTCAGAATTTCATTGCATTTTTCAGGCGCGATTACAAACGGGTTGCAGAGTTGCATGTGGAATCCGGTTGGGTTCCCGGGCAAACGCGGATAGATTCTCTGGAATCCGCCATTCGTTCTGTCATTGAACCGTTTTTCGACAAACCCCTGAAAGACATTTCCCTTGGTCTGGTGTTAATGCGCCTGTTCCAGATTTCCCGCCGCTTCAACGTTGAAGTGCAGCCGCAGTTGGTACTGCTGCAAAAAACCCTGCTGAACATTGAAGGCTTGGGTCGGCAACTCGACCCCGATCTTGACCTGTGGATCACCGCCAAGCCGTTTCTGGAAAACTGGATGAATGAGCAAGTGGGCTGGAAGGGCTTCCAAAACCGCTTGTCCTGGGAGGCCGCGCAGTGGGCCACCATCTTGCCTTCATTGCCGCGTTTGCTGCACCAGTCTCTCAGCCAGTCATCCGGCCGGGTAGACAAGCAGCTTGAACTCTTGGCCAAGCAGCAAAGGCGAATCAACCGAGCATTGGGTTTTACCTTGTTTTTGGTGTTGGGCATGGTGGGTACAAGCCTCTTGCAGTGGGGCAAAGTGTTTCTTTAATACGGAGCTGATGGGCATGCTGTTGGGTTTTGTTATTGCGTATTTGTTGCTTTCCATGGGCATTGGTCTGATTGCGGCCTTGCGCGTCACCACTTCCAAAGACTTCGCTGTGGCCGGCCGCGGTTTGCCATTGCCGGTGGTGACTGCCACCGTGTTCGCCACTTGGTTTGGGTCCGAGGCCGTGTTGGGGGTGTCGGCCCAATTTGTTCGTGAGGGTTTGCAAGGTGTGGTGGCTGACCCTTTCGGATCAAGTATGTGCCTGATGCTGGCGGGGCTGTTTTTTGCCAAGCGACTTTACCGTCTGAATTTGCTCACCATCGGCGACTATTACAAGCAACGCTATAACCGTGGCGTGGAAGTGTTGTGCACCTTGTGCATCGTGGCGTCTTATCTGGGTTGGGTTTCTGCCCAGATCAAGGCCTTGGGTCTGGTGTTTTTTATCGTGACCGATGGCTATGTCAGTCAGCACAACGGCATGATATTGGGTGCAGCCATTGTGCTGACCTACACCACTTTCGGTGGCATGTTGTCCGTGGCCGTGCTGGATTTCGTACAGATGTCGGTCATCATGGTGGGTATGCTTTACATTGCATATTTGATCAGTGGTCTGGCCGGAGGCGCAGATGTTGTGGTGACCCACGCATTAAATGCCGGCAAGTTGAATCTGTTTCCCGAGGCTAAATGGGAGTTGTGGGTGCCGTTTTTAGGTGCATGGATGACCATGATGCTGGGCTCCATTCCCCAGCAAGATGTTTTCCAGCGAATAAGCTCCGCTAAAAATGAAAAAGTAGCGGTACAAGGCTCCTTGTTGGGAGCTTCAATTTATTTGCTGTTCGCTTTTGTGCCCATGTTTCTGGCTTATTCGGCCACGCTCATAGACCCTGCAAAATTCGGTGCCTTGGTTCAAACTGATTCGCAAATGGTGCTGCCCACCCTGATTTTGTCGCACACCCCTTTGGTGGCGCAGATTGTGTTTTTCGGGGCTTTGTTGTCTGCGATCATGAGTTGCTCCAGTGCAACCCTGCTGGCGCCGTCCGTGTCGTTTTCGGAAAACATTATCCGGGGCCTGATTCCAGGCATGTCGGACAAAACCTTCCTTTTGGTCATGCGTTTGGTCATTGTCTGTTTTGCCGCTGTGGTCTTGATGTTTGCGCTGGGCAGCAGTTCGTCTATTTTTGAAATGGTGGAAAGTGCCTACAAGGTTACGCTTGTGGCGGCGTTTACTCCCTTGGCGGCCGGTCTTTTTTGGAGCCGTGCCAGTACGCAGGGCGCGTTGATGTCCATCGCGTTTGGTCTGGTGACATGGCTGCTGTGCGAGACGCTGTTGCAACACGAAGTGTGGCCTGCCCAGATGTTGGGTCTGGGCGCTGCCGTGGTGGGCATGGTGCTGGGCTCTTTGCTGCCGCAAAAAATTTCGCCGGAAGGCTCCAAATACCACGCCTTGCATGGGCGTCACAGTGCCGCAGCACAGACGCATCACGTTCCACATTAATGAAAGAAATTTATGGCTTACCTCACCTTTGAGGACACCATCGGCAAAACGCCCTTGGTTCAGTTGGTTCGAATTCAGTCCGCAGAAAATCTCGCCCGCAACAACGTGGTGTTGGGCAAGTTGGAGGGCAACAACCCTGCCGGTTCGGTCAAAGACCGTCCAGCGCTCTACATGATCAAGCAGGCCGAGTTGCGGGGTGAAATCAAGCCCGGCGACACGCTGATTGAAGCCACCAGTGGCAACACAGGCATTGCCTTGGCCATGGCTGCGGCCATTCGCGGCTACCGCATGGTGCTCATCATGCCTGAACACCTGAGCATAGAGCGCCGCCAGACCATGCGCGCCTTTGGAGCGGAGCTTGTTCTGACCCCGGAAAAGGGCGGCATGGAATATGCCCGCGATCTTGCAGACCAGATGCGTGACGAAGGCAAGGGCGTCATTCTCGATCAGTTCGCCAACAGTGACAATCCGTTGGCGCATTTTGAAACCACCGGGCCCGAGATCTGGCAGGACACCGCTGGACGCGTCACGCATTTTGTCAGTGCCATGGGAACCACGGGCTCCATCATGGGAACGTCCCGTTATTTGAAAGCGCAAAACCCGGTTGTGCAAATTGTTGGTGCGCAACCCAGCGAAGGTTCACAAATCCCGGGGATACGGAAATGGCCGGAAGCCTACTTGCCTAAAATTTACGACAAGCACAGGGTTGATCGCCTTGAACTGGTGAGTCAGGCCGATGCTGAGGTCATGGCGCGTCGAATGGCTGCCGAAGAGGGCATTTTTTGCGGTATTTCAGCCGCAGGCGCCTGCGAAGTTGCCATGCGCGTTGCCAGGGAAGTTGAAAACGCCACCATTGTGTTCATCGTTTGCGACCGCGGCGACCGCTATTTGTCTACCGGCGTATTTCCCGCCTGAGCCAGACTCCAATGGCGCTCAACCTTTGCTTTTGGCCAAGGTTGAATTCACGCCATTGTTGGGCATCGTCGCTTTTCTGGCATTGCGCAGGGCAATGGCCAATTCCATGACCGACATTGCATAAAAATTAGACCGGTTGTAGCGGGTCACTGCATAGAAGTTTTTGCCGCCAACCCGGTAGTCCACGGTTTCCGTGCCTATCGGTAAATCAACCAGACACAACAGTTCTTCCGGCTTGATGCTTTCGTTGAATTCGCTGGGCAGGGAAACAATGCCTCGTTGCTTGAGTTGTTCGTTGGTGAAGCGAGGCAAAATTCCCTCATCCACGATCTCAGCCACGTTTTGGCGGGTGGATTCACTGTCTGAAACCGCTGCTCGTACAAACCAGAAATCGCCTTTTTTCCAGCCGTGAATTTTCAGGAAGTTGCCCACACTGGCCACCGCATCGTCCACCGAATGAAACAGGTCGATGGTGCCGTCTAAGTTGCCGTCAACAGCAAAACGGCGCCATGAACTGGGCATGAATTGCCCCAAACCCACGGCACCTGCAAATGAACCCTTGATTTCAAGGGGGTCCATGCCCGTTTCCCGACTCAACAAAAACAGCGCCTCAAGTTCGCTGCGAAAAAAGTCGGAGCGATTTCTGGGGGCGGGCGGAAAATCGAAGGCCAGCGTGCTCAGTGCGTCCACGGTCCGAAAACTGCCAGTGTGTTTGCCGAAAATGGTTTCCACACCAATGATGGCCACAATGATTTCTTCAGGAACCCCCGAGCGCTCGCTGGTTTTTTGCAAGATGGCTTCATTGGCCTCCCAGAACTGCAGACCGCCCTTTATTCGTACAGGTTCCACATAGCGGTCCCTGTACTTTTCCCAGTTGCGAACACTGGTGCGTGAAGGCGGAACAATCGCTTTTGCCACGGCGGGTTGGTATTTGGCCTGTTCAAGGCTTTTTAGCACCCGCGTTTCATCCAGTCCGTTGCGTTCGGCAATTTCCTTGGCGAACACCCTGACTTCTTCACGGTTCTGGTAAGAGGGCAAATTTTGCGCCTGGGTCGCGGTTGCTGCGGCTTTTGTGGGCAGCGTTTTTTTGTTGGTTTTGTTCTTGCCTGCTGTATTTGCATTGACCGCAGCGGGTTTCTTTGTTTGCTTGGTCGCTGCAGGCGCGGTCGCGGGCTCTTTGGTTTTTGGGGCCGCCAGTGTTGCATGTTGAACCAAAGCAACAATGGAGACTGCGACGAGCGTGCGGCAGATGGTGTGGAGGTAACGATGGGTCATGAAGGGTGTGCCGAATCCTGTTGAGTGTTTTTAGCGGGCGTTCGCCAAAAAAATGCAAGGCTTTTCTTGCTGCCCGGTTTTAATGCCATTGTACCTGTTGCATAATGAGTTTCATGACGACCGCTTTTATTACCCATGCAGCCTGTGCGAAGCACGAGATGGGCGCTTGGCACCCTGAGTGCCCTGAGCGCCTTGCAGCCATTTCAGACCAGCTTATCAGCAGCGGGCTGACGCCTTTTTTAATGCATGTGGATGCCATTGAGGCAACCAACAAGGAGTTGGCCCGGGTTCACCCGCTCTCGCATGTTCAAGAAGTGCTTTCAGCCGCCCCCGCACAGGGTTATGTCTCTCTGGACGCAGATACCCTGATGAACTCCCACACCCCTGAAGCGGCAAGGTATGCCGCCGGTGCAGTTATCAAGGCGGTGGATCTTGTGGTCAATGCAGTGGCTGAAAACGCGTTTTGCGCGGTACGTCCGCCAGGGCACCATGCGGGAAGCTCCACCCCCATGGGGTTTTGCATCTTCAACAATGTGGCGGTCGGCGTTCGGCATGCTCAGGCAGTGTATGGTTTAAAACGCATCGCTGTCATTGACTTTGATGTGCACCATGGCAATGGTACCGAGCAAATATTTTCCGGCGACAAATCAGTGCTCATGTGCGGTTTCTTCCAGCATCCGTTTTATCCTCACAGCGGAGCCTCCTCCACCGCAAAAAACATGGTGAACGTGCCCGTGGCCGCTGGCAGTGGTGGAGATGTGATTCGTGAGGTGTTTGAATACCACTGGCTGGCGGCGCTTGAAAAATTCAAACCCCAGATGATTTTTATTTCTGCCGGATTCGATGCCCACCGCGAAGACGATCTGGCCAACATGCGTTTGGTTGAGGCTGATTATGTCTGGCTTACCGAGCAAATCATGGCGGTGGCCAACCGCTTTTGCGCTGGCCGCATTGTCAGCGTGCTGGAGGGGGGCTACCATTTAAGCGCCCTTGGCCGCAGTGTTGCCGCGCACATCAAATCCTTGTCCGGTCTTGCTTGACCGGGTTGCAGCACATTCCACAGGTCAGATTCTAAAATTTCAAGATTGTTTGCCTGCTTTAAGCCAACGGTACTCAAACTTGCGGTGAGGCATGCCTATAATTGCGTATCAAGAATTTAGCACTGGAAAAAAGAACGGTCGTGCGTTATTCTTGAAAAGTTCGTATAATCCAAGTTGTTTCTGATCAATTTCGTTAGGGGATGAGTTATGAAAGTCCTGGTGCCTGTAAAGCGGGTCGTGGATTACAACGTAAAAGTTCGCTGTAAGAGCGACGGTACGGATGTAGATATTGCCAACGTCAAGATGTCGATGAACCCCTTTGATGAAATTGCGGTGGAAGAAGCCGTACGTCTCAAAGAAGCGGGTCTGGTCACTGAAGTCATTGCTGTTTCATGCGGAGTGGCTCAATGTCAGGAAACCCTTCGCACCGCCATGGCGATTGGCGCGGACCGCGGAATTCTGGTTGAAACCGATGTCGCGCTGCAGCCTTTGGGCGTTGCAAAGATTTTGAATGCGCTGATTGCAAAAGAGCAACCGCACCTCATTATTCTGGGCAAGCAGGCCATTGATGACGATTGCAATCAAACAGGTCAGATGCTGGCTGCGCTGGCAGGTCTGCCTCAGGCCACGTTTGCTTCAAAAGTCACTGTGGTTGATGGAAAAGCAGTCGTTACCCGTGAAGTCGATGGTGGCCTTGAGACATTGTCTCTGAGCATGCCAGCGGTCATCACCACCGATCTGCGCCTGAACGAACCACGCTACGTCACTTTGCCCAACATCATGAAAGCCAAGAAGAAACCGCTTGAAACCATCAAGCCGGCCGACTTGGGTGTCAATGTTGATCCAAGCATCAAAGTGTTGAAGGTGAGCGATCCGCCCGTGCGTAAAGCCGGTATCAAGGTGGCTGATGTCGCTGCTTTGGTGGACAAGCTCAAAAATGAAGCCAAGGTTGTGTAAGGAGCCTATGTCATGACAATTCTCATCATTGCAGAACACGACAACAACAGCATTCGTCCCTCCACACTCAATGCAGTGGCTGCCGCGACAAAAATCGGCGGCGATATTCATGTGCTGGTGGCGGGTGGTGACTGTGCGGCCGCAGGTCAGGCTGCTTCCCAGATCGCCGGAGTGGCCAAGGTTTTGGTGGCTGACAGTGCTTCGCTTGCACAACAGCTTGCAGAAAACATTGCAGCCCAGGTGCTCAGCATTGCCGGTGGCTACAGCCATATCATTGCCCCGGCAACCAGCAACGGCAAAAACGTGTTGCCACGTGTGGCTGCCAAGTTGGACGTGGGTCAGATCTCCGACATTATTGCTGTCGAAGGTCCAGACACTTTCCAGCGCCCGATTTATGCCGGTAACGTCATTGCCACGGTGCAGTCCAGTGATGCCGTCAAGGTCATCACTGTTCGTACAACGGCATTTGACGGTGCGGCAGCAACAGGCGGCAGTGCAGCGGTTGAAAACATTGCTGCAGTTGGCGATGCCGGTTCATCCAGCTTTGTTTCTCGCGAAATCGCCAAAAACGACAGACCTGAACTGACAGCGGCCAAAAACGTTGTGTCTGGCGGCCGTGGTATTGGCTCATCAGACAGCTTCAAGATTCTTGATCCGCTGGCTGACAAGTTGGGCGCTGCCATTGGCGCTTCACGCGCTGCGGTGGACGCGGGTTATGCCCCCAACGATTGGCAGGTGGGTCAAACCGGCAAGATTGTTGCCCCCCAGTTGTATGTGGCGGTGGGCATTTCCGGTGCGATTCAGCACTTGGCCGGCATGAAAGACTCAAAAATCATTGTGGCAGTTAACAAGGACCCGGAAGCGCCTATTTTTGGCGTGGCCGATTACGGTCTGGTGGGCGATCTTTTCGAAGTGGTGCCTGAACTGACTTCAAAAATTTAATTGTTTTAGCTTGAGTATTTAAGGAAACCGCTGCCGAGCCCCATGTTGTCCCGGTAGCGGTTTTTTTTGTGGTTTTTAGGAGATATCAATGAGTTATGTAGCCCCCGTCAAAGAAATGATGTTCGTACTGAACGAGTTGGCCGCTTTGAATGAAATTCAAAAAATGCCAGGTTGTGAAGACGCCACCCCCGAAACTGTTGAGGCCGTGCTCAACGAGTGCGCAAAATTCACTGGTGAAGTTTTGGCCCCATTGAACTGGACGGGCGACCGTGAAGGTGCAAAATGGAGCGAAGGCCATGTGAAAACAGCCTCAGGCTTCAAGGAAGCATTCAAGGGCTACACCGACGCCGGTTGGCAGGGCTTGGCACATCCTCAGGAATACGGCGGTCAGGGCTTGCCAAAAGCGGTGGCCACTGCCTGCATGGAAATGAACAACGCATCAAACTTGTCTTTTGCACTGTGCCCGATGCTGACAGACGGCGCCATTGAAGCGCTGATCGTTGCCGGCACGGAAGAGCAAAAACAGACTTACATTCCACCACTGATTTCCGGTCAGTGGACCGGCACCATGAACCTGACCGAGCCACAGGCCGGCTCAGATCTGGCAGCAGTGCGCACCAAGGCTGTACCGCAAGAAGACGGTACCTACCGTGTGTTTGGCCAAAAAATCTACATCACCTACGGTGAGCACGACATGGCTGAGAACATCATCCATCTGGTGTTGGCCCGCACACCCACCGCGCCTGAAGGCGTGAAGGGTATTTCCTTGTTCATCGTGCCCAAAGTCATGATCAACAAAGACGGCAGCCTGGGCAAGCGCAACGATGTTTATTGCGCTTCCATTGAACACAAGATGGGTATCCACGCCAGTCCTACCGCTGTGCTGCTGTATGGCGACGGCAAAGGCGAAGTGGGTGACGGCGCCATCGGTTACCTCGTGGGTCAGGAAAACCGTGGCCTGGAATACATGTTCATCATGATGAATGCAGCGCGTTTTGGTGTTGGCATGCAGGGTATTGGTGTGGCCGCCCGTGCGTATCAAAAAGCAGTTCATTATGCCAACGATCGGGTACAGTCTCGCCCTGTGGATGGCTCTGCTGCCCAAGCGGTTTCGATTATTCATCACCCTGATGTCAAGCGCATGCTGATGTCCATGCGCTCGCAAGTAGAAGCCTCGCGTGCGTTGGCTGTGGTGGCAGGTGCGGCTTCTGACGCAGCACATTTCCATTCTGACGAAGCGGTTCGCAAGCAGAACATGGCCTTTTATGAGTTCATGGTGCCGCTGGTGAAGGGTTGGTCTACAGAGTTGTCAGTGGATGTGGCTTCTACCGGGGTGCAGATACACGGTGGTATGGGCTTCATTGAGGAAACCGGTGCAGCGCAGTACTACCGCGATGCAAAAATTTTGGCAATCTACGAGGGTACAACTGCCATTCAGGCCAACGACTTGGTGGGCCGTAAAACTGCGCGCGATGGCGGTGCAACTGCCAAAGCGATTGCTGCGCAGATCGAAGCCACTGAGCAGGCCTTGGCAAAACGCGACTCTGTGAATGCAAAAGCGGTGCTCAAGCGCTTGACAGCAGCGCGTCTGGCGTTCCTTGAGGTGGTCGATTTTGTTGTGGCAAACTTGAGATCCGATCCGAACGCGGTGTTTGCGGGTTCCGTGCCTTATTTGAAGCTGGCCGGTATCACCATGGGCGGCTGGCAGATGGCGCGTGCATTATTGGCGGCTGAAGATGCAATTGCGGCTGGCAGTACAGATGCCTTCTACAAAACCAAGGTGGCAACGGCGCGTTTCTTTGCAGACCATCAGTTGTCCCAAGTGGGCGGTTTGAAAGACTCGGTTGTTGAGGGTGCCGAGGGAACCATTTCGGTGTCCGCAATTGGGGCGGTAGCTCGCTGTTTCCGGCAGGGCGCGGAGCGGAGGAGTTGCTTCTGCTCAATTGGGGCGGTAGCTCGCTGTTTCCGGCAGGGCGCGGAGCGGAGGAGTTGCTTCTGCTCAATTGGGGCGGTAGCTCGCTGTTTCCAGCAGGGCGCGGAGCGGAGGAGCTGCTTCTGCTCAATTGGCGCGGCAACCCGCTGTTTCCGCCTCCGAGCTGCAACGCCTCTGCAAAAATCGCAAAGAAGAAGCGATTTTCTTGGCCACCTTCGGTGACGCAGGCTTGTGCAGTTCGTTTGCGGGCGAGTTGCCTGACTGCCCCAATCGAGCAGAAGCAACTCCTCCGCTCCACGTACTGCCTCCCACCTAAAAAAACGGCATGTTTGAACGCTCGCATGTTTTTTGACTGCCCCAATCGAGTAGAAGCAACTCCTCCGCTTTGTGTATTTTAATTATCCCAATGAAGTAGAAATAAACCCCTCGCTTTAATTACTCTTCCCCGTCTAAGAAACGTATTTTTTCTAAAAAAATGGGCTAACTCGTTCAGCTGGCTACGCGGATGGGTGGCTCGTTTGTACTTATTCTCGCGCGTAGTGCCCAACTGGGTATGGCTGGGGAGCGTGGGGTGTAAGTTCTGCGAGGGAACATTCAGGCGACTTGCCCTGCCGACCCCGCAAAAACCGACATCACCTTCAGGTGATGAAGAAAACCGACTCTTTAGGTTTTCGTCGAGGTTTTCAGGGTTGAGGCAGGAAATGGCAAGTCAGCCGTTCCCTCGCAGAACCTACACTCCAAGCCCCCATCACCCAACCCCATCCCCCAACCCCATCCCCCACAATTCAAACAACACCGAGCACCTCCTCCACTGCCTGCTTTGTCGGATCGCCCCACGAAAGGTATAATGCGTGGTTAACAAAAATCTCATGTTGATGCACAAGGCAAACCCCTGCGCGAACCCGCGTCGCAAAGGTGATTGTTGGTACGCATCGCATATCCCCAACTGGAGCTTTCCTTGTCAATATTGAATGCAAGCGCTCGCCCACGCGCCTTGCTCGCACTGGCTGACGGCACTGTTTTCGAAGGTACATCCATCGGAGCGGCAGTGTCTAAAACAGGCGAGGTGGTATTTAATACCGCGCTGACCGGTTATCAAGAAATTTTGACCGATCCCTCTTACTGTCAGCAGATTGTGACGCTGACCTATCCGCACATCGGCAATGTGGGAGTCAATTCGCAAGATGAAGAGTCCGCCGAGGTGTTCGCCTCTGGCCTCATCATCCGCGATCTGTCTTCTGTGGTGTCTAACTTCCGCTCGCAGGGCGGCTTGCAGGCCTATCTTGAAAAAGCGGGTGTGCCAGGTATCTCAGACATTGACACCCGCAAGCTCACTCGTATTCTTCGTGAAACCGGTGCCCAAAACGGCTGCTTGTTGGCAGAAGGTACACCCGGCATTGAGTTTTCTGCTGAAAGCGCACTGGCGCTGGCACGTTCTTTCCCGGGTTTGTCGGGAATGGATCTGGCAAAGGTGGTGTCCACCAAGGCCGCCTACACTTGGTCGCAAGGCGAATGGAGTCTGGGTGTGAATGGCGGCGTCTTTGATGAATCAGAGCACCGTCCTTACCACGTGGTGGCGCTCGACTTCGGCGTAAAACGCAATATTTTGCGCATGTTGTCGCACAGGGGGTGCCGAATCACGGTGCTGCCGGCGCAAAGCAGTGCACAAGAAATTTTGAAGCATCAACCCGACGGCGTATTTTTGTCCAATGGTCCTGGTGATCCGGAACCCTGCGACTACGCCATTGCCAGTATTCGTCATGTGCTGGAAGAAACCCGCATTCCCGTGTTCGGCATTTGTCTGGGGCATCAGTTGATGGCGCTGGCTTCAGGCGCAAAGACGCTGAAAATGAAATTTGGTCATCACGGTGCCAACCATCCCGTGCAAGACCTAGACACCCAACAGGTGTCCATCACCAGCCAGAACCACGGTTTTGCAGTAAACGCCGATACTTTGCCGGCGAACTTGCGCATTACCCATGTGTCGCTGTTTGACGGTTCCATTCAGGGTCTCGCCAGAACGGATCGCCCGGCATTCTGTTTCCAGGGCCACCCTGAAGCCAGTCCGGGTCCACACGACATTGCTTACTTGTTCGATCGCTTCGTAGCCGATATGGCTTCCGCGTCCAGCGAAAAAAAGGGGCAACATGCCTAAACGTACAGACATAAAAACCATCCTGATCATTGGTGCCGGTCCCATCGTCATCGGTCAGGCCTGCGAATTTGATTATTCGGGTGCCCAAGCGTGTAAAGCGCTGCGGGAAGAGGGTTACCGAGTCGTGCTGGTCAACAGCAACCCGGCCACCATCATGACCGATCCTGAAACCGCTGATGTCACCTACATCGAGCCAATTACCTGGCAAGTTGTTGAAAAGATTATTGAAAAAGAGCGTCCAGATGCGCTTTTGCCCACCATGGGTGGTCAAACTGCGCTTAATTGCGCTCTCGATCTCCACCGCAATGGCGTGCTGGACAAATTTGGCGTTGAAATGATCGGCGCCAATGAAAAAGCGATTGAAAAAGCAGAAGATCGTCAGAAATTCAAGGATGCCATGACCTCCATCGGTCTGGACTCCGCGGTGTCCGGCGTGGCCCACACCATGGAAGAAGCCTGGGCGGTGCAAAAGAAAATTGCAGCGCTTACCGGCAGCAACGGGTTTCCGATGGTCATTCGCCCCAGTTTCACGCTCGGTGGCACCGGCGGTGGCATTGCCTACAACGGCGAAGAATTTGAAACCATTTGCCGTCGCGGTATTGAAGCCTCCCCTACCAGCGAACTCCTCATTGAGGAAAGTCTGATTGGCTGGAAAGAGTATGAGATGGAAGTGGTGCGCGATCGCAAAGACAACTGCATCATCGTTTGCTCCATTGAAAACCTGGATCCCATGGGTGTGCATACCGGCGATTCCATTACCGTGGCGCCTGCCCAAACCCTGACCGACCGTGAATATCAATTGCTGCGAAATGCCTCAATTGCCATTTTGCGTGAAATCGGCGTGGATACTGGCGGTTCCAACGTGCAGTTCTCCATCAATCCGGCCAATGGTCGCATGATTGTTATTGAAATGAACCCGCGCGTATCGCGTTCTTCTGCGCTGGCTTCCAAAGCCACCGGCTTTCCGATCGCCAAAGTGGCTGCCAAGCTGGCCGTGGGTTACACCCTCGACGAGTTGCGCAACGACATCACTGGTGGGGCCACACCGGCATCGTTTGAGCCCAGCATCGACTACGTGGTTACAAAAGTACCTCGATTCGCCTTTGAGAAATTCCCTCAGGCCGACAACCGCCTGACCACCCAAATGAAATCCGTGGGTGAAGTCATGGCCATTGGCCGTACTTTCCAAGAGAGTTTTCAGAAAGCCTTGCGCGGTCTGGAAGTCGGTGTTGATGGTTTGAATCAAAAAACCACAGACCACGAAGTTATCAAAAAAGAACTGGGCGAGCCCGGTCCTGAGCGTATCTGGTACGTCGGCGATGCGTTTGCCCAACGGTTCACGGTGGAAGAGGTGCATGCCCTGACCCACATCGATGAATGGTTTTTGGTTCAGATCAAGGAAATCGTTGATATTGAACTGGAATTGGACAAAATGACGTTGTCCGACCTCGATGAAAGCAAGTTGCGGCTGTTAAAGCGCAAGGGTTTCTCTGATCGTCGTCTGGCGTATTTGCTGGATACAACGGAAGCAGAAGTCAGAAAACAGCGCCACGCGCTAAATGTCCGCCCTGTGTTCAAGCGGGTAGACACCTGTGCCGCTGAGTTTTCTACTTCAACAGCTTATTTATATTCCACCTATGAACAGGAATGTGAAGCCGCGCCGACCAATAAGAAAAAGATCATGGTGCTCGGTGGTGGCCCGAACCGTATCGGGCAGGGCATTGAGTTTGATTACTGCTGCGTGCACGCGGCCATGGCTTTGCGTGAAGATGGCTATGAAACCATCATGGTCAACTGCAACCCGGAAACCGTTTCCACCGACTACGACACCTCAGACCGTCTGTATTTCGAACCCCTGACGTTGGAAGATGTTCTGGAGGTGGTGGACAAGGAAAAGCCGATCGGCGTCATTGTGCAGTATGGCGGTCAAACGCCCTTGAAGCTGGCCAAGGCTCTGGAAGCCAACGGTGTCCCCATTATTGGAACCAGTCCGGACAGCATAGACATCGCCGAAGATCGCGAACGTTTCCAGAAGTTGCTGGTAAAACTTGAATTGCGCCAACCGCCCAACAGAACCGCAAGAACAGAATCAGAAGCCCTGTCATTGGCTCAGGAAATCGGCTACCCCTTGGTTGTGCGCCCCAGTTATGTGTTGGGTGGTCGCGCCATGGAAATCGTCCACGAACAAAAAGACCTGGAGCGCTACATGCGCGAGGCGGTCAAGGTTTCCAACGATTCACCGGTTTTGCTGGACCGTTTTCTGAACGATGCCATTGAAGTTGACGTCGACTGCCTGTCTGATGGCAAGTGCGTCATGATTGGTGGCGTAATGGAACACATTGAGCAGGCTGGTGTGCATTCTGGCGACTCCGCCTGCTGCCTGCCGCCTTATTCGCTTTCCCCTGAGTTGGTGGAAGAATTGAAGCGTCAAACCGCACTGATGGCCAAGGCGCTGCATGTGGTGGGTTTGATGAATGTCCAGTTTGCCATTCAGGAAGGCAAAGTGTTTGTTCTGGAAGTCAATCCCCGGGCCTCGCGCACCGTGCCTTATGTTTCCAAGGCCACCGGCGTTCAGTTGGCCAAGGTGGCGGCGCGCTGCATGGCAGGGCGCACGCTGGCAGACCAAGGTGTGTTGTTTGAAGTGATTCCGCCTTATTTCTCGGTCAAGGAAGCCGTGTTCCCCTTTGTGAAGTTCCCAGGGGTGGACACCATTCTCGGACCTGAAATGAAGTCCACCGGTGAAGTGATGGGTGTGGGCCGCACATTCGGCGAGGCTTTTGTGAAGTCGCAATTGGCCGCCGGTGTTCGCCTGCCTGAAAGCGGTATGGTCTTCATCAGCGTTAAAAATGAAGACAAGGCAAAAGCGGTTGAAGTCGCCCGTGGCCTGCATGAGCTCGGCTTTGAGCTGGTGGCCACCCGTGGCACGGCCAGCGCACTGAACGAGGCCGGTGTCCCCGTTAAAGTGGTTAATAAAGTGGCAGAAGGGCGTCCAAATATTGTGGATATGCTCAAAAATGGCGAAATAGCCTTGGTTATCAATACGGTCGAAGAAAAGCGGAATGCGATTTCTGATTCCCGTTACATCCGTACCAATGCGCTGCAGTCTCGTGTCACCTATTACACAACCATTGCAGGTGCGCGTGCCGCGGTTCAAGGCATGAAGCACCTGAAGGGCCTGGAAGTCTATGATGTTCAAAGCCTGCATAAAAGTTTGCAGTCAGTTGCTTAAGAAGAGAGTGTCATGAGTACGATTCCAATCACAGTCCGCGGCGCTGAATTGCTCAGGCAAGAGTTGCAGCGGCTGAAATCCGTAGAGCGTCCTGCCGTTATCAACGCAATTTCAGAGGCTCGCGCTCAAGGCGATCTGTCTGAGAATGCCGAGTACGATGCAGCCAAGGAAAAGCAGGGCTTCATTGAAGGCCGCATCATGGAAATTGAGGCCAAACTTTCCAATGCCCAAATCATTGATCCGACAACACTGGATGCCGATGGCCGCATCGTTTTCGGCGCCACGGTAAATCTCGAAGATCTGGAATCAGGCAACAATGTGACTTACCAGATTGTCGGTGAAGACGAGGCAGACCTGAAATTCAACCGAATTTCAGTTACCAGCCCGATTTCACGGGCGCTTATCGGCAAGTATGCCGGTGATATCGCTCAGGTTCAGGCCCCCAGTGGTGTACGGGAGTATGAAGTTTTAAATGTGCGGTACGAGTGATGTTGAGCAAACTGCGTCAGGCCACTGAAATTTCTTTGTGGGCCATCTGGATAGGCTCGCTTTGGACCATGGCGCTGTTGATTGCGCCGGGTTTGTTCAAATGGTTGCCCCGTGAGGAAGCAGGCATGGTGGCGTCGCGGTTTTTCTTTTTTCTGGCGTGGTCAAACATCAGCACGCCCAGTCTTTTGATGCTGTTTTCATGGGCAAGTCCGGAAAAACCACGCCGTTCGGCATGGGTTTCCTTGTTGCTCATTATGGGGTTGGCTCTGCTGGCGCTGTTTGTCATGCAGCCCCAGATGGCAGAGTTAAGGTTGCTTATGCAGAACGCTTCGGGCGACGAGCTGGCGTCCGCGAAGGCGCAGTTCGGTCGGTTGCACGCGGTGTCGACCGTAATGTTCTCCCTGCAGATGCTGGCCGGTCTCTGGTGGGGCTGGATGCGCTACCTGTTCCCCGTGAAGAACTCCGTGTAGGTGTTCTGTCGCCGTTGCGAACGGCGGCGCCTTCTGCTGGTTTGCGGTCGCGAGTGCTAGGTCGGCGTGGACGCTCGTTGTCTTCCCATTCGCCACGGCGGGCTCTGGGTGCTTGCTCGCCCGCGTCACGTTCCCGTGTAGAACGGGCACGGGTGGTCGGATTGAAGTCGCCGGGTTTGGCGGTTCTGCGGCGTACAGGTTTATCCCCTGCGTCCACACGCGATGTCCGTGAGCGACCTTTTGCAGATTTTTCTTCATCCAGATTCAGAAGCGGTTTTTCTGGGTCAGGGCGGTACAAAACCAATAATTTTCCGATATGCTGAACTGGAAGGGCGCCGCAAGCGTCAGTGATTTCTGCCAGCAGAGCAATTCGGAGTTCGCGATCGTCGCCCGCAACGCGAACTTTTATTAATTGGTGGGCACTCAAGCTGATATCAATTTCTTTGAGCACAGCTGGTGTCAGTCCCTTGTCGCCGATCATCACGACAGGGTTCAGTGGATGGGCCATTGCCTTCAGTGTTTTACGCTGGGCTGGGTTCAGTTCATTACGGGTAGGTGTTTGTGACATACGTTGCATACTAAATTAAACCATCATTGTAAGTGCAGATGGCCAAGAACAAGTTTAATAAAGCATGGTTGAATGATCATTTGACCGATCCGTACGTAAAACTCGCAAAAAAAGCGGGTTATCGGTCTCGTGCGGCCTTCAAACTCAAAGAAATTGCTGAGCAGGAACGTCTTTTCAAACCGGGAATGCGGGTTGTTGATCTCGGTTCCACCCCCGGAAGCTGGTCTCAGGTGCTCCGGGAGGAGCTTGTTGGTGCCCACGGTGTAATCAACGGGTCGGTTATTGCCCTTGATATGCTGCCCATGGAAGAAGTCGCCGGCGTGCATTTCATCCTCGGCGACTTCCGCGAAGAGGCGGTCCTACACCAATTGGAGGCAGCCGTTGAAGGTGAGTTGCTGGATCTCGTGGTGTCTGACATGGCCCCGAACCTGTCTGGTGTGGCGGTGGCAGACTCAGCCCGAATCATGCATGTTTGCGAGCTGGCAATGGAATTTGCCATGAACCACTTGAAGAAAGACGGTGTGCTGGTGACCAAAACCTTTCATGGTTCCCACTACAGTCAAACAGTTGAGCTGTTCAAACGGCACTTTAAAAGCGTCAAGCCCTGCAAACCGAAGGCCAGTCGAGATAAATCAGCTGAAACCTTCTTGGTTGCCCGCGGTCTTAAGGAGTAGACTGGAGCTATGTCTACATTTAAATCTTTTCATGGCGTGCTCGCCATCCCGGGGTTGAAATTTGAGTTACAGTCTCAATCTGTAACAAGTATTTTATTTCCCACAACCTCGGGTCATCGTATCAGGAGACCTCGCTTTGAATAATGCATTTTCGAAAGCAGCCATTTGGCTGGTGATCGCACTGGTTCTCTTTACAGTGTTCAAACAGTTTGATTCGCGGCAGTCGCGCGGCAATGAAATGGTTTACAGCCAGTTCATGGAAGAGGCACAGGCGGGGCGCATCAAACAGGTCACGGTGGACGGTCGCACCTTGCGTGGTAGAACCACCAACGACCGCGAGTTCACATCGTATTCGCCAGGCGACATCTGGATGGTGACCGACCTCATCAAATATGGCGTGCAGGTGCGTGCTAAACCGGAAGAAGAGCCTTCGTTGCTGATGAGCTTGTTCGTCAGTTGGTTTCCCATGTTGTTGCTGATTGGTGTGTGGGTGTTTTTCATGCGCCAGATGCAGGGCGGCGGCAAAGGCGGAGCATTCAGTTTCGGTAAGTCGCGCGCTCGCTTGTTGGATGAGTCCAACAACAGTGTCACGTTTGCAGATGTGGCTGGTTGCGACGAAGCCAAGGAAGACGTCCAAGAGTTGGTCGATTTTCTGCGCGACCCCACCAAATTCCAAAAGCTTGGCGGTCGCATTCCCCGCGGTATCTTGCTGGTAGGCCCTCCCGGTACCGGTAAAACACTGTTGGCCAAGGCCATTGCAGGCGAAGCGAAAGTTCCGTTTTTCTCCATCTCCGGTTCTGATTTCGTTGAAATGTTTGTCGGTGTGGGCGCAGCCCGGGTTCGCGACATGTTTGAACAGGCCAAGAAGCAGTCGCCCTGCATTATTTTCATTGATGAAATTGATGCGGTGGGTCGGCAGCGTGGTGCAGGTTTGGGCGGTGGTAACGACGAGCGCGAACAAACACTGAACCAGATGTTGGTGGAAATGGATGGTTTCGAAACCAGCCAGGGCACCATCGTTATTGCTGCAACCAACCGTCCTGACGTTCTCGACCCAGCATTGCTGCGTCCGGGTCGTTTTGACCGTCAAGTGGTGGTCAGCTTGCCTGATATCCGTGGTCGCGACCAAATATTGCGCGTTCACATGAGAAAAGTGCCAATTGCACCGGATGTTGATCCTTCTGTGTTGGCTCGCGGTACCCCTGGTTTTTCTGGTGCTGATCTGGCCAATTTGGTAAACGAGGCCTCCCTGTTTGCTGCCCGCCGCAACGGTCGCGTGGTTGACATGGTGGACTTCGAAAAAGCCAAAGACAAAATTATCATGGGTGCAGAGCGCCGCTCACTGGTTATGCCGGAAGAAGAACGCCGCAACACGGCTTACCATGAATCCGGTCATGCCATTGTGGCGCGCATGCTGCCCAAGACAGACCCTGTTCACAAGGTCACCATTATTCCTCGTGGCCGCGCCTTGGGGGTCACCATGCAGCTGCCGGAAACCGACCGCTACAGCATGGACAAGCTGCGAATGCTCGACACCATTGCAGTTTTGTTTGGTGGGCGCATTGCTGAAGAATTGTTCATGGATCAGATGACCACAGGCGCATCAAACGACTTTGAACGTGCAACAGCGATTGCTCGCGACATGGTGACGCGCTACGGTATGAGCGAGTCCTTAGGTCCGATGGTGTATGCGGAAAACGAAGGTGAGGTGTTTTTAGGTCGCTCAGTGACCAAAACCACACACATGTCTGAATCCACGATGCAGAAAGTTGACCATGAGATCCGCAGCATTATTGACTCTCAGTACGCCAGAGCGCGTCAGTTGCTGGACAGCAGCCGCGACAAAGTGCACGCCATGGCACACGCTTTGCTGGAATTTGAAACCATTGATGCAGACCAAATCGACGACATCATGAATGGTCGCCCGATACGCCAGCCCAAGCCGGGCATGGCGCCAGGCCCGGGTGGCAACAACAACCGTCCACCAGGCGGCGTGGCTCCCAACAATGCAGCAGCACCTGCAGCCTAAAGAGACGGGCGGTTGGAAAACCGCTCGTTTTCTTTTACAGCGCCCGAGATTTCAACGCACGGGCCGAACTCGCCCATTGATCATGGGCGTTGTCAATTTAACGCCCGATTCCTTCTCTGATGGAGGCAGGTTGCTGAGCCTGTCTGCTGCGGTTGATCACGCCCGGCAACTGCTGGATGAAGGTGCTGACATTCTCGACGTGGGTGGTGAGTCCACCCGGCCCGGAGCGCCAGATGTTCCTGTTGAAGAAGAATGGCGACGTGTGTGCCAGGTCATTGAAGAACTGGTCAAATGGAATGTACCCTTGTCGCTTGACAGTCTGAAGCCGGAAATCATGGAGCGTGCTCTGGACATGGGTGTGGACATCCTCAACGATGTTACCGGTTTTCAGTCGCAAAGAGCGCAGCGCTTGTTGTCATGTTCTCAGGCAGGGGCGGTGATCATGCACATGCAGGGAAGTCCCCGCAGCATGCAACTGAACCCTGAATACGCTGACTGTGTCGCTGAGGTGCAGGGTTTTTTAAAGAATACACTGCAGACGCTGACGCAGCAGGGGGTTTCATCCGAACGGGTTTTGGTGGATCCAGGATTCGGTTTTGGGAAAACGCTGGAGCACAATGTGGCGCTGTTCGCAGCCATTCCTGATTTCTCGCAACTGGGGGCGGGCGTGTTGGTGGGGGTGTCGAGAAAGTCCATGATAGGGCAATTGCTCGACAGAAAAGACCCCTTGCAACGCATCCATGGTTCTATACAGGCCGCTGTTGTAGCTGCAGGCAAAGGTGCTGCTGTTTTGCGTGTTCATGACGTACGTGCCACCTTGGATGCCCTGATCGTAAACGATTCCCTCATCTAAGATAATTTCGGGGTGCCTCGGTTACAATCCTTAGAAGTGTTTAATCAGAGTCTAATAAAAAATGTCACGAAAATATTTTGGTACGGACGGAGTTCGCGGTCGTGTGGGACAGGCTCCCATAACGCCGGATTTTGTGATGCGTATGGGCAATGCAGCGGGTCGTGTTCTGGTGGCACAAGCGCGCCGGGACAAACCAAAAGTGCTGATAGGCAAAGACACGCGTGTCAGCGGTTATTTGCTGCAGGCCAGTCTTGAGGCCGGTTTCTCCGCAGCAGGTGTGGATGTCATGCTGGCTGGTCCGATGCCCACTTCCGCGATTGCCTATTTGACCCGAACCCTGTCGTTGGACGCCGGTGTGGTGATCAGCGCGTCTCACAATCCATTTTATGACAACGGCATCAAGTTTTTTTCCGCCTCTGGTACAAAGCTGCCCGATGATGTTGAGTTGGGCATTGAGGCGTTAATTGATGCACCCATGCAATGCCGTTCCTCAGAGTCGCTGGGCAAGGCTTCGCGCCTGTCCGACGCGGCCGGCCGCTACATTGAGTTTTGCAAGGGTACGGTGCCTTACGGCATGTCGTTTAGCGGGCTCAAGGTGGTGGTGGATTGCGCCAATGGTGCTGCTTACCATATTGCCGGCTCGGTGTTCAGCGAGCTCGGCGCCAACGTCATCACTGTGGCCAATCAACCTGACGGTTTCAACATCAACAGTGGGGTGGGGGCAACCCACCCTGAGTATGTGCGAGCATCGGTGCTGGAGCACAAGGCAGACATTGGTTTTGCGCTGGATGGCGACGCTGACCGTTTGATTGTCGTAGACTCGACGGGGCGAATTTTTAACGGCGACGAATTGCTCTACATTTTGGCGATGGAGCGTCTGCAACGCGGCTCTTTGTCTGGCGTGGTGGGCACCCTGATGAGCAATGTGGGCTTGGAGCTCGCCTTGAAGGCCAGAGATGTTGCTTTCGACCGAGCCAAGGTGGGCGACCGCTACGTACATGAAATGCTGATTGAGCGGGGCTGGTCGCTGGGCGGTGAGGGGTCGGGACATTTGTTGTTTCTCGATCGCCACACCACGGGCGACGGCATTCTCAGTGCCCTGCAAATTTTGATTGCAATGTTGCGCTCTGAAAAGAATCCGGCTGAATTGACTCACGATCTGCAGATGTATCCTCAAATCCTTAAAAATGTGAAGGTAACCTCAGGCTACGTCTGGACCGCTGACGAGCGCTTGCTGGCCGCCAAGAAGGCGGTGGATGCAAAACTGGTGGGCAAGGGTAGAACCTTGATTCGTCCGTCGGGCACAGAGCCTTTGTTGAGGATTATGGTGGAGGCGCATACGCAGGAGTTGGCGGTGGCGTGCGTGGAGGAGTTGATGGCTGCCGTGGGTGTGGTTGGGTAGTTGGTTGGTGTTGTGTGGTTGGTGTTGTGTGGTTGGTGTTGTGTGGTTGGTGTCGCGGAGGTGGCAGGTCTGTGTGCGTTTCAGCGCACGGCTAAGCCGCAGTTTCCGTTCTCTGCTCTGACAAGCTTGACGAAAAGTCCAATGGGACCTTTTCTTCGCCGCTGAGCGCGGCGTCGCTTGTTGCGAGGTCGAACGGGCGTCTTGCCTGACTGTCCTTCCGAAACGCACACAGACCTGCCCCCTCTGGAACCATCAGCCTTTTTTGCGCAGCAACTTACTCAGCACGCTGGTTCGACTACGCGAGAAAGTGTGCCCGGCGGGGTGTCAGTGCCGCGTAGTTGGCTCAGGTGTGGGGCCCTATTTGGAGCTGGTTTGGTTGTGGTTAGTTCGGCCTTCTTGTTGGTAGGTGAGAAGTCGATTTGACAGATGGTTTTCTTGCCATTATAGTGGTGGGCTTTTCGGGGCGTAGCGCAGTCTGGTAGCGCATCTGCTTTGGGAGCAGAGGGTCGCAGGTTCGAATCCTGCCGCCCCGACCAGTGAGCGTTGGCATTTTTGTTTCAATACACTCTGCCCGTAGCTCAGCTGGATAGAGCATCGGCCTTCTAAGCCGAGGGTCGGGGGTTCGAGTCCCTCCGGGCAGGCCAAGGTCTGCTGGCAGTTGTTTTTCAGTGGCGGGGTTAGCTCAGTTGGTAGAGCAACGGATTGTGATTCCGTCGGTCGTGGGTTCGAGCCCCATACCTCGCCCCAAGTTTTCTCAGTATTAGTGAATGCTTTAAATATCAAGGGTCTGATGCGTGTTTAGCGTATCGGGCCTTTTTTGTTTTTGGGGTTTGGGTGAGCCTGCAAGGGGCTTGTCGCTGAACATCGGCACCATCTGCACTTGAAGCGGAGCACGCCAATCTGGTGCTCCTAAGCGATGCTGAAACGGGAATCAAAGAGGTTTTGGCCGGGCAACGTGTATCCAACGCATGTTGAGTTGTATACAACGCAGCGTGAAGTTGAACCATTCATACCCAACGGGGGTGCCGTTGGCATCGATATGAGCGTTGCACGGTTTGCCACGCTGTCAGATGGGACGTTTATCTCGACGACACACAGTTTCAAACGGCACGAGTCCACTCTGCGCAAAGCTCAGCAAGCCATGGGTCGCAAAGTCAAATTCAGCAGCAACTGGAAGAAGGCAAAAACCACAGAGTACTGAAAATCCATGCCAGCATTGCCAATGTCAGGCGCAACCTCTTGCACAAGCACTCAACGGCGATTAGCCAAAACCACGCGATAGTATTCGTTAAGGACCTGCAGGTGCGCAATAGGTCGAAGTCAGCGTCCGGCACAACCGGCAAGCCCGGCAAGAATGTTGGGGCCAAGTCTGGATTGAACAAAGCCATACTAGACCAAGGCTGATTCGAGTTCAGGCGGCAACTCGACTACAAATTGTCTTTGAGCGTTGGTTGGCTTATTGGCGTGTCTGCAAAGAACACAAGCAGGACTTGCCTTGAGTGCGATCACGTATCTGTAAACAATCGCAAGAGTCAGGCACAGTTCAAGTGCGTTGCATGTGGATTTGAAGAACACGCTGATGTGGTGGGTGCGAACAATGTTTTAAGGGTGGAACACGCCCGGCCAGCCTGTGAACTTGACGTTATCTCGAAACGAATTAAATGCACAAAAAAGGATTGAAATAAATGGATCAAAAAAGCCTTGCGTACGCAAAATATTGGCGTACGTGTTTGGCGGATGCTGATTTAGGCACCGGTGCACTTAAAAGATCAGAGTTAAAAGAACGAATTCTCCGCCCAGATAATGAGTTACAGAACGGAAGAGTGGGAAGCGATCTTGTTTCTGAGTTTTTCAAGCAATCTGGCGAAGATGTTGAGGAAGTAAATATAACCATTCGTCCCTTTATCTACCATTTATGTCTTGAGCACGGCAAAGCAAGGGTAGGCGGCATACCTGAAGTTGTTACTCCCATCGTTAGCCAGGCTGTACTAGACCGCCAAGGCAGAATCTATCCAAACGAAAACACGGTCATTCCGCGTGATATTTTGGAGCCATTGTATAAAGGTAGTTTTTCCGTTGGAGTTCTTGCTGAACTTGATTCGTGGTTGGCTCGTCACGATGTGCCGAAGTTTGATAAGCAGACTATCGGTGAACGCGATCCCGACGAATGGCACCGTGAGCTTTGGCAGAAGTATTTAAATTACTGCGAAGAAATGCTCATTACAGTTTCGTCAAATTGGCCGAAGGCAGATGCCCGATTTGCAAAGGATATTCGTTGGGTTATCGCCAATGATAGTGACGTAGTAGGTGCAAGTACTCATATTTTGGCACTGTACGACAACATTAGATCTGAGGCTCCTAAATCTTCGCTGTTTGAGCGATACGCTTCTGAAAAGGTTGAATCTCCTGATCCCTGCCATCCAAGTGGCTATGGATTCTCTCGCCGACTTGGCCATGGTTCGGACACTTACCCATTGGCAGATGCACAGCGTGATTCTTTGATTTGTCAGCTTGTATCCGAACCCGGTGAAATATTGGCTGTGAATGGTCCTCCAGGAACAGGAAAGACAACAATGCTCCTTTCCGTTGTTGCTTCGTATTGGGTGCGTGCGGCGCTAAATGGTGGCGACCCCCCAGTCATCGTCGCAGCTTCAACCAATAATCAGGCGGTCACAAATATTATCGATGCTTTTGGCAAAGACTTTTCGGTGGGAACAGGGGTGTTTGCCGGTCGATGGTTGCCTGAAATCAAAAGTTTTGGTGTGTATCTTCCATCTGCTAGTAAGGAAAAACAAGCCGTCGAGAAGTATCAGACCCGATCATTTTTTAGCAAAGTGGAGAATCAAGGTTATTACGAACAAGCAAAAGCGTCTTTTTTGGGAAAAGCAAGTAAAGCTTTCCCAGGCCTTATTGCGCCTTCAATTGAGGATATCTGTGCCCAGTTAAAGAGGCTGATTGAGGGTAGCGAGCGTAATTTAAAGGCGATTGAAACAGTCTGGCCTACCTTGTTGTCGGCCACCAACGCCATGCGCGGGGAGTTCGGGTTCTCGCCAGAGGCAGGCCTTGTATTACGCCAAAGCGCTGTTTCAGCCAAAGTGAGCGAATTAAGCCTTTACAAGGCATTGATGGAAAAATGGGAGGGGTTTCTCGGAGATGAGTCATGGGTGTACACGTTGCTGTCTTGGCTGCCATCTGTTAATAGAAAACGTGTTTTGCTGGCAAAGGGGTTCTTAAGAGAACTTTGGCCACAAACTTTCCCCGATGGGCATTGGGAAGATGTGGGGCAATTTACGCATGAAATTCAAACCATCATTGGCCGGCTGAATGGAGAACTTACGGACCTTCAGGCGTCGCTGGCGCGGGGCATGAAGGTGGTGAAGGCCCATCGTGAAGCGCTTACTAGATGGGGTGAGGTAACTGACTGTCTTGGGATGGAGACTTCACCTGAATCACGGACATTAGCAACCTGTGACTCAGCGGCAGACACCGTAATCAGGTTTCCAGCATTTCTTTATGCAACCCATTACTGGGAAGCGCGCTGGCTTATTGAAATGAAAGATTTAGCCACGTTGGCTAAAGAAAAACAAAAAACCAGTAAGAAGGTGTCTGAAAAAAACTGGTTACGAAGAATGATGTTGACCCCTTGCGCAGTGTCTACATTTTTTATGCTACCCAACGAGTTTAAAGGAAGAAAGTACCGTGATAATAATTTTGCGGATGATTACCTCTATCGCTTTATTGACCTTTTGATTGTTGATGAGGCGGGACAGGTACTGCCTGAAGTTGCGGGTGCATCGTTTTCTTTGGCGAAGCGGGCGCTTGTCATTGGAGATACCTTTCAAATTGAACCCATCTGGAGCATTACAGAAAAAGTAGATGTTGGAAATTTATTCAAGGCTAATCTTATGGACTCGACGGATGATCCTGAAAGCTATGAACGAATATCGAAACTTGGGAAATCCGCAGCCTCTGGCAGCGTGATGGTAATTGCTCAACAAGCAACGCGCTACCATTACGACAAGGACCTCGAACGAGGCATGTACCTCTATGAGCATCGCCGGTGCTATGACGAAATTGTGGCTTATTGCAATACGCTTTGCTATCACAATAAGCTTAGCCCCATGCGTGGTCATCGTCCTTCGACGTCAGTGCTGCCCGCTATGGGCTATCTTCAAGTTAGCGGGAAATGTGAGCGCCGTGGTGGAAGTCGAGCCAACCAAATTGAAGCAGTCTCAATCGCTGAGTGGATTGTCCTTAACCGTCCTAACTTAGAGGAAAAGTACAGAAAGCCGATTCATGACATTGTTGGTGTGGTGACGCCATTTGGTGGTCAGGTTGTTGCGATTACTGAGGAATGCATGAAGCGTGGAGTCTCCGTAGGTAAAGGGGAGGGCAAGATGACTATCGGAACTGTTCATTCCTTGCAAGGTGCAGAGCGTCTCATAGTGATTTTTTCCCCAACTTATACGATGAAAGATGATGGTGGCTTTATCGATAGTCGTCCGAGTATGCTTAATGTTGCAGTATCACGAGCCAAGGATAGTTTTTTAGTCTTTGGCGATATGTCGGTATTTAAATCCAGCGATATAGGTTCGCCACGTGGACTTCTGGCATCCTTTCTATTTGCGGTTGAAACCAATGAGATCTCGTTCGACCTATTATCCGGTCAGAAGATGAAAGGCCCGCATTTCGGCCTCGCTCTTGGCAGAAACCAAGAGGCTGTGGACGCTGAAAGGTGAAAGGTTTTGCACGCTGTTTGACACATGCGACCTTGCCTTTGTAGTCGGCACCGAGTGCTTGGCGGATGGGTTTGGGCGGGGTGATCGGGCCTTTTTTGTTTCTGAGGTTTGGAAACGCGCAACAGACCGAATGTTATTCGTTCGGGGTAATCATGTTTCGATGAGGAACTTCAAGGTATATTTGACAGTCGTAGCGAATGGGTTGGCGACACACCTTGGTGCTGCTTACCTGTCTTGGCTGCTTTTATAAACCTGACTTTTTTTCACCCAGACTAAATCCAATCAAAATGACCACTCGACGAAGCGCGATTCAAATGGCGGTGTCTGCTGCCGCTCTTTCCTTGGCAGGCAGCCGTGCGTACCCCTCAACAGGTGAGCCATCAGCCGACGCTGTTTCCATTATTGACATGGACTGGCACGACACTGCTCGTCACCGTTGGGTGCCAGTGCGCCTGTATTTGCCAAAGGCTGCACAAGATCCTGTTGCGTTGCCGCTGATGGTGTTCTCCCATGGCATTGGTGGGTCCAGAGATGGTTATGGCTATTTGGGACGCCACTGGGCCGAAAACGGTTACGCCAGCCTGCATGTCCAGCATGTGGGAAGCGATCGGTCGGTGTGGTTTGATGGCAGCCCGTTGGCTGTGGTGGATAGGTTGCATCGCGCGGCTCGCGAGTCAGAAGCGATCTCTCGCGCAGGCGACTTGCGCTTTGCACTTGATAAATTGCTTGCAGGCTCCTTGTCGCATTTGTTTGATGCGGATCGCATCGTGGCGGCAGGGCATTCTTACGGCGCCAACACAACCCTTTTGGCCGTTGGAGCCAAGGTGATCAGACAGGACCAAGTGCTGGATTTGACCGATGTTCGATTCAAAGCAGCCATCCTGATTTCCACACCGCCGTTTTACGGTGAACCCTCTGTGGATCGTATCCTGGAGTCGGTGCGTGTGCCCACTTTGCACATCACTGCGACGGGCGACACGATACAGATACCCGGTTACTTCAGCCCTGCTGAAGACCGTGTGCATATTTTTGACAAAGTCAA
>JAJTDO010000012.1:0-31902 GCA_021300475.1 Burkholderiales bacterium | reverse complement strand
GTGTGCATATTTTTGACAAAGTCAAAAGTAGTCAAAAAGTGTTGGTGGTGTTTGAGGGGGGGTCACACAGCATGTTCACCGACCGCTATTTAACGGGTGGCTTGTTGTTGAATCCCAAGGTTAAGCAAGCGACCCGTGATATCACGACCGCGTTTTTGCAACTGCTTCATCACGGCGATAAAGGCGAACTTCAACAATCGGTTAATAAACACGCACCGATTGTGTCCCGCGTGGCTGCGACGGGCGCTTCGCTTAATTGGAAATAAGCCGCTTTCGCTTGCACGAGAATTCTCGCTGTCCCACTTCTGTAAACTAGAACCGTCGCTCACCGCAAACGGGTTCACCAATGTTCAGACGTTTCTTGATCAGTTTGGCCTTTATATTTTTGTTGCTTGGGACTGCGGCATTTTATTTTCTCTACAGTCCCAGGCCCGCTTTGCCAGTGGGGCCGGTTGTGAAAATGGAACTTGGCCTCGGCGGGTATCAGCGGAACTTTCTGGTTTTCACGCCCACGCAATTGCGAGAGGGGGCCAGCGTTCTTTTTGTATTTCATTCGTCGCAAAGCAGTGCCGAAGAAATGCGCCGGGTTGTTGGCGGTGTACTTGAGCGGTTGGCCGAACAGGACAATGTGATTGTCGTTTACCCGGACGGATACGAAGGCCATTTCAACGACTGCCGCCGCGAGGCATCGTACAGTGCCCGCACGATGAACATTGATGATGTTGCATTCACCAAAGCAATGATTAACCAGTTGCTGGCGCAACGGCAGATCAACCGTGAAAAAGTTTATGCAATCGGCTACTCCAATGGTGGGCAAATGGCATTGCGGCTGGCGCTGGAAGCGCCGGACAGGGTCAGGGGCGTCGCATCAATTGCTGCCAACTTGCCTGCGCCAGACAATATGGATTGCAAGCCCGCTGCCGTACCTGCGCGGTTCATCGGATTTGTCGGGGGCACAAAAGACCCGGTCAATCCTTATGAGGGCGGGCAGGTAACGCTATTTGGTTTTGGCAATCGCGGCAACGTGCTTTCGGCGCGTGAGAGTGCGCAATGGTTTGCTGATGCCCTTGGTCTTGCCGCCGTAGAGAGCCAAAAGTCGATGCAGGTGATGGCGTCGGCTTCCGGTCTGGGCGCCTATCAGCAGGATTGGATGTCATCAGGCGGCCATGTTCGTCTAACCACCATTGAGGGTGGGGGGCACACTGTTCCACAGGCCCATTATCGTTATCCACACATTTTTGGTGCTACATTCCGCAGTGATTCTGTACTTGAAGAGACTTGGCGAATGCTGTCGAGTAATGCGCATTGAAAACAGCCGGACGCGATGAGCCGGATAAAACAAGGAGACACACATGAAAGTCAAGGCAGCCGTAGCGTATGAGGCCGGCAAACCGCTGGTGGTGGAAATGGTGGATCTTGCCGGCCCGCAGGCCGGTGAAGTGCTGGTTGAGATCAAGGCATCAGGGGTGTGTCACACCGATGAATTCACCCGTTCCGGAGCAGACCCGGAAGGTTTGTTTCCCGTTATTTTTGGTCATGAAGGCGCAGGCGTTGTGGTGGACGTGGGGCCAGGTGTTACAACGCTGAAAAAGGGCGATCATGTTATTCCGCTCTATACGCCGGAATGTCGTCAGTGCAAGTCGTGCTTGTCCCGTAAAACCAATTTGTGCACGGCCATCCGTGCAACGCAGGGCCGGGGCGTCATGCCCGATGGCAGCAGCCGCTTCTCCATTAATGGTCAAAAAATCCACCACTACATGGGTTGTTCCACTTTTGCCAACTACACGGTGCTGCCGGAAATTGCATTGGCAAAGATTCGTCCTGATGCGCCCTTTGAAAAGATTTGCTATATCGGCTGCGGTGTGACCACGGGCATTGGCGCAGTCATCAATACTGCCAAGGTGGAGCCGGGTTCCACTGTGGTGGTGTTCGGTTTGGGCGGTATTGGTTTGAACGTCATTCAAGGTGCACGCATGGTGGGTGCTGGAAAAATTATTGGTGTGGACACCAATCCGGGGCGCAAGGCAATGGCAGAAAAATTCGGTATGACGCACTTTGTTAATCCGAAAGAGGTGGAGGGCGACCTCGTGCCCTATCTGGTTGCGCTGACCGATGGTGGTGCCGATTACAGTTTTGAATGTGTCGGCAATGTTGAATTGATGCGTCAGGCGTTGGAATGCTGCCACCGTGGCTGGGGTGTGTCGGTGATAGTGGGGGTGGCAGGCGCCGGGCAGGAAATCAAAACCCGCCCGTTCCAGTTGGTCACTGGCCGCGAATGGAAGGGCACTGCTTTCGGGGGCGCCCGTGGGCGTACCGATGTGCCTAAAATTGTTGATTGGTACATGGAAGGCAAAATCGACATCGATTCACTGATTACCCATGTAATGCCCATTGAGCAGATCAACACCGCCTTTGATTTGATGCATGAGGGTAGCAGCATCCGGTCGGTGGTTACGTTTTAAGGAGCTTTACATGACTTTCATGTCTGTTTCGGCCCAGCGCTGCTTTCAGGGGGTGCAGCATGTGGTGTCGCATCCGTCAGAACAAACAGGCTGCGAGATGCGCGTGTCGGTCTACCTGCCCGATGCGTCGCAAGGGGTGAGTATTCCCGTGGTGTACTGGCTGTCTGGCCTGACATGCACCGAAGAAAATTTTACCGTCAAGGCTGGCGCACAGCGAGTGGCCAGCGAACTGGGCATTGCCGTGGTGGCACCTGACACCAGTCCGCGCGGTGTGCGTTTTGCAGGCGATGCAGAAAGCTACGACTTTGGTTTGGGTGCCGGCTTTTATGTGGATGCAACGCAGGCTCCGTGGCGCGAAAACTACCGCATGTACAGCTATGTGGTGGATGAATTGCCTGCGTTCATCGCACAAGCCTTTCCCGCGGTAGACACACGGCGTGCGGCCATCATGGGGCATTCCATGGGTGGACACGGTGCACTGACGATTGCACTGAAAAACCCGGACAGTTACCGATCTGTTTCTGCGTTTGCGCCCATCGTCGCGCCCAGTCAGGTGCCATGGGGGCAGAAGGCATTGGCAGGTTATTTGGGTGATGACCCGACTGCGTGGGCGCAATACGATGCGTGTTCACTTGTTTTGTCGCGTGGTTGGACGGGTCCCGAAATTTTGGTGGACCAAGGCAGTCAGGACAACTTTCTGGAAAAACAGTTAAAACCTGAATTGTGGATCGCCGCTTGCAAAGCTGCCGGTGTGCCACTGCAATTTCGCCTGCAGGAAGGCCACGACCACAGCTACTTCTTTATTGCCAGTTTTATTGAAGACCACCTGCGGTTTCATGCGAAAGCACTAAAGGCCTGAGTTGGTTTGCTGTTGTGGTTCGGTGTGTTAGGTGAGACTCGAAAAACGGCACGGCAGGGTATTTTTTAGAGGTTTGACTCTGAAGTTGTCTGGCTTTGCTGGTGTTATTTTTAACTTTTTTTGTTTTTAATCAATGATTTATTAAAACTCAATTTAACACTGGTCAATTTTGACCAGTCTTCCGAGACATCCCACACATCAGCTTAGCTCAGAATTCACCCATGTTGATGAACAGATAACCACGGTTTTTCGGGGTTTTCATCTTAAGAGGTTGAAATCATGGGTGTAGTCGCAATTCCTGCCAGTGAAAAAAGTCGTATCGCGCACATTAACCGTGCCTATGTGTCTACGGTTTTGAACCTTCACCGCCAAGGTCTGCACTCCTACTTGTTGTCTCGCTTTGATCTTTCCGAGGAAATGCTCGATGAGTTGGCGGGTTTGTCAGAGAGCGCACTCGACAGTTTGATTCTCGACATGAACACCACCTTGTTTGGTCTGGAACTGGATGCAAGCTGGGTGGGCTTGCTGCTGGAAGACAATTCCGCAGAGGCGTTGCAGTGGATGCAGGTTCAAGTAACTGGCGCTGCACAGGGCGATGCGTTTGTGGCTCTGGTTTTGCAGGAATTGGGTGTCAGCAACATTCACAGCGATTCAACCGCCTACCGCTTCAATTGTTCGCAAGCCCTGGCAGACCAGTTGAGTCTGATCAACCCCCTGAAGTTGTCTGCATTGGCGGCGCATTCCAAAACCATGTTACGTGCACGCTTTACCCGTAACCATTTGATGGCCGCGGAAGTGAGTACCTCGCTGCCCATCGGTTTGCTGATGTCGCTGCGCTGATTGATTTTTGAAACCATTAAACACAATACCAAGTACAAGATAAAAAGACACGAAAGAACACTGCAATGAACGAACTGAAAAAAGTCTCTGGTCACCACTCTGTTGAAAGCATCACAGACCAATGGCTGATTGACCGTTTGTTCAGCCATGATTTGCGTGTCATTGAAGTCAAGCACACTGCCAACACCTTGATGGGCGTGGCCGATGACAAACGCATTCAGTCTTACATCGCAAAAAGCAAAAACCCCAACAAGCGTGGCAGCGGTGGCATTCAGTATTTGAACCCGGTACGCTCCGGGCGTGATGCCGGTGTTTTTTATGCCGTACTGGCGCACCATGTTGAAAAAATGCTGGAGTCTTTCAAGGCGCAAATTGAACCTGATTCAAAATTGCACAAAGACCACCGGCTGCTGTTGCTGGCCATTTTGAATGTGTGGGAAAGTTTCGAACACCACGATGTGGTGGTGCGCAGGAAAACACGGTTGATTGATCTGATTTCCGTGATGCGCTACAAAATAATGGGCGACTGGGAGTTGTTTAGTTGCAAGGTGTGCGAAACCCCCTTGCCACGCTATGACAGCATTGCCTGCGCTTGCCCAGTGTGTGCTGCAGCCTCCATTAAAAAAGGTTTGCTGAGAAACGAGCAAAGCAAGGCTTGAGATTTTTTTCCTGAAGTAAAAAAACCGCTGATGAGATTGTCACAGCGGTTTTTTTATTCGAATTTCGGATCAGGCAACAATGAACAATCGTTTGTGTTCAGGCAATCAGATCAAACAAACTGTTTTTTGATATTTGCGAATAAGACACTTGAAGTGCCTTGAGCTGGGCGTCTGTTTGCGTCAGGCGGGAAATGGTTTCGGTGAGGTCGGCGCCCACGGAGTCTTCCATGATGCGTCGGCCTTCCAATATCAAATTGGAGTTCAGCTCTTCGGCTTGGTCCAGTCTGACAAGTGTGGTGCCGGTTTCTACCCGTGCTGACAAGGCATTTTTGTTTGCAGTGTCGAGCAGTGCATCGAATTCGCTTAAATTCACAACCGGTGCACCTGGGGTGCCGTCTATGTATTTGCCCAGACGGTCAATGTCCTTGGTTAATTGCGCCAAGTCTGTGAGATCCAAGGCGCCTGTGCCTCCAATGCCCAGCAGTTTCTCGCCGGCTGACAACGTCAGAGAGAGGCTGCGGCCGTTTGCAATCTCAACGGAAGACTCGCTACCCGTGGTTTGAAACAGGGGTAGGTCATCAAAGTCTTTGCTTTTAAGCAAGTCTCGGACTTCTTCCAGTCGGCTTTTGAATTCAATGGCCAGCGAGCGTTGGTCTTGTGCGTTCAGTGTGCCGTTTCGAGACTGCAACGAGAGGTCTTTCAGTGAATTCAAAGATTCACCGATACTGCCCAATATCGTTTCCTGTTGCGAAAAACGTGAGCGAACCACGGTGATGTTTCGGTTGAACTGTTCTGCTTCCGTAATGCCCTTTTGCGCCTGAAATGCCGTGATGAAGGCTTCAGGGTCGTCAGACGCCTGGTCAATGCCCACACCGGTTCCCACCTTTTTTTGCAGGCTCAGCAATTCGGCTTGGGTGTTGTTGAGTGTTTTTAAATTTTGCTCAAAGAATTGCAAGGATGAAATACGCATGGGTTTGATCTTTCAGCTTAACGGGTCATGTCAAGAATTTCCTGGAACAGGTCTTTTGACAATCCAATGACCTTTCCCGCGGCGGAATAGGATTGTTGGTAGCGGATCAGGTTGGCCGCTTCTTCATCAAGGCTGACACCGGAGAGCGAGGATTTGTCAGTCTCAAGTTGCGTGAGAATCAGGTCTTTTGCCGAGGCATCGCTTTTTGCTTGGGAAGCCGTGTTGCCAACGTCGGTGAGCATGCGGGTGTATTGCTGATTGACGGAGGGGTTGCCTTCATCGAACACCTTGGCCATTGCACTGATTGAGCCGTTGGTGTTGCTGCCTTTTGCAATTGCGATGTCATTGGTTGTAAAACCCGCAGCGACGTTCAAGCGACCGTCCACCAGCGAGTACAGAGGGGGTTTAGCCCCGCCGGTCTGTATTGCGGTGGTTTTGGAAAAGACATCCTGACTCATGGTTTTCAGGCTGTTGTTGAATTTTGCGAGTTGTGTGTCGCGGAATTCCAGCAGGCCCGCCATGCGGCCTTGTCCCAGACTCTCATTGGGCAAGGGGATGATGATTGTCTTGCCTGACTGCACGATTGATCGCGCCACCTTGATGGGCGAATTGGATGTTGTGGTCAGCTCAAAGCTTTGTGTTTCACTGACCAGCGGCATGCCGGATTTTGTATTTAAACTGATGCGACCATTTTCATTGGCAAAGCCTTCGATTTCTATTTCTTCCGAGAGCTCTTTGATCAACTGTGCGCGTTTGTCGATGAGGTCGTTGGGTTCCAGACGAACGCTGCCACGGATGGTGGTGCTGTCGGAAATCTCAAGGTTCAGGCGCGCAATTTGTGCGCTCAGGCGGTTGATGTTCTGCACTGAATTTTCTACGCCGACATCGGCTTGTCTGGACAGCACCGCTGCATTGCTGAACAATTCGCTGAACCGTGACGCCAGTTCTTCTGCGGCAAACACAAACGTTTGTTTCAGGGATTCATCGTTGGGTCGGGTGGAAAGGTCTTGTGCTGCCTTGAAAAATTCCTGCATGGCGCCACCAATGGACGTGCTGGGGTCTGCCAGCAAGCGGTCGAGTTGGTCAAGTTGCCCGGCGCGGGCGTCAGCGTAGGATTTCTCGGAGGCCAAGCTGTTGATGCGGCCATTCAGGAATTCATTGCTCAGGCGGCGCACGTTGTCCACGGTTACGCCCCTACCCACAAAACCGCTGCCCGAGCCTATGCCCTCAATCGAACTGACTTGAACCTGTTGCCGGCTGTAGGCCGGGTTGTTGGCATTGGCGATGTTGTGTGAGGTGGTGTCCAACGCTTGCTTGGAGGCATTCAAACCGCTGAGAGCGACGCCGAATAGCGACATTATCTGATTCCCTTGCCTAAAATCTGTTGCTCAATGATACGCGCCAAACCCACACCTTTTCCCCCCACATTCATGGAGGTCTGGTTTTCATACATGTCCTGAAAACTGTTCAAGGCCTGGCTCTTGAAAAGGCCTCCGCCGCCATCCCCGCCGATGGGTTTTGCGCTTTTCAGCATCATTTGCATGAACATGCCTTCGAAATACTGGGCCGCATCCTTGGCCGCCTGCACACGTTCCTGAGGGTTGCTGGACTGGCTGATGCGCTTCATGCCGGTGAGGGCAGAGTTGTCCCAGAAGGGAGTGTTACCGGCAACGTCACGCATCAGATCACCTCGATTTCGGCATACAGGCTGCCGGTTTGCTTGATGGCTTGAAGGATTGAAATCAAATCTTGTGGACTCGCACCCATTGAGTTCAGGGCTTTCACCAGATCGGTCAGGCTGTCTGCGCCTTCCAGACGCATCAGTTCGCCAGCGTCGGTTTTGATGTCAATATCGGTGCGCGAAGCCACTACGGTGCTGCCGCCGGACAAAGGTGCAGGCTGGCTGATGATGGGTGTGGTCTTGATTTGCACGGTCAGGTTGCCGTGCGTGACTGCACAGGCTTCCAGTCGCACGGAATCGTTCATTGCCACCGAACCGGTGCGGGCATTGATGACTACGCGGGCCATGTCCTTGTTCGGTGAAACCGGAATTTCCTGTACCAGCGCCACAAAACCAACACGGTCGTCGCTGCTGCGCGGCGCATTGAGTTCAATGACACGGCCATTGACTGCAAAAGCGGTTTGCGGACCCAGCTTTTTGTTGATCAGGTCTGCCACGCGGCGGGCGTCACCGAAATCGGAGCGTGTCAGTTCCAGACGGATGGGGCCATCGTCGGTGAATACATTGCCCACAGAGCGCTCTACGATGGCGCCTGAGGGCACACGACCGGAGCTTAGTGTGTTGATGACCTTTTTGTTACCGCCGGCTTCAGCGCCCGCTCCGCCGATAATCAGCGAGCCCTGTGCCAAGGCATACACCTGACCATCCACGCCTTTGAGCGGTGTGATGAGCAGGGTGCCGCCACGCAGTGAACGCGAGTTGCCGATAGAGGAAACGGTCACGTCTATTTGTTGGCCGGGTTGCGTGAACGCGGGGAGTATGGCGGTCACCATCACCGCTGCAATGTTGCGCGTCTGCATGCTGGTGCCTGGCGGCATGTTGATGCCTTGTTGCGCAAGCATGCTGGCGGTGGCTTGTGAGGTGAACGGGGTTTGGGTGGTCTGGTCGCCGGTGCCGTCCAGACCAATCACCAAGCCGTAGCCGAACAGTTGGTTGGCGCGTACGCCTGAAATGGTGGTCAAATCTTTTACGCGTGAACTGGCCTGCACGCTGGCGCTGCAAAGCAGCAGTGCGCCCAGGCTGAGCAGCACACCGTGTTTTAGCGTTTTGAAGAGGTTCATGGCTGTGTTCCTTAGAAAGGCAATATGCTGAGGAAAACCCTCGACATCCAGCCCATGACCTGAGCCGAATCAATGCTGCCGCTGCCAATGTATTCAATGCGAGCGTCCGCCACTTGTGTGGACTGCACGCGGTTGCCGTTGCGGATGGTGACAGGGCTGACCACGCCGTAGAAACGCATGCGCTCAACCTCGCGGTTGGTGCCTATCTGTTTTTCGCCCGCCACTCTCAGGTTGCCGTTGGGCAGCACTTCCACCACGGTGGTGGTGATGGTGCCGACCATGACATTGTCTGCTGTGGTTGAGCCGCCGCTTTTGAAGTCTTTCTTGCCACTGGCAGACCCGGTAATGGAGGGAATGCCGATGGAGTCGGTGATGCCGATGGATGGTGTTGAAATTGAGGCGGAGTCGGACCGGTTTACATTGGTGGCGTTGGTTTGCTTGGCGTTGGTGCGTTCGGTAATTTCAACGGTGATGATGTCGCCCACCAATTGCGCGCGAACATCAGCGTAGGGTGAGCGGAATTGTGTGGACGAATAAATGGAGCCTGAAGACGGCTGCGCCATGCGCGGTTGCGCAACTGCAACGCCCTGGGTTTCCGAGCCGGGCAAGGCGCCCAAGGGGGTGTCTTTGGGGAATTGCACTTGCGAGGGCACCGGGCTGGTTGCGCAGGCACCGAGCACAAGCGAAATAGCCAGGGCGCAGAGTGTTCTAAGGGACATGGCAGGCCTCACAGCTGACTCAGCTTGGCCAGCATCTGGTCGGCGGTGCTGATGGCTTTGGAGTTGATTTCATAAGCGCGCTGGGTCTGAATCAATCCGACGAGTTCTTCCACCACGTTTACGTTGGAGGTTTCCACGGCGCTTTGCGACAAGCCGCCCGAACCGTCAAGGCCTGGTGTCACCTGATTCGGTGTGCCGGAGGCTGCAGATTCTTCATACAGGTTTTGACCACGGCTGACCAAACCGGCTGAATTTACAAAGGTGGCCAATTGAATCTGACCGATGACCTGAGGTGTTGCATTGCCCGGCAGTTTGGCGCTGACGGTACCGTCTTCGCCAATGATTATTTTTTCTGTGGTGGGTGGCACTGTGATGTTGCCGGCCAACGGGAAACCGTTGGAGGTGACAATTACGCCTTGGCTGTTTAACTGAAAGCTGCCGTCGCGGGTGTAGGCAATGGTGTCATCGGGGCGCTGCACCTGAAAGAAGCCTGCGCCATTGATGGCAACATCGAGGTCATTGCCGGTTTGTTGCAAGTTGCCTTGGCTGAAGTTACGAACGGTGGCCACAGGTTTCACACCCGTACCCACCTGCAGGCCCGTGGGTACCTGGGTTTTTTCGGAACTCTGTGCACCCGGCTGACGGATGGTTTGATACAGCAGATCTTCGAACACGGCGCGTGAACGTTTGAAACCGTTGGTGGCTGTGTTGGCCAGATTGTTGGAAATGACATCCAGTTGAATCTGTTGAGCATCAAGGCCGGTTTTTGCAATGTGCAGGGCACGCATCATGGTGATCTATCCTTTTACTTAAACTTAGTTCAATGACAACAGGGAACGGGCAGACTGAGCGTTTTGTTCTGCGGTGGTGATCACCTTCAGATTGGCTTCAAACTGCTTGGCTGCAGAAATCATCTGAACCATGGTCTCTGCTGCATTGACGTTGCTGGTCTCAAGCGCACCGGAGGCCACCCGCACCCGCTCATTGCGTTCTGCGGCTTGGCCTCCTTTCATGCGAAACAGTCCGTCGTCCCCGCGCACCATTTGTTGTGGTTCGGGGTCAACGAGTTTGATGCGGCCCAAGGCTTGAACCGCTTTGTTCTTTGGATCCAGGGGAAGGGCGCTGACGGTGCCGTCACCTTCAATCTGAACCCTGTGGGCAGGCGGCACTTCAAGCCGCGCACCGGCGTCGCTCAGCACTGCCTTGCCATCGCTGGTCACCAACTCACCGTTGGAATTGACTTGCAGATGACCTGCGCGCGTGTAGGCTTCCTGACCATTTGCGCCTTCCACAGACAACCAGCCGCTGCCTTCAATGGCAATGTCGAGTTCTCTGCCTGTGGTGTTGATACCGCCGGCTTTTGCATCAAAGCCCGTCACGGTTTCGGCTCCGACTTCACGCACCTTTTGACCGGGGCCTTGAACAGGTGCGGAGCGCAGCGCCATCATTTGAGCGCGAAAGCCCGGCGTGCCGACATTGGCGAGGTTGTTGGCCACGTTGTCTTGTCTGGCCATCAGAGACTTTGCAGCTTGCGCTGCCAAATAAATCATTTTGTCCATCAGAACACCCGCTTCACATCAGACAAGCCCAGTGACTTGCCGCTCTGCGTACTGATGCGTATGCCTTCCGCCCCAAGATTCTCCAGGCTGCGCACAATGTATTCCTGATAGGCTGTGCTGGTGACTTTCTGGTCACCGGCGGTGGCCTGTACAGAAAACGTGTAGCTACCGGACGGTGCCATGTTGCCGTCTGTGGTTTCGCCGTCCCATTCAATGGTTTGTAAACCGGCCGGCAAACGTCCCAGATTCTGTGTGGATACAACTCGGCCCAGACTGTCTTTGATGTCGATGTTCACATTGTCGGCACCCAAGGCCAGATCCACCCCGAAAGACACGGGTTTGCCTTCAAAACTCAGCCCGTTGCCTTCAGACAAAACCTTCTTGCCCAGCAAGGCCGTGGATTGAATGACTTGCGAGGCGCCCATGGCCATGTTGATGTTGTTTACCGCTGCGTTGAGGTCTTGAATACCTGTGACGGTGTTGAGCTGCGCCACCTGACTGGTGACCTGTGCATTGTCCAAGGGTTGCAGCGGGTCCTGATTTTTCAGTTGGGTAACCAACAGTTTTAAAAACTTGTCCTGTGCAACTTTCGGGTCGCTGTCTGACAGTGGATTGCTCGCCTTGGTGGCCGCAGTGTTGGCTGCGGTGAGTGCGGGGCTGGAGATTGCATCAATGGCCATGGCTGACTTTCTTACTGTCCGATTTGCAGGGTTTTAAGCATGAGCGACTTCATTGTGTTCATGACTTCTGCGTTGGTTTGGTAACTGCGCGAGGCGGAGATCAAATCGACCATTTCCTCTGCGGCATTTACATTGCTGGCAAACACGAAACCTTCTGCGTTGGCCAAGGGGTTGCCGGGTTCGTACATGCGCCGGGCTGCACTGTTGTCTTGTGTGACTTCCTTGATGCGCACTTCAGCCGTGGCGCTTTTTCCTGCGCTGGGTTGTGCGTTGGCAGGGGTAATGGCTTCAAACACCACTTTGCGGGCGCGGTAGGCGCCTTGGTCAGTGCTGGAGACAGTTTCTGCGTTGGCCATGTTGCTGGCCACTGCATTCAAGCGGGCGCTCTGCGCCTGCATGCCTGTGCTGGAAATTTTGAACGCGTTGATTAAAGACATCAGGTTTTCCTTTCCGCTCAGTTGCCGTTGATGGCGGTTTGCATGGTTTTGATGGTGCCGGACAGCGCCCGGCTGGCGGCTTCATACTTCAAGGTGTTGTCTGCGAAGTTGGCGCGCTCAATGTCCATGTCCACGGTGTTGTTGTCCAATGCGGGCTTGCTGCCTGCACGAAACTGCGTTGCGACTTCAAGGCTGCTGCGGGTCAGACCTGCGCCACCAATGTGGCCAGGGCGTGTTTGCTGCAAGCCGTTGGCCGCGCTGCTTGTACCTTTTGAAAGTGCCCCTCGCAATGCGCTGGAAAAATTGAAATCAACCGCTTTGTAATTGGGTGTGTCTGAGTTTGCGATGTTGGAACTAATCACCTCTTGGCGCTTTGCACGTAACTGAAGTGCTGTGCCTTGGGTTGATAGGGTTCCTGAAATTTTATCCAACATGGCTGTTCCCGTTTTCTCTATGAGTGCTATTTAACGCTGAGTCGGCTGCTTTATCCTCACGCAATACAAACGATTTTTGACCAGTGTTTAAGTGTGATTTCAACTTCCCCACTCACATGGGGAGTATGTTTAAAGCAAGCCGCGGTTTTTAAGGTCGGCGCTTAGGTTTTGAAACCGTGTTTGAAGTTCGGCGTGTAGTTTTTCAACATCAGAAACGCTGTTGTTCGAAAAAATATGAGCGCGTGAAACTTCTTCATTTTTCGGTTCACGTATGAGTTGGTCGAATACCGCCAGAAACCGAAGCGCATTGCTTTCCAGGTCATGGTTCTCTGCAATGTTTGCAAGCAGACGCAGCATGCCAAGGCTCATAGGCTCGCCGGGCCAGACCACTTGTTTGTGGGTCAGTGGGGTGGCTTGAGATTCGCAGAAAACTTCGTACAGGGTTTTGCTGGTATCGCCTTCCAGCAAGCATTCGCATTCCAGCAGGCGATAGAGCGATGGATTGGGTGTTTCGCCGAACTGCTCGAAATAGACTTGTGCTTGTTCAGCGTTTTCCATGCAGGCACTGGGCGCGATGTTGGCGCAATGCGTTTGCAGATGCAGGGCCAGACGGCGTAACTGGTTAAAGGTACGCTGTGACTGGTGATGTAAATGCACCACCTGTGATTGAACAAAGGTTTCAATGGGGCTGATGCCCACGGCGCAGGCAAATCCGTCTTCTTCAAACCAGCCGGAAAAGCTGTCTGCACTGACACCGCGCTTGCGCAGGCTGTGGCTGAGTGTCACATCGTTAATGGCCAAGCGGTCTGCGCGTGGAATGTTCAGTGTGAAATGGCTGTCTTCTTCCACTGCCTTAAAAAACGCAGGTGTTTCATCGTTGATGAACAAATCGCAGCCACCGTTGTTGAATTCAAAACCATCGGCTGGTTCCAGCGTGAGCGTGAAACTTGCCGCTGTAAAAATGGCACCGCTTTGATGTTCGAACACTTCCAACAAGCTTTCATAGACAGATGTTTTTCTGAAAGCCGGTTCTGTTTTTTTAGCGGATGCTTTTTCCAGATAATCTGAAATAACCCATAAAACGGGGTTGGTCGCAGCGTTTGCGGAAGGCTTGGTTTCAAACACAAAGCGCTGAAACTGGGTTGTATCTGTAAATGGAATTTTTCCTTGCGAATTGCGCTCTACTTGCAGACGGTTTTTAAAGCGCTGCATACGCTCTGCCATGTGACTGGACTGCGTGGCAACCGGCGCTGGTGCTGCAGCTTGAACGGTTTTAGGTACTTGCGTTTTAATTTCAGGACTTGCAACAGCAGGAAGCACAACCGCAACCGCTTGTGCTTCGGTTTCCGCATCGGCTGCAGGCGTCACATCCTTTTTTTCATGAATGAATTTCAGGGTGCTCACATAGTTTTCACTGAGCTTGTTGGCCTTGATGGGGTCCATGAGCGGATCTGGCTCTGCGGCCTGGGTTGCCAGCGCAGCATTCGGACTGCGTTGAAACATTTTGAAGGGCGACAGGGATGTGCTCATGCTGACTTCCTAAGGAAAAAATTGTTCGATGGAAGGATTTTAGGGGTTCAAATGCAGTTTGTGGGCGGCGAAAGCAGGGGTTTTAGGGGTGTTTCAATTCACTGCTCTATATAGCGGAAAACATACCCCCTCACCGAGCCTACCTGCCGAAACGGGTAAAACACGTAAAGTTTTTCTAAGTAAACCCCGTATGAGAAAACAAGGGCAGATGCAACACAACATACCGGATGCATCGCTCAAACCAGATCAAATGTTTTCCATACAAGGAGCTTCACCATGCAAACCATCAATACAAACTTCGCAGGCTTAGTAGCACAACGTAACCTGACCAAGAACACAGCGTCACTGACAACTTCAATTGAGCGTTTGTCTTCCGGTCTTCGTATCAACAGCGCAAAAGACGATGCGGCTGGCTTGGCGATTGCAGAAAAAATGAATTCCCAGATTCGTGGTCAGGAAGTTGCCAAGCGCAACGCCAACGACGGTATCTCTTTCTTGCAAGTGGCTGATGGCGCCCTGAGTACCGTGAGCGACAACTTGCAGCGTATGCGTGACTTGGCTGTTCAGTCGAGTAACGGAACAATCTCTTCGGGTGATCGCGATAATCTGGACAATGAGTTTCAAGAGTTGGGAAAAGAAATTGAACGTGTAATGAAGGGTACCAAGTACAACGACGTCTCTACTTTCGGTGCGTCTGGTACAAGCAAGATTACCATTCAGATCGGTGCGAACAAAGATGATACTGACAAGACCCAGTCTTTGTCTTTTGAAACAAAAGATGCAGCGGGTCTCGCTGTCGGGCTTACAACGATTGGTAGTATCGCTGGCGCAGATGCTTCTAGTGCCCAGACCTCATTGGAAAAAATTGATGCGGCTATCAAGAATGTAACCAAAGAGCGCTCAAACTATGGTGCTCAGATCAACCGCCTTGACTCTGCCATCTCCAACCTCGACACCAATACCACGAACCTTTCAACCGCACGCGGTCGTATTGTGGATGCGGACTTCGCCAAAGAAAGCGCCGCCTTGACCCGTACGCAGATTCTGCAGCAGGCCGGTTCAGCGATGTTGTCACAGGCCAACCAGTTGCCACAGGGTGTGTTGTCCTTGTTGCCACGGTAAGCTTTTAGTTAGAAGGGGGAGTGCTTTATCAGGCGTTTTCCTTTGCATTTTGAAAATGGGCTGTCACACCGTTTGTGTGGCGGCCTTTTTTTATTGCGGCAGGCAATTGTTCCTAGAGTTTTTGCATCCCCCCTCATCGACCCTACCTTTCAGAGGAGGCAAAAAGCATAAAGGTTTGTTGAAGAAGCTCCGTATCTATTAATAAGGGCAGGCGCAACGCACAACAAGGAATGCACCGCCCACTCAGTCAATTGAATTTAACTTAGGAGCTTCACCATGCAAACCATCAATACAAACTTCGCAGGCTTGGTTGCACAACGTAACCTGACCAAGAACACAGCCTCACTGACAACTTCGATTGAGCGTCTGTCTTCCGGTCTTCGGATTAACAGCGCCAAGGACGATGCGGCTGGTCTGGCGATTGCAGAAAAAATGAATTCACAGATTCGTGGCCAGGAAGTTGCCAAGCGCAACGCAAACGACGGTATCTCTTTCCTGCAAGTTGCCGATGGAGCCTTGAGCACAGTGAGCGACAACCTGCAGCGTATGCGTGATTTGGCGGTTCAGTCCAGCAACGGAACGATTTCTGAGGGTGACCGCGATAATCTGGACAATGAGTTTCAGGAGTTGGGAAAAGAGATTGACCGTGTGATGAAGGGCACCAAGTATAACGACGTTTCTACGTTTGGCGCAGCTGACATCACCATTCAAATCGGCGCCAACAAAGAAGGTGCGACAGTTAAAACGCAAACCTTGTCGTTCGCAACAAAAGACGCTGCAGGCCTTGCAGTCGGGCTTGCTGCTTTGGGTAATGTCAAGGGAGCAACCGCGACTGCCGCACAAACCGCATTGGAAAACATTGACACGGCCATCAAGAACGTGACCAAGGAGCGCTCAACCTACGGTGCTCAGATCAACCGCCTTGATTCCGCGATCTCCAATCTGGATACCAACACCACAAACCTGTCCACAGCACGTGGTCGCATCGTGGATGCCGACTTCGCCAAGGAAAGCGCTGCATTGACCCGTACGCAGATTCTGCAGCAGGCTGGTTCAGCGATGCTGTCACAGGCCAACCAGTTGCCACAGGGTGTGTTGTCCTTGTTGCCACGGTAAGTAATCAGTTACGAGGGGGCGCTCTAGAAAACGTCTCCTCAAGCCTAATTTTTTAAAGTTTTAAGTGTGTTGTGCCGTAAGATTTTTTATCAGGTGGAGATTTAAAAATGGCGATGGATTTCGATGTACATTGGTTGAGTCTTAGCAGTTCCACACAGGCCGATGGTCTGGACGAGCTTGACAGTGTCAGGGCCTCTGGCGTGCCAAAATTTGAAGCGCCCACCGACGGTCGTTTCGAAGCCTTGCTGGAAGCGCACTTGCAGTGGGCGACCAGCGCCAGAAGCGCGCAGGGCGCACAGGCTCAGAGCCGAGTGGCTGCCAGCGACGAATACCGTGCCTCAAAAATCCAGACTCAGGTGGCTGAACAATTGGCAAGAATTGCCAACATGGGCGTTGCTGTCTGAAGTCCTCCTTTAAGTATCTGTTTTTCGATGCAGTGGCGGGTTCGAGAGAAACAGCCACTTTTCTCCTGATAACAACGAACCACACCGAGGTGATGGGCTTTATACTTTGAACAATCCAGCAAGCTGAACAATCGTATGTTCGGGGGTGATTATGAATACCTTCAATCCAGTGAACCAAAAAGACGCCAACGCGTCGTCCTTGAACACCGCCGCGACCGGTTCGCGAGCGCAAGGCAGTTCTCTTGCCAGCAATACAGCGGCAGCACCCAAACCCGATGTACAGTTTTCTTCCGATGTTGCGCAGCGTATTGCCGCAATGTCGCAAGGCGCCTTGCCGTCCACCATGCAACTGCTGGAAGACGTGTCTTCGGATGTGTCTTTTGTTGAGTCTGTTCAGGCGGCTGCAAGAACACTTAGCGAGCCGCCACAGGCGTCGCCTGGGTTTGATATGGCGGGTATTTCCGCCGCGCTTGAGACTTTAAAATTCGCGCGCGAACAAAGCATGGCTTATGCAGAAAAAATGCGCGAGGCTTTGCCGTCATTGAAGTCGGTGGACTCCGTTAAGTCGACCAGCGAGGTTCGCTCGCCTGACTTTCAGGCGAGCATGAAGCAGTTGGTGGCAGAGTCAGGCGGCACCATAGACCGCTTGGCGGCCTTGGCTGAAGAAGTGGCTGCACGAAACCAGCGAATTGCAGAACGCAGCGTCCCTGCTGAAAATGTACCGGGTCGCTTGAAGGCGCAGAGCGGATTGTCGCTGCAAGCACAGGCCTTGCCGCAGGAGGGGCAGTCCAAAGTGGCGCGCCTGTTGCAAGACGTAGGCGTGGGCAATGCAGCAAAAGTGAGTGCATCTTCTGAAAGCCGGGCGAATTCGTCGGCAGTTAATAATCTGGTTCAACGGCTGGAGCAGCGGTTGAACGACAGCAACAACAAGACCTGAAAAGGTCGGTAGGAGCAGGTATGGCGGGTATCACGGTTTCTGGTCTGGGTTCGGGTCTGGATGTAAAAGGCATTGTAGATACCTTGGTTTCCGCTGAACAAACCCGCTTTTCCCCAAAAGAACAAAAAGCCGCTGATGTAAAAACACGCTTGAGTGCTTATTCGCGTGTTAAAACTTCACTGAGCAACTTGCAAGATGTTGCAAAAAGAATTCAAACGCTGGCCAATAAAACAACGCGTGCCGATGTGACCGATGCGAGTTTGTTTACGGTCAATGCAACATCTGGCGCTGCAGCCGCCAATTATGAATTAACTGTCAATAAATCAGCGCAGGCCAAGCGGCTTGAAAGCCAGACATTTGCTGCATCTTCTTTGGCTTTGGGTGCAGGCTCCGTGGGCTTGCGTTTGGGCAGCTCTGATTTTTCTGCCGACATTCTAGGTTCAGACGATCTGCGAACGGTCGTTGATAAAATCAACGCTTCAACCGATGCATCTGGCGTCAGCTTGGCTTCCAAGGGTTTCAAGGCTTCCATTATCACCGCCAACAGCGGTGTGAAAGTGGTGCTTGAGGGTCCCAGTGGTGCCGTCAATGATTTCACCCTGTCCATTAATGAAGGTACTGGTTCTGACCCAACCAGCAATACCGATGACAGCGGTTTGTCCAGACTCGCGTTTGGTGTAAAAACTGCGCAAGATGCGCGTGACGCGTCTGTCAGTATCAAAAGAAACGGCAGTGACATCGGCACATTCACCAATTCCAGCAATACATTCGGGGCAGACATCACAGGTATTACCAATGTGAGTTTCTCCATTAAAAAAACGATTGACGCACCGACTGAAAAACCTGCAACCTTGACGGTTTCCACTGTGCCGGACAATGACGGTATCAAGGCGGCGCTTAAAGATTTGGTGCGCGAAGTCAATGCGACCATGGCCACTTTAAAAAACAACCAGAAGAAGGGCGGACAGCTGGAATCTGAGACCACCCCGGTTCGTTTGATGGCCTCGATCAGAAATGTGTTGGCTTCCAGCAAAGACGGCAATACGCTGAACAGCCTGGGTTTGAGTTTCAGCAAGGAAGGTGTGTTGAACTTGAACGAATCTGCATTTGACCAGGCGGTTCAGGGCAACCCCTTGCTGGCCAATTCTGTGTTCGGTGATGCTGCAAGCAACAGCAGTTCCGGTATTGCAAAAGAATTGGCAGCGATGTTGGCGCAGGCGACCGGTACGGAAGGTTTGTTGTCCACCCGAGCCGAAAGCTTGAACCGTGTGGCCTCACAAATAGACAAGGACAGAACCCGGTTTGACGATTCCATTGTTAAATTGCGCAAGCGATTGACCGCACAGTTTGCGAGCCTGGACACCACGGTGGCCCAGTTACAGCAAAGTTCGGGTGTGGTGGCACAGCGTTTGGCCAGCCTGCAGAATTCCGGCAACAACCAGTAGTGCCCTTAGCGGTTCAGGTATTTGTATGAAATAAAAAAAGCGGAAAAAATAACTGTTTTCCGCTTTTTTATGACCATTATTTATGATGTTTCGGGAAGTTCATGACTTCTCTTTTTTAACCCGGTTCCCCAGTTCAGACTTCAGAATATCTTGCTCTGCACGCTTGCTCAGCACGATAATTTCAATGCGGCGATTCACCGCGGCGTAGGGGTCGTCTACCACGGGTACTGCTGAACCCATGCCAATGACCCGTAAGATTTTATTTTGCGCAATGTTGCTGCGAACCAGTTCGCGGCGAAGCGCGTTGGCCCGGTCTGCGGACAATTCCCAGTTGCTGTAGTTTTGATCCTGCATGGAATAGGGCACAGCGTCGGTGTGGCCGGTCAGAGCTATTTTGCTGTCCACGTCTGCCAGCAGTTTACCAATGCCCCGTACAATTTCTGAGGTAAATGGTTTCAAAGCGGCACGGCCGGAGTCAAACATGGCGCGGTTTTTGTCATCGAACAGTTCGATCTTGAGGCCTTCTTCCGTGGTTTCCAAAACAATCTGTTTTTGGTATTCCCGAAGGTTTTCGTCTTTTTCAATCAAAGAGGCGATTTTAAGTTTCAACTCTTCCAGTTGCTTACTGTCTTTTTTTGCCGCTTCTTCGGTGATTTTTTCTTCCACCTTTTTCATCATTTCCGAGGCGCCAGGGCCTTGTGGATTGTCTTTGAACTGCGGAGCTACAACCTGCTTGTCTGCTTTTTCATTGGCAGAGTTTTGTTGGTCCTGGTTTCTTTCAGAAGGTGGTTTCAGGAAGTATTCTGAAATGCCCTGTACATCCGAAGGTTTGGGGGAAGACAACAGCCACATTAGAATAAAGAAGGCCATCATGGCCGTTACGAAGTCAGCGTAAGCAAGTTTCCATGCGCCTGTTGAGGGGGCGATATCATCGCCCGAACCGCCACCACCAGCCATTTTGAATGTCCTTTATTTTTTCATCGCGACAACATTGTTGGCGCCACCGCCACCACTGTTGTCTTTCATTAACTGTTCAAGTTCTTCAAAATTCGGGCGTACTGCGTTAAACAGCACCTTCCTGCCGAATTCAACCGCCACCATGGCAGAGTAACCATGCAAACTTGCCAGGAAAATGGTTTTCACGCATTCCTGCTTTTTGATGACGTCAGCGAATCGCGCTTCCACCATGGAACCCAAAGGGCTTGCGAAACCGTAGGCCAGCAAGATACCCACGAAGGTTCCCACCAGGGCTTTACCGATCATCAGGCCCAGTTCTGCGTTTGACACCTGACCCACCGATGACATCACCTGAACCACGCCCATCACCGCAGCGACAATACCGAAAGCAGGTAAACCATCGCCCAGTCTTTGCAGTGCAAAAACGCTTTGGTTGTTCTCCTTGGTGTTGGTTTTGATTTCCGTGTCCATCAGATGCTCAAGTTCATGCGAGTCGAGTTTTCCAACGGTCAGCATACGGAAATAATCAACAATGAATGTGGTGGTGGTTTTGTCCTTTAGAAGTTTTGGGTATTTGGAAAACACCTTGCCGTTTGCTGGATCTTCGATTTCAGCTTCAATACCTTTGATGCCTTCTTTTTTCATTTTGATGAGCAGCTCATACATGGCGCTTATCAAGTCCAGATAATCGCTTTTCTTGACAGGCTTGCCGAAAGACGCGCCGAGGGTCTTGCCCAGAAGTTTCATGGTGGGCACGCCTGTGGCCACAACGAAAGCACACATGCCGCAGCCCATAATCACCAGCAATTCATGTGGTTGCCACAATACCCAGGGGTCTGCACCGCCATGGGCATACCCATAGACGATCAGAACCAAAATTAGAACCATGCCGATAATTGCTTTCATTGTCTTTCCTGACAAAGTGACCTGATGACGATTATTCATGAGGATGCGCCCTTTGGGTGGGGAGAAATGCCCCTAAAGCGGGGTGTATCAGAAAATACCTTACACCTACCCATCTAAGGGGTAAAAAATAGAAATCTGTTTTTAATCAAGTACTTAAATATAAGTCTTCATTTGGGGTTTTTATGTGACCTACCTAATTTGGGGGGTAAAGTTGGGGGGTATGGGTGTTTTAATCTGCCCCATCGATAGTCCTCTTGTAGGACAAAACACTAGCCCCCCCAAGAAACCGTTTCCAGGAGCCAACATGAGTTCACAAGCCGCAAACCTAGGTACAGACCTCAGCAGCGAGGTTCGTGAGTTGAACGTTGCTTATTTGCTGCTCGCGCAGAAGATGATCAAGAATGACAGCCTTGCGGCGCAGGTTCAACTCGGCATTCCGGAAGGAGTGGTCGAAAAACTCGGAAGCATGACCTTTACTCAGGCCCTCAGAATCGCATCAACACCGATGGTAATTTGTGCGATGCGCTTTGATGATGCAAAAATGTGGGACGTCATGACAGACGAACGCCGCGACCAAAAGCTGGCCCGCCTGCACACCGCCATTCTCAGCGTTTGTCAGCCTGTGTTGGAGGATTGAGACCATGCCGGACTTCAAACCCAAGAAAAGTGTGATTGATGATGCCTTGGATGTACAAAAGGCGGTTGCGCTGGTGAAATTAGGCGCGCGTCTGCAGGTGCTTCAGGCAGAATTGCCGAATCTGTCTAGAGACCGTTTGTTGTCAGTGTACAAAGAGATTCGTGGAAATTCACCACCCAAAGGGCAGTTGCCGTTTTCGACCGACTGGTTCTTGAATTGGGCACCCAATACGCATTCAAGCCTGTTCATGGGCATTTTTAACCAGATGGCGCAGCGCAACCCTTCAACAGAACAAATTGATTTGTTGGTGGCTTCCTACACCTTGTATTTGCAGACGGTAAAGTCCATAGACAACCCTGCAATCTTGACGCTGACACGGGCATGGCGCCTCTATCGCTTTTGTGCCGCTGGCGTGCTGACCTTACACCAATGCAAGCATTGCGCAGGAAAGTTTATCGTAGACCCCTATGATCTCAACACCAACTATGAGTGTGTGTTTTGTGAGATGGATACACGGGTAGGGCCGAAAGTGGATTTCGAAAAGAAAATGTATCAGGAACTTGATTGGTCTGACGAACAGGCTGCGTAAATCTTACGACCTGGAATACAGCGCCACCACAGTTTCTTCCTGTTTCACTTCATTTGGTTTTTCTGTCAGCAGGCGAATGTTGGCTTTTTTCCTGCCAATCACGGCCCAAGCCAAGGGCAGGTCGTCACCCACGGCACTGCGGCCATCACGCCAGCCATCTTCGTATCCTTGCGTATAATCTGCGCCAGCACCCAGTATTTTTTCCATGTTCCTCAGGCGCCGGATTTCGTCCACGAGAATCAATGCAATGCTGGGGTCCAGATGGTCTTTGGCAGTAGCGCTTCCAGCGTTGAGTAAACAGCGTTTTGCAGAATTTTCTACGGTGCAAAGAAAGTCATCATTCCTTAGGTATTTCTTGTCTTTCATTACCCGCCCCTCCTGACTTGTTTTGACCATTGTAAGGACAAAGATCGTCCCTCAAATGGGGAAAATAAAGCGATATTGAGGGTTATTCAATGGGGTATTGTGGCAAGACGTAAAAAAAGCACCGTACAAACAGTGCTTTTTTGCTTTATTCCATGTTTAACGCAGGTTTGTCACAGTCTGCAACAAAGAATCCTGGGTCTTGATGCTTTGCGAGTTGGCCTGGTAAATACGTTGGGCTGTGATCATCGCCACCAGTTCGTTCGTCAAATCGACGTTGGCCTCTTCAATGGCTCCGGAACGGATGCTGCCGAATTCTGAATCGCCACCGGTTGAAATGATTTCAGAGCCCGCTTCCAGTGTGGCTAAAAATCCGCTTGCCCCCCGGGGTTGCAAACCTTCCGGATTGTTGAACTTGTACAAAGGAACTCTGGCCAGCGGTTGGGTTTGCCCGTTGGAGTAACTCAGTGAAATAGTGCCGTCCGACTCAACGCTGAAACTCTTGAATGCGGCAGAGTCATAACCGTTTTGCGACAGATTAAAAATACTGAAGCCTGAGCTGAATTGCGTGGTGTCGGACAGGTCCAGCGTGATTTCCTTGGAAAACCCCATGCCGGCAGCGCTCATGTTGGCGGCCGACATGTTGAGCGTTTGGCTGCCAGTGGCTTTGCCCAAGGTGTCAAATGTCAAAGTGCCCATGGGCGTTGGATTACCCCCAGCTGTTTTTGCCGGTACGTATGCATTGTCCAAGGTCATGAATACATTCCATGCTCTGTCTGCGCCTGCCGGGGCTGCGGTTCTTTGAAAAAAGAATTGTGCTGTTTTTGTTTCGCCCAGATCGTTGTAAACCGTTTGCGTGACTGAGCTTTGATAGGTTGTCGGGTTGGCAATGTCAAATGGTGCGGTGATGATTTGACCGCGCGCATCCAGATTGACCTTGGTGGACAACCCGTCTGTTGCCTTGGGGGCAATCGCCTCTTTTTTAATCTGCAGCGGTGCTGCTTTTTCTGAAGTGATTTTAGTCTCGTTGTCGATGCTTAAAGCTTGCAGTTTGTCGCCTTGGGAGTTAACTACAAAGCCTTCCTTATCGAGGCCGAACTGACCGTTGCGCGTATAAATGGTGCCGCCTTTTTCGCTTTGAACTTTAAAGAAGCCTTCACCACTGATGGCGAAATCCAAAGGGTTATTGGTGGTGAGTACGTTGCCCTGCGTGAACTGTCTGTTGATATCTGACAGTTGTGTTCCCGCGCCCACGCCGTCGCCTGAACCGCCACCATTGTAGAGATCGGAAAATTGGGCGAACGAAGCTTTGAAGCCGGCTGCATTGGCATTGGAAATGTTGTTGGAAATCACTTCCAGATTACGCTGGCTGGCATTCAGGCCGCTGAGGCCTTGCTGGAATACGCTCATGTGAGACTCTCAAAGGATGTTTTCGACCTTTGCATTTAATCGTATTCATGTCGAGTAAATCGCCACTAACACTCGTCAAATTTGCCTTCAGTTGTGAAAGAAAAAAGTAGGCCTCACTGGTTACTATTCTGTCCATCCCTCTGGAAAGGAAAGCGCCATGGACATTGAAATGTTGCCTCACCTCGATGAAATCTACATTCGACGGTACGACGCTGAAATGAGGGCGCATGCCTACCATCCCAGTGTGGTGGACGTTCCCATGACCTTGCGGGTGGCTAACCGGAATTTCTCTCTGACTTGCCGCCGTGATGTCGATGGTAATTGGGTTGCTTTCTGCAACGAGCGCGAACGTGCGCGCCTGTATTCCTGTTTTTACGCTTTCAGCCAGAACGGTGCGGACGAACAATTGAAGCTGGTGCTGACGCGTGCTGTCAAAACCATGCGCGCAGTGGTGAACGAGCTTCCAGACCCGCTGACACGGCGCGATGCGCTGGAACGCATGATAAAGACAGGCGATGCCAAGGTGTTGCTTGAGCGCGATCTGGAAGGTTTGGGGCATTCATTGAAATTGTGTTGCCTGCCCAGCCTGGAAATTGTGATCGTGGTGTGGAATGAAACGGACAACTCAGCCCGAGACACCTATTTAGTGTCAGCCACTGAATGGCAATCCATGGGTTTGAGAATTGAAGAGTTGATAAGTTTTCGTGAAGAAGAAGCCCTGAAAAAATTATTGGTCAAAACGGTGTATCCGTTTGGCTTTCCGCCTTCCTTGATGGGCGTGACAGATTACTCGACATGTTGAAGTGAATTGAGCAAGCAATGGACATGGTTTTAAATTTGGCGATGGCAGCGTTGCCTGCAGCAGAGTCAAGCGCTGTTGAAAAAACAAATGCGGACAGCAAAATTTCCGACTCCGGAAAACCTGAGAGTAACTCAGCAACCACCGCAGCGGACTGGGTTGCTATTTTTAATGCAACGCTCATGGTTGCGACCACAGCAACGCAGGCGGCTGATGCACAGTCTGCATCAGATGTTGTTTTGACTGCAGACATGCAAACAGGCTCGCTGCCTTTTACACCGGTTGCCGGTTCCGAGCAGCCACAGCGTGAGGCGTCTGGCATATTTGCAGCGCTGAGGAACCCGGTGGAGCAGGCGGTGTCCACTGGCAAAGCCTTGCTGGACGGCGTCTTGCAGCAAGCCAAGCTCAACAAGGATATTCAGGCGTTTCAGGTCACAACAAAAGCGATGCCTGACGATTCAGCAGAAAAAGCCGGACTTGATTTGCGCAACCTGGATGAGCAGTTGGGGGTGGTGAAAAGCTTTGGTGGTGAAAGGGCGGTCAGCAAGAAGGCTGAGGATGCGCTGATCAAGCATCGGCAAGCGCGCAATGAGTTGTCACAGATCGCTGAGCGGTCTTCGGAGACTTCCGAATCAGGTAAGCCTGCGGAAAGGGAAATGCTTTTCATCAAGGAAAAAATTCTGGAGATGAACGATGCAAAGTCTGATCGCGTGCAGGGTCTCGAAGCCAGCCTCGCTGGCGGCTATGAGTCGGCGTTTTCAAGGTTTGATGCAGAGGTAACAACAGGGCAAACGGCTGAGGTTTCTGCACCGCCAGAAGACCCGGCCTGGATGGACAGCATGCGCCAACAAATGGATTTGGCAAAGCTTAAGAATTCAGATGTGCTTAGGGTGGATGTGACGCTCAGAGACGATCAAAAACTGGGTTTGGAGGCCAACATCAAAGACGGTGTCTTGTTGGTCAGGTTTGACGCTCAAACCAATATGAAGGAAATGTTGGGAACCCGTGAACTGGAGAACCTGAAGTCTTTGATGCTGGAATCTGCACCTGAAGTGAAAGAGGTCAGATTTGAGCAGAAGTCTGGTTTTGAAAATTCATCGGGCGGTTCATCTGCGTTTGCTTCATCAGACCAGAACAGCGGACGTTCTTCTCAGGGTGGAGAGGGTCGAGAAACTGAACGCCATCCTCATTTGGTAAATACCAAGGCTGGGGTGGAAGTGCTCAACACCCCCATTTCCAGCGTGAAGACTGCATTTGAAGCGGGCAGAACTTCCTGGCGTGCCTGATCGGTTGTGAAAATCAGGAAAGCAGCATGCAGATCAGGGCCGCTTTCAGGGTTTCGTTCATGCCGGTGGCGGGCATGATGTCTTGCATTGCGCCTTCAGGACGGTTCAGTGCCGCCATTCCCGCTTCGCTGATGCTCACTGAAAACTCAGGGCACGCACCAGATTTCATGCCGGCGCCGAACATGGCCAAAGTGGATGTGGTGTTGCTGATTCCGGCGATTGAGCTGTTCATGTTGGTTTCCCCTGTGGCTGTTTGTAAATAAATTTCACATTCACAGTTTCCCCCCCGGACGGGGAGTTCATTTCGATAATAAACGGGAAATTACCCCCCCATTTCGGGTAGTTGGGGGGTGGGAGTGAGGGGGGATGGTAAAACTCGGTAAAAAACAGGGTTCAATGCGGGCAAGCCCGAGTAAGGGTGTAAACAACTCACCTTAAAATTAAATTGCTGACCTTCCACTGTTTTTTTGTTTCATCGTAATTCAGCTCCACCACAATGTTGTCTTGCGGAATTTCGTTGTTTATTTTTTGTGAATAAACCACCCGCGCGGTGTCAGTGTTGCTCATCGCCCTTAACTCTGAGACATATTTGAAATCAAAAGCGCGAATGCCCTGTTCGCCTACCCGTTTTTTAACGGCTTTGGTCAAGTAGACCACAGCCTCTTGGCTACCGTGTCTGTTCATGGTCAGTTCCTGAGCAGCTTCCGTGTTGCCTTCGCTCAAGGCGGCCATGAAGCTGTCTGCCACCTCCCGCTGCATGGAAATTGTGGGTTGAGCCGGCTTGCAGCCTTGTACTGCGGGCAGGGCCAGCAGCAGCATCAAGACTGTGAATGCGGCCTGTTTGATTCGGGTTTTTAACTCCACTTTGAAACACTCACCAATTTTGGACATTGTTTTTCGGGGTTTCCACGCACCTCAGGCCTCAAACTACAAGCTTGGAGATCAATGGCATTTTACAAAATGGATCGAGTTTCACATATTGCCCCCGCTTTTGCCAGTGCGCTGGATAAGCCAAAGGCCTTGGGCGGGGCTCAAAAGTCAGCAGCGAGCGATTTTTCAAGCACCTTGTCGGGTTTGCTTGAGCAAACCAGCGTGGCGCAGAAGAAAGCGGCGGACCTTAACCGGGCCCTGCAAATGGATGCGCCCGATGTATCGCTGGAGCAAACCGTGGTGGCCATGAATGAGGCTTCGCTGCAATTCCAGTTGCTGGTGCAGACACGCAACAAACTGGTGCAGTCGTACAACGACATCATGAACATGCCGGTCTAATCGAGAAGGAATGCGCATGTTAGGCGATTATTTATCCGAATCACAGGCAGACACACTGGTGCAGCAGTTGCAACAGGACACGCCCATCAATCGCAGCCATGGCAGCAAGCCGGCGCAAGTGACTCCTTATGAGTTCAGCAAAGACAAACCCAAATCCGGCCAGACCTCTGGCCTGCACCCGCTGGAGCGTCTGCATCAAACCATGTTGCCCGAGGTACGCACGGCTTTGTTTGAGCTGACCCGGCAACGCCCAACAGTAACGCTGGAAACTTTACCCCCTACAATTTTTACGGATTGCAAGACGGCTTGGTCGGAGCCTTGTTTTCTCTACCACTTGCGCATGGACCCTTTGGGGGTGCCCATGGTGGTTGCCCTGGAAGGCGCCTTGGCCAGCGGTTTGGTGGATCTGATTTTCGGTGGCGATGGTGCACCCTTGAAACGGGGCAAGCGCAAAACCTTTTCCCAGAGCGAAGCGCAGGTGGGCGGCAAGTTCATGGAGCGCCTGTTTGCCGTCGTTCAGGCGTCGTGGCTGGAGTTGATGCCCATGAACCTGACGCGTCAGCGCATGGAAACGCAACCGCAATTTGCCAATTTTTTGCCCGACACCACTGTAATGAGCGGTTTCAGATTCAGTGTGGCCATGGGCGACGGCCACGCCGGCGTGGCGCTCTGGTTTCCCGACCATGAATTGCAAAGCCTGACACACACCTTGTTTCCGGCTGCGCGTGCGGGCGCGGAATCAAAAGACGGCGTTTGGGGGCATCAGATACGGCGCAAGCTGGAAGGTGCGCAGGTGGAGTTGTCTGCTGAATTCGCAGAATTCCAGCTCAGCATTGCTGAGCTGATTTCCTTGCAGCGCGGCGACATCATTCCTATCGGCAAGCCAAAAGACATCACCGCCAAAGTAGGCGACCGTGCCGTATTTTCTTGCGGCTTTGGGGTCAGCCAAGGGCGGCATGCCATCCGCATTGAACAAAAACTCATGGATTTTTCTTCGTTGTCAGACCTTCAGGGAACGGACAACAGCAACAACCAACAATTGTCAGGGGATCAAAATGGCTGATTATGCAAGTATTGATGAAGGTCGCGTTGCGACTGCACCTTCGGGCTGGGATCAAACCTTGAACGACCAACAGGGCATACCTTCGCAGCGTGAGCCGCAAGTCAGCCCCCACGTGTTCAATGAACTCAGTTCCAAACCACGCCAGGGGATCCCTAGCGACATCGACATGATCATGGACATACCCGTGGGTGTGACCGTTGAACTGGGGCGTGCAAAAATTTCAATACGTGAACTGCTCAGCATTGCCCCCGGTTCGGTGGTGGAGCTGGACTCGTTGGCCGGAACGCCCTTGAACATGTTGGTCAATGGCTGTTTGATAGCCCGTGGTGAAGTGGTGGTGGTGGATGACAGGTTCGGCATTCGCCTGATCGATATTACCTCGCCCAACGAACGCCTCAAGAAACTCAGAAGCTAAGAGGCTGCCCGGTGGCTGAAGACAAAGACGCCGAACGCGAATTACCGGCCACGGAACGCAAGATTCAGCAGGCCCGCGAAGATGGCAATATTCCGCGTTCCAAAGAACTTTCCAGTGGTGCGCTGCTGATAGGCACCGTGTTATTTTTTTATGCATTCGGGCAGCATTTTTCTGCGTCGCTGGCGCAAATGATGTCGCGCGCATTGTCTGTCACGCCACGCGAGGTCAGAGATGAAAGCATGATGGGTACACGGCTGTCTGATTTGTTGATTGATGCCTTGCTCAGCCTGATGCCGATTCTCGGTTTCACAATGTTGCTGGCGGTGTTTTCTACATTGGCAATTGGCGGCTTCAATTACTCCGGCAAGAACTGGGACTTCAAAGCGTCCCGCTTGAACCCAATCGCAGGTTTTGCACGTCTGTTTTCCGCAAACGCTGCTTTTGAGGTCTTCAAGTCGATTCTTAAAGTGACTGTCATCGGCGGAATTGCCTACAAGTTGATGGTCAGTCACATCACTGAGTTTCCTGCCCTGATGAACATGCCAGTCGACAGAAGCATTTCTCTGGCGGGCGACATGGCCTTGTGGGATGCCCTGTTGATGGCGCTCGCCTTCTTGCTGATTGTGGTGTTCGATGCGCCCTATCAATTGTGGAAGTACTACCACGACTTGCGGATGAACCTGCAAGACTTGAAGGATGAATCGAAACAGTCAGAGGGCGACCCCATGCTCAAGGGACGCATCCGCAGCATGCAGCGAGAACGCGCACGTCAGCGAATGATGTCGAAGATTCCCACTGCCGATGTGGTGGTCACCAACCCCACACATTACTCGGTTGCCTTGAGTTATAGCGATGGTGCGGGACGCGCTCCTGTGGTGGTGGCAAAAGGCAAGGGTGAGTTGGCATTGAAGATTCGGGAAATTGCCGCTGAGCACAAAGTGCCGGTGCTTGAGATGCCCCCATTGGCGCGCGCTTTGTATGCCAACGTGGATTTGGACAGGGAGATTCCCAACACGCTGTTCACGGCGGTGGCGAAATTGTTGGCCTACATCATGACCATGAAAGCGGGTTCGCTGGACAGCGCCTTGTTTCCAAGCCTTGACGACATACCTGAAGGTCTGGACCCAGGTGTGTCTGATTGAAGCCTTTTGTTTTTTAAAAAACGGAATCCGTGTTTTTTCGGGGTTTTCTTTTTTCCAGCGTTTGTGACCCGGCATTACACTGGGTCAAAGAGAAGGAGCGGTATATGTTTGGTGTGAAGGCCTATGCAAAGGTGGGGATAGAGTCGCAAGTTAACTCGGCTTCCCCCCATCAGCTGATAGTGATGCTATACGATGGTTTGCTGGAGTCCATGCGGTTCGCGTTAATTTGTATGCAGAATAAAAACCCGGTGCAAAAGGGGGCTGAAGTTAACCGTGCATTGCGCATTTTGCAAGACGGCTTGATGTCTTCGCTGGATTTTGAAAAAGGCGGCGACATTTCCAAGCAGCTCATGGGAGTGTATGAATACGTCAGCCAGAACATCGTTATTGCATCTGCTAGAAACGACGAAGAAAAAATGCAGGTCTGTATTGCAATGATTGAAAATATCAGGGAAGCGTGGGTGGCCATCGGAATGTCTGGCGGCGTGCAATGAGCACGTTGCTGGCGTGGCCTGCCGACCCGGACCTGGTGTTACGCTTATACGCCAGGCTGGCACAGGTTTCTGCACGCATTCTGGAGTTCGCCCAAAATGAAGACTGGGAAGCGGTTGCACAAGAGCAGGACAGCTTGGTGGAGGTGTCTGCACAGTTGGCGAATTTACGTGAAGACGATGCGCAACTGACCGCTTTGCAAAAAACCTCTCGCATACTGTATTTGACTGCAGCACTGGAAGACCAGCGTTTGGCCACAGAACATTTAAGTCAGCGTTCATCACTGCTTAAAAAAAACATGGGGTCTTTGGGGCGCAATGAACGGCTCAAGCAGGCTTATTTTTCTGCTGAAAACAGCGCGCAGCTGTAAGGCTACCCATCTGAGGGGGAGTCCGAAAACCCCCTGATTTCCGCGGTTTCTCCGCACTGAAACACCTACCGAACTGCCACAATCAACTCATCATAAACTTCGCCTGGCGAACAACATGGCAGACGTACAAGTAATGGGTGACAAAGCGGCGCTGGCCAACGGCGCCGGCGCACTGAATTTCGGCGGCAACGCAAACGCATCCCGCTTGCTCAAAGGGCTTAACAACATGCCCACAGGACGCAAGGTGGGATTTCTCGGTTTACTGGCCGTTGTTCTTACAGGTTTGATTGCCGCCTTTTTCCTGTCTGCGCAGCCCAACTACAAGCCTCTGTACGCTGGCCTGGCCGACGAAGATGGTGGCGCAGTGACAGCTGCTCTGACCCAACTGGGCATTCCCTACCGCATCAGTGAGTCTGGTTCTGCCATTTTGGTGCCTTCAGACCATGTGCATGATGCACGTTTGAAACTGGCCACCCAAGGCCTGCCAAAAGGCCGCATCATGGGGTTTGAAATTCTGGAAAACCAGAAAATGGGCGTTACCCAGTTTCAGGAACAAATCAATTTTCAGCGTGCCCTTGAAGGCGAACTCGCACGTTCCATTCAGTCTTTGGGCGCCGTACGTACCGCAAGAATTCACCTCGCCATTCCGAAGCCTTCCGTATTTTTGCGCGACCAGCAAAAGCCCACTGCCAGTGTGGTGGTGAGTCTGCATTCAGGCCGCACATTGGACCGTGCGCAGATTCAGGGCATTGTGCACCTGGTGTCTGCCAGCGTTCCTGAGTTGAATGCGAAAAACGTTAGCGTGGTGGACCAAAACGGTAACTTGCTGACCTCTGACAACACCGGCGACAACCTGATGGGCGCCAGCAGTTCCGCGCTTCAGTACTCACAAACACTGGAAGGTGTTTTTACAAAACGTGTGATGGATCTTCTGGCGCCAGTTTACGGCGCAGAAAACATTCGTGCGTCAGTAACCGCAGATCTGGATTTTTCGCAGGTTGAGCGTTCCGATGAAATTTACAAACCCAACACTGATTTGACGAAAGCAGCGATTCGCAGCGAACAGGTCAGCGAATTGCGCGACGGCGACTCTGCAAATCCTTCGGGTGTGCCTGGTGTCATGAGCAATTCTCCTCCCGGTGATTCTTCAGCTCCTATCGGCGGTGCCCGCCCCGGTGCGGATGCTCAGAATGCAGGTGCCAAGCCAAAGAAGCGCGATGCCACCACCA
>JAJTDO010000117.1 GCA_021300475.1 Burkholderiales bacterium | reverse complement strand
ACGTATTGTCAGTTCTGATCGTCGGAGCCTTTGCATCCGCAGCAGCGCCAACTTTTGCGCAAGTCAATCCCAATGAAATCGTAGATGGTTTCGAAGGCGTATTTGGTAAAAATGACCCAGAGAAAATCAAGGCATTTAACGCTGCTACGCCTGAAGCAAAGCCACAGATCGACTATTTCGCAAAAATGGCGATTCCAGCGAGCTACGGTGCAGTGAATTACTGGGGTGTTCAAGCCTACAAGTTTCAAGCTCCCAATGGTCGCGTTGAATTTGTACGTTATTCCTTTGAGCCGGTTAAGGGCTTGGAGTCTTTGAACGACGAAGAGCAAAAAGCAAAAGGCGCGAACTTCCTGTTTGACGAGTTGCGCCAGCGGGTTGCCAAGGCACCAGTTGAATTTAACATGGTGGTTCAGATTGCAGAAAACGGCGATGTATTGGACAACTCAACGGTAGTTTGGCCAGACAGCCGCAAGCGCGTGGTGGTTGGCAAGGTTGCCATCGACAAAGTGGAAGCAGACAGTCAAGGCGCTTGCGTGGGCATTACCTACAACCCTATGGTGGTGCCAGCGGGTGTGGCGATTGGTCCAGATCCCTTGTTTACAGCTCGGGCATCTACGTACGCAATTTCCTTGGGTCGTCGATTGACAGAAGGTGCGAAGTAATTAGCACGTGATTTGAAAAGCGAGAGGACCTGTTGTTTCTGCTGAAACAACGGTCTTTTTGTTGATTTTATCTTCTGTGCTAGAATCTCGCTCTCGGAAGCTTGGCAGAGCGGTTGAATGCACCGGTCTTGAAAACCGGCGTGGATGCGAGTCCACCGTGAGTTCGAATCTCACAGCTTCCGCCAGACAAATAAAAAAACCGCCTTGTGGCGGTTTTTTTATGTCTGACGGATTCGTCAGGCATTCGAACTCACGGTTCGTAAATTGTAGTTCGGTGGAGGCAGCCTTTGGCTGCCGCAACGAGCGAGCCCCTTTGGGGCGAGAACAATCTCACAGCTTCCGCCAGACACCGAAGTGCACAACCCGCAATACAATCAATTGTTCAACCAATAGTCATCAGCCTTCTTGCCGGTAAATGCCCTGACAGGTTCTTCAGGTTTTACCGCACAGTTCGCTGTGACCCAATCAGGCGGCGTCGGTGCGGTAGCATCACCTTGTGCATGTTCGGCAACCCACCCGCTCAACGCGTTATAGCAAGGGGGCACACCCTTGGAAATCATTGTTTTTTCATCCGGAACGTAACTGTCTCCGTTCGATTGAGCCCACGCAGCGGCAGTGATGGCAAGCATTGCAGCCACAACCACCGTTTCTTTTATTGTATGTTTCATTTTGTTACCCTAAAAGTCAATTTCGCCAACTCAACGTGGATGGCTGGGTTTGTGTCACGATGCTATAAAGGTAGATTAAGAACCTTGTCGCGTCTGTGGTGTTGAGCACTTGCGCTGGCGTGCACTGGCCAAACAGGGCGCTTGTTTTTAGAGGAGATTTTTTTGAATACAGTGTTTGGAAAACCACCCTTTGAGGATTGGTTTTTAGCGTTGAGAGAGCAAGAACAAACGATGTTCAGGGTGCCGTTAAACACATTGTCTTTGGAAAAAATACGGGGTTATGTCAAATCCAATGCCATCGATTTGTTGCTTCCCCTGCGGTATGAAGATATGCGGTTTTTATCTCTGCATGATGTGGGGTGCCCATATCTGTCACCACCAAACTTTGAAATTGTTCGGGTTTTAAATGAAAAGAATCTTTTTGTTGATTTGATGCTCTACAACGAATTAGATGATTTTTTGCCGGAAATCTATGTCATATGCACCGACACACCAAAAACGTACAAGCCAATCAAGTATCCCGCGGTGTTCAAGCCAACGGTGGGCCTTGCGGGGGCGGGTGTAAAAATTCTCAATGAGGAAGCAGACCTTCCTGAAGGACAAACCAACTACATCGTGCAAGAGTATATTGAGGGCTCGAAAGAGTATGTCGGAAATTATGTTTTCTACAGAGGCGAATTGCTGTTTTCTCAGGTGATGTCACAAGTCTATGAGGGCGATCGCCATATTAAACATGGAAAGATGCTCAACAATGAAATTGTTCACGATTTCGACCACCAACAATTTTCCAGAATATTTTCTCTTTTGAAGTACACCGGGCCCATGTGTATTGACTTTAAATTGATTGACTCAAAGGTCAAGATTTTTGAAATCAACCCGCGTTTTGGCGGGACGATTGTTTGCAATTACATGACGGATGTTGTGCAGGCGCTCCGTTCTCAGTACGAACAGATTTTTCTAGGTGCATCACGTAATTTATCCAAGTTAAACAAGGAACTTTAATGACACAAACCACTTCAAACCAGCCCGACGCAGACAGTCAAAACCAGTCTGTTTTGATTGATCGGCTGAACTGGCGTTATGCCACCAAGAAGATGGATCCGACAAAAGTCGTGGCCCAGGAAAAAGTTGAACGCATTCTTGAGGCTGCTCGTCTTGCGCCAACTTCCAGTGGCCTGCAACCCTATGAGATTTTTGTGGTGACCAACACAGCGGTGCGCGAGCGCATCAAGGCGATTGCCTGGAATCAGGGTCAAGTGACGGATTGTTCTCATTTATTGGTGTTCGCTGCTTGGGATGACTACACTGCCGAGCGCATCAACGTGATGTTCGATCTGACCAATGAGGTGCGTGGCGTCAAGAATGAGGGTTGGGAGGCGTATCGCAACAAGTTGTTGGCAAGCTACCCCCAGCGCGGCGCTGAAGCCAACTTTGCGCATGCAGCCCGCCAAGCCTATTTAGGCCTTGCAGCGGCATTGATGGCTGCAGCATTTGAAGAGGTCGACAGCACCCCCATGGAGGGCTTTGACCCTACTGCGCTCGACGAGATCCTCGACTTGCGCGCCCGCGGGTTACGCAGCGTGACTTTGCTGCCTTTGGGCTACCGGCAAGAAAGTGGCGACTGGCTGGTGAATCTGAAAAAGATTCGCAGACCGAGATCCCAGTTCATTACCGAGATTGCATAAGGCGTCAGTAATGGGGGTATTTGCCTGTTCGTGAAGGAAAATGTTATTTTTTTTCTGTGGGCAAATACAGCGCAGCCTGTTAATTTAGGATTTGAAAAGAGAATCTCAAACCTAACCTAAAAGGCTTTATGAACCGCTTGAAGACAGCGCTGATCTACGGATGTATTTTTGCAACGGTCTGTCTTCTTCTCGGCTGGACGTTTCGCACTGACATTGCCCTGCTTCTGGCCAAGCGGACCATCACGCGCAATGTGGCGCTTGAGCCCCTTGCTCAATTCAGGACGGTGATTTTATCTCGCTGCCAGCTGCAGGTGGTGCTTTCACTGTCAGCAACAGACTATGAAAATCATAGGACCTTTGTTCACCCGCTGCTTCACCAGCGACTTGCTTCGCAACGCCAGGCGTTCGGCATTTGCCCTCGTACGAAAACAAGCGGTGGTGGGTGGTTTGATGTCAGCTTACTCCCAAGACAGGGATTACCGCGTTGGCCACCATGGCGCTTACGTGGTTCCTCCCAGCGGCTTTGGTGCCAATGCGCAGGCATTTAAATTGGACAAGGCGGCCAACAGTGTTGTTTTGTTCAAGGACGCTGATTTGGAAATACTGGCGTTTGAAGTGGACCACGGGCCGGTGAAGCCTGCCATGGGCTATTTGTTCCGTTACAAGGGACGCAGTGTTTTAATCAGCGGCGATACTCGTAAATCTGCGAATTTGGAGGCGCACGCCGCTGGCGTGGATGTTTTGCTGCACGAGGCGCTGGCGCCCAACCTGGTCAGTGAAATCGGCGGCATTGCCCAAGCTGCGGGGCGTCCTGCGCTGGCGCAAATTATGAGCGACATTCAGAACTATCACACAACCCCCTCAGAGGCAGCACAAATTGCGGAGAACGCCAAGGTGGGGTTGTTGGTGTTTAACCATATTGTGCCCCCCATACCGCTGTCTGCGCTGGAAGACTTGTTCTTGCAAGATGCGCGGAATCGTTACAGCGGCGCTCTCAGAATAGGGCAGGACGGTGATTTTATCTCGCTGCCAGCTGCAGGTGGTGCTTTCACTGTCAGCAACAGACTATGAAAATCATAGGACCTTTGTTCACCCGCTGCTTCACCAGCGACTTGCTTC